>JAGWXP010000057.1 GCA_018969845.1 Lysobacteraceae bacterium | reverse complement strand
CCAGCGCCAACCTCGGCGCGCTGAGCCTGTCGGAACTGGCCAAGCGCCTGGAGCACGGCGCGCGCGCGGGCGACCTCGGCAACGAGGCGCCACTGCTGGTGGCGGAGCTTGCACGCACGTTCGCGCGCGTGCATGCGGAACTGCAATCGCTGCTTGCGAAAAGCACGGCCTGAGCCGAGGCGATCAGCCTGAAATTGCACCCAGGTTCGTGCTCGCGCGCAGGGCCTCGGCCAGCGGCGCCAGATGCCGCAAGGCGCGTTCGTACACCTCGCGCTTGAACGGCACGACATGCGCCAGCGGATACCAGAAATCGACCCAGCGCCACAGGTCGAATTCCGGCGAGTCGGTGACGTCCAGGCGCACATGCGCTTCCTCGCCGATGAAGCGCAACAGGAACCAGACCTGCTTCTGGCCGATGCACATGGGCTTTTCGTTTTGGCGCAGGTATTTGCGCGGCAAGCGGTAGCGCAGCCAGCCGGGGGTCGCACCGAGCACCTGCACGTGCTCGGGACGCAAGCCGGTCTCTTCTTCCAGCTCGCGGTACATGGCTTCCAGCGGTGTTTCGTCGCTGTTCATGCCGCCTTGCGGGAACTGCCAGCCGTCCCGGTACGCCCGCCGCGCCCAGAACACCGAACCGTCGTCGCGTACCAGAATGATGCCGACATTCGGGCGATAGCCGTCCGGATCGATCACGCAGAACTCCCGCAAACCTTGCCCGGATTCTTCCACAGCCGCGACGCTGCCGGCAACCGCGCCATTTACGCGCCGCGGCGGCGCCGCTAAACTACGCGATCCGGTTGCGGCGGCGTGGCTAGGTAGCTCAGACGGTTAGAGCGCGGCACTCATAATGCTGAGGTCGGCGGTTCGATCCCGCCCCTAGCCACCATATCCCGCTGGCCGACTATCCCCGGCCTTGCGCACACATGGACATCTTCAAGCGTTTCCAGATCGAAGCGGCGCACCGGTTGCCCAACGTGCCTCCCGGGCACAAGTGCGCGCGCCTGCACGGGCATTCTTTCGGCATCGAAATTCATGTCTCCGGCACACCGGATGCGCACACCGGTTGGGTCATGGATTTTGCCGATATAAAGTCGGCATTTGCACCCATCTTCGCCGAGCTTGATCATCACTACCTCAATGAAATCGGTGGGTTGGAAAATCCGACCAGCGAGCGTCTGGCCGAGTGGATCTGGAAGCGGCTCAAGCCGGCACTGCCCATGTTGAGCAAGGTCGTGGTCCTTGAAACCTGCACTTCCGGATGTGCCTTTTCGGGATAAGCACGAAATTGTGCATTTGCGCAATTCTGCCGCCGAAGTGGATTCTTAACTGGCCCGGTATAATTTTACTTACATATTTATAATCAATGATTTAATAGTGTTATTGCTCGTGCTGACCGAAACTTGTTGCATTGCAACAAATACACGTATATAGTGCCCTCACACTCCCACCAACCCGCGAGGGCAATACCATGTACGAGCAGATCAACACGCAAGTCCTGGCGCTCAGCAAGAGCTTCGCCGATACCGCGTTCAAGGCGCACAGCCTCGCGGTGGAAGGTCTCGAGCGCATCGCCGACCTGCAACTCAAGACGCTGGAAAATCGCGTCTCGGCAACGGTCGAATTCTGGTCCGAAGCGGCCGAAGTGCGCGACTTCGACGCGCTCAAGGCGTTCTGGCCGAAGGGCGTGAACCTGGTGAAGGAATCCACCGAGAAGTTCTACGCCAACGGTCAGGAAGTCTTCGGCGTCACGCTCAAGACCACGGAAGCGCTCGGCCAACTGGCCAAGGGCAGCTTCGAGGCCGCCAACGAGAACTTCAGCAAGCAGGTCAATGCGGTGAAGAAGGCCGCGACGGCCGCCGCCAAGTAATACCGCGCGGGTACGGATGCCCGCACGTCAGGGACACGCCGCGCGAGCCTCCCCTCCCCTGGAATTCCGCGGCGTTTCGAGCCGGGTGATTTATCACCCGGCTTTTTTCATGCGCCGATGACGAACAATCCGAGCGTACACGCAAACGCCGCCGTCCAGACCAGACTGCGCAGCGTCGCCTGATCGGCGAGATAACAGATTCCATACACGACCCGCAGCGCGACAAAGGCGATGGCCAGGGCGTCGATGCGGCTCTGCGTCGCGCCGATCTGTTGCGCGATCAACACGCCGGCGGCGAATGGCGGAAATGCCTCGAACGAGTTCAGATGCGCCCAGTGCGCACGTGCCGCCATCCCGGTCAGCTTGGACTGAAATACACGCGGCGCACGGTTGCTGAACTCGCGTCGGCCGATGGTCTTGGCGATCGCGGTGAAAACGAACGGCAGCAGTGCCGCAACAAGAACGCACCAGTAAGAAACATGCATGGCAGGTCTCGATCGACAGGGGCCGCCATCATCCCGCATCGCGGCGCTTTGTGCCAAACTCGTGACGCTGCCATGCCAAGCCTCATCGTCACCTCGGGAGCCCTTGCCGGTCAGGTGTTCGGATTTTCCGATGCCGCGGTGATCGGCCGTGGCCAGTTTTCCGAAGTGCGTCTGAACGATCCGACCGTCTCGCGCCGGCACGCCTCAATCCGTCGCAATGGCGCAGCTTGGGAAGTCAGCGATCAAGATAGCGCCAACGGCACTTTGCTGCGCGGGATGCGCATCGCGGGACCAGTGCCGGTCACGGACGGCGACGAGTTGCAATTCGGCGAAGTCAAGGCCGTATTCCGCGCCACACCCAGCGACCAGCCGTCGTTGCCGTCGCCGAGCCTGCCCAGCACGAACTCGACGCGCGCGCGCGCGGCCATCGATGCGGCGCGCGCTGACGCCGTTCCGGGGTCGCCCGGGCTTCGCGACCTGCTGGCGCGCCTGAAACTGTTCTGCGACATCGGCGCGCTGTCGCGACGTCCGCAAGATCTGCGCACGACCCTGGACGAGGCGCTGCACGCATTGCTGGCGACTTTCCCGCAAACCAGCCGAGCCGCGGTTTATGCCCGCCATGGCGGCACGGAAACGCTGACACGTCTGGCGCAGCAAACCACCGCAACCTCCGGCGGCAGCGAATTCGCCTTGGCCGATGCTTTTTTGCGTGAAGCACTGCGCCAGGAATACGGTATCGAAATCACCGACGACCCGGGTCGCGAAGCGCTGGCCGCGCGCCTGCGCACGGATGTCGTGCCCGCAGCCCTGCTCGGCATGCCGTTGCGTCTGGGCGGCGAGACGCTCGGCGCGCTGTATCTGGAAAGCGCGTTCGCGCAAAACGCCTGGCGCCCCGCCGATCGCGAATTGTTCGCCGGCGTCGCCGGGCAACTGGCCTGGCTGGTAGCCAGCCAGCAGGCGCAATCGCCCGAACGTCTGGTCGAAGCGCATGATCTGGCACTCGCCCGACGCATCCAGCAACGCTTTCTGCCGCAATCCGCGCCCGTCCTGCCGGGCTACCGCTTTGCCGACAGCTACGCCGCCGCGCGCGTGATCGGTGGCGATTATTTCGATTACTTCCAATACCGCGACGGCCGCCACGGCCTGGTCATCGCCGATGTCTCCGGCAAGGCCGTGTCCGGAGCGTTGTACATGGCACGGCTGTCGGTGCAGGTGCGTGTATTCGCGCGCAATCTCGTCGGCCCGGACGAACTGCTCGCGGGACTGAACCGCAAACTCGCGCACGAACTCGAACCGGGCATGTTCGTGACCATGCTGGCGGCGGCGATCGAACCCGAATCGGGCCGGCT
This sequence comes from Lysobacteraceae bacterium, assembly GCA_018969845.1. Lineage (GTDB taxonomy): Bacteria > Pseudomonadota > Gammaproteobacteria > Xanthomonadales > Rhodanobacteraceae > Rudaea. Next base: position 9,365 of record JAGWXP010000057.1, on the reverse strand, counting down.
GGAATTCGCCAACGCCGGACACCCGGCACCGCTGCTGCGCGATCCGGACCGGCGCGTGTGCGAACTCGGCGAGCACGGCGCGCTGCCGCTCGGGGCGATGTCGGACACGAGCTTTCCGCTGCACGCTGCTACGATCACACCGGGCGCCTGCTTGCTGCTTTATACCGATGGTCTCGACGAGGCCCACGATGTTTCGCAGCAATTGTTCGGCAAGGAGCGCGTGATCCAGACACTCGCCGACAGCGGCGGCAGCGCACAAGGCACGATCGACGCCCTGCTTGCCGACGTCGCCCGTTTTACCGATGGGCAGGCGCAGAGCGACGACTTGACCCTGATCACCGTGGCACGGGATCGCCTCAGCTAGATTTCCCGAACATGCCCTTCAACCTGGCCATGAAACCAGCAGGCTTGACTGGCGGCGGCACGGCGCGCACCGGCGTTATCCCGACTGCGCTGACATAAGCCGCCGCGGTGGGTTTCAGGCCGAGCACCGACGCCGCGGCCCGCGCCAGCGCTTCGGCCTGCGCATGCGGCGGCGCGGGCAGCGATCCGGCGCCGAGCAGGCGCGCGGCGTGCTGCGCCAGTTCGGCTTCCGGCCGAAGTTTCGGCGCCTGCCCGAATGCGGCGTCGCGATTCGGGAAAATCGCGAACAGTCTGCTGAATCCGGCCACATCGAACACCTGCCGCACCGAGACGTTCAGCCCGCACAGTTTCAGTTCGCCCTTGCCGCCGTCGAGTTTCTTGGCCAGCGCGAGCAGGACGCGCAGGCCGGCGCTGCTGACATAGCCGATGCCGGCAAGGTCGACCAGATAACGGCGCTCGCCCGCGGCGAGCAGATCCTGCAGAGCGAGTTCCACATCGGCAGCGGTTTCCGTATCCAGGCGGCCGGACAGCGCGAGGATGCGCACGCCGTCTTGCTGTTCCTGGGCGATTTGGATGGCCACCGACGTTCAGCCCTCCCTAAAAACAAATCTTGCCGCGCCGATCTGGATCACGTCCTCGTTGGCCAGCGGCCGTTCACGCACTTTTTCCGCGTTCACGCGCGTGCCGTGCTTGCTGCCGAGATCGACAATGGTGAATCCGCCCATGCTGACCACGATCTTCGCGTGCTTGGGATCCACGCCCGGACCGCCGATGCGCACGTCGTTGGCCGTATCGGCGCCGATGTCGATCGGCTTCAGGGTGAGCGTGTAGGTCTGCTTGCCGGCCTCGGGATTCTGCGGCACCAGACGCGCGGCGCGAAAGATCTGCGTTGCGCCGCCTGCGGCGGGCGGCGCGGGCGGCGGAGCGGGAGTGCGCGGCGGCTCGGGAATATCGATCGCCGACATGGTCTGGGTCTTGTTCGGCGGCGCTTCGCCGCCGATCACGGTGGCCACTTCCTGCGTGCGCGCCTGCGCAGCGGCCAGGTCAGCCACCGAGAAACGCCCGGTGCCGCCGGTGTCGGCGCGCTCGAGCTCGCTTTCGCTGTGGAAGGCTTCGAGGAAGCGCGCCTTCAACTCCAGTCCGCGCGAACGCGCCTGGCCGCGTTCGGCAACCGCGGTCTCGATGGTCTTCATGCGCTTGGCGAATTCCTTGTCGTCGAATTCGCCGAGCTGGTGGCGCAGTTCGAGTTCCTGCTGATCGAGCTTCACCGCCTCGTGGTCGGCCTCGAAGCGTCCGAGCAGGGCGCGCAGGCGCGCGTATTGTTCGCGCGCGGCCTGCTTGAGCGGCGCGGCTTCCGCATCCAGAGCGGCGATACGCTTCTCGTAGTCAGCGCGCACACGCACATACACGGCATCGGCGAAGTTGGACTTCATCGCCTCCATCGACTTAAGACGTTCGCCGAGTTGGTCATTTTCCTGCTTGAGCTTCTTGAGCGATTCGATCGCCGACAGATCAATGGCCGACAGCGCGCCCTGCCATTCATTTTCATTCGTGCCCATGCCGTTTTCCTCGTCAGGCGCCGGTCAGCTCGACTTCGATCGAACCGAAGCGCAGTTTGTCGCCGGCCTTCACCGGCGCCTTCACGCCGGTTTGCAGGCGCTCGCCGTTCAGATAGGTGCCGTTGGTGGTGGCTGCGTCCTCGCGCACAAAATACTGCGCGTCTTCGCGCAACAGGGTCGCATGACGGCGGCTGAGCGTACGCTGCACGTCGAACGGCCCCAGGTCGATTTCGGGTTTGGTGCCGGTGGCCGGATCCGGCCGGCCGATCAGGAATTGAGTGCGCATCGGATCCAGCGCCATGACCTGGTTGGCGGCGACGATGCGCAGAGCCAACCCGGCCGGCGCGGGGGGGGGCGGCGCAGGCGGTGGCGGCGGCGGGATCGATTCCGCTGGTCTGGGTGCCGGCGGCGGTGCGGGACGCGGCGGTGCAGATACGGGTGGCGCCGGTTTGGATGCCGGTGCCGGCGGCGGCACTACGGTCTGCGCCGAAGCCGCCAGACACGACTCCAGGCAGGATTCGAGGTGGCCCAAGCGCACGGCGAATTTGCGCAGCAAGGCGGTTGCGACATCCGGATTCGCGCGCACCACGTCGGGCAAGGCCATGCGTTCGATGCGCAGCAGCCGCGAACGCGTCCTGGCCACGGCGCTTGCCGTGTGCGGTTGCTTGTCGAGCAGCGCCGCTTCGCCGCAGCAATCGCCGGGGCCGAGCGTGGCCAGCGCTTCGTCCGCGCCGGCCGGAAACAGGTCGATCTGCCCCGATTCGATGATGTACAACTCGCCAGCGGCATCGCCTTGCTTGAACAGGCTTCCGCCGGCCGCGACTTCCACAAACAGGTCTTTGCCCGAAGCCATCTCGTGCGCATCCGTTAGGCGGCGGCACCGCGTCCGCCCGATTATGCCGATGCCCGCCTGTTCAAGGCAATTGCCGCCGTCTTCACGGATTCTTGCATGCCGCCGGGCTAGGCTGCCCGCATGAAACGCGGAAACGCCGGTCTGGTCCTTGCGGTTTGTGCGATCGCATCCGACTGGGCCTGCGCTGCGCAAAGCGTGACCCTGCCGGCCTGGGTTTGCGCACATCCGGATGCGATTTTTGCCGGCGGCTTCGAGGTCGGCGAGATCGCCGTGCCGCACGCGCCGTCGGGCGGCAGCGGCGGGTTGTATCCCGGAAACAGCACGCGCAGCGTGACCGTCTCCGGCCTCGGTACGCAGAACTATTACCTGTATTTGCCAACGAATTACACGCCGGTGCGGCCTTGGCCGCTACTTGTCGCCCTGCACGGCGCCGGTGGACCGAATACATCCACAAGCAGCGCGCAACAGGTGCGTGCCGATTGGAGCGCATCGGCCCTGGCCGACGGTTTCGCCGTCGCCGCGCCGGTTGGCAGCGACACGCAGGGCGGCGGCTGGATTGCGCCGGATATCAATGGACAAGGTCCTTCGGACTACGATGCCATCGCCGCCGTTCTCGCCGATGTCAAGGCACATTACAACGTCGAAACCACGCGCGAATACGCATGGGGATTTTCAGCGGGCGGCGAAGTATTGGACGACATCGTACTGACCGGCTGGAGCGGCATGAACGCCGACACCTTTGCAGGTTACGCCGTAACAGGAACGGCGCTGGCCGGATGCCCAACCTACAATGCCGTATCCAGTTGCGTGCCCGCGAACGCGGCACGGATCATTCCGCAGGATATTCACATCGGCCAGAACGATCCGATCTATACGCAAGGCTACGCGACCAGCGACAAGAATGCGTTCTTGGCTGCCGGATGGACTCTCGGCACCACGCTGTGGTTCACGGTATTCACCGACGGCAACCCTGCCGGCGGGCACACCTACAGCACTGCCGATCTGGCGCAGGTGTGGACCAACCTTTGTCCGTCTGCCGTGACGCCGTGAACGGCAGGTTTTGAGTTGCGGGCGCCGCGTGCCGCCCGCTATAATGCGCGGCCTTGTCCACCGGACTGCACGGCCTTGCCGCAAGGCGGCCTGACCAGGGCCAAGGCGCATCGCTGCAATGCAAAATTCCATCGCTGCCGGAAGGCGGCTCGCCGTTCGTGTCGTCCTCGCGCAAGCGATCGTGACGGTGCTGGTGGCCGCAGGTTACGGCTTACGCGGCTGGAACGAGTCATTGGCGGTTTTGGCGGGTGGCGGCGTGGTGGCGCTGGGGACGGCAGTGCTGGCGTTGCGGCTTTTCGCCGGTGCACCGGCGGCGGCCGGAACCGTGCTGGCAAGGCTGATCGTCGGCAATCTGCTGCGCTGGTGCGTGATCGGCGTCGGACTGTATCTGGCGCTGGTCGTGGCAAGACTGCCGGGATTGCCGGTGCTGGCCGGGGTAGTCGCGGCGCTGATGCCACAGCTGCTCGGCCTGCACGAAGGCCGGGGGCAACAGCGGTAGCGGATTTGAACATCGAACGACGGACATTGCACGCAACATGGCAACCGAAGCCACCCAAGATACCGGCGGTTACATCCTCCACCATCTGACCTACCTGCAGTACGACCTGCAGAGCAAGGCGATTGTGGAAAACTCGCAGGCTTTCTGGGTCCTCAACCTGGATTCGGTACTGTTTTCGGTGCTGCTTGCGCTGGTCTTCTTCTTCGTGTTCTGGGTGGTCGCGCGCAAGGCCACCAGCGGCGTGCCGGGCAAGTTCCAGAATCTCATCGAAATGGGCGTCGGCTTCGTCGACAGCCAGGTCAAGGATGCCTACCACCACGGCGCGAAGTTCGTCGCGCCGATGGCGCTGGTGGTGTTCTTCTGGGTGTTCCTGATGAACTTCATGGACATGCTGCCGGTGGACATGCTGCCGATCGCCGGACGCTGGTTCGGCGCCGATCACCTGCGCTTCCTGCCGTCGGCCGATCCGAACATCACGCTGGCGATGTCGATCACGGTGTTCCTCACCGCCTTCACCTACAGCTTCGTCGCCAAGGGCTTCAAGGGCGTCGGCGCGGAATTCCTGTTCCATCCTTTCGGCAAATGGCTGATGCCGGTCAACTTCCTGCTCAAGTGCGTGGAAGAACTGTCCAAGCCGATCAGCCAGGGCCTGCGACTGTTCGGCAACATGTACGCCGGCGAGATCATCTTCATCCTGCTCGCCTGCTTCACGCTGGGTCTCGGGGCGCCGGAAAACGCGACCGCGGTCAACCTGTCGGTGTTTTTCGCGTTCGTCGCACTGGCCGTGGCCACGGTGTGGCTGTTCATGAAAGGCAAGCCGCTGATCGCTCTGGCCCTGATTCTCGGCATTCCGCTGGCGGCGTTTTTCGGCCTGTTGCCCGGCGCGGCGCCAGCCGCGTATTTCCAGGTGCTGCTGGCCACGGCGTGGACGCTGTTCCACATCCTGATCATCACCCTGCAAGCCTATATTTTCATGGTGCTGACCGTCGTCTACATGGCGATGGCGGCAGATCATCATTGACGTTTTCATTCACCAAGTTCACTCGGAGACACACATGGATATCAGCGCACTCGCTTCCGTCGAAGGCATGACCGCGATCGCGGCCGGCCTGATCCTCGGCCTCGCCGGCATCGGCGCCGCCATCGGCATGGGCTTGATGGGCGGCAAGTTCCTTGAAGGCGCTTCGCGCCAGCCGGAACTCGTGCCGATGCTGCAAGGCAAGATGTTCCTGCTCGTCGGCCTGATCGACGCGATTCCGATCATCGGCGTGGGCATCGCGCTGTACCTGACCTTCGTCGATCCGTTCGCCGTCAAGGTCGCCGCGCACCTGGCTGGCCACTGAGCACCGCGATCGCCTGACCGAGGGCCACCCCCGTGAGCATCAACGCAACCCTCATCGCCCAGATCATCGTCTTCGGGATTCTGGTCTGGGTGACGATGAAGTACATCTGGCCGCCGCTCGCGCAGGCCATGGACGAGCGCGCCCAGCGCATCGCCGACGGCCTGTCCGCGGCCGAACGTGCGCAAGCCGAACTCAAGGACGCCGACGCGCGCGTCGCCGACGAAATCAGGAAGGCGCGCGTGCAGGCGACGGAAATCGTCGACAAGGCGCATGCGCAGGCGAACCAGATCGTCGACAAGGCCAGGACCGACGCGCTGCTCGAAGCCGCGCGCGTGAAGGCCACGGCGCAGGCCGATATCGAGGGCATGGTCGGCAAGGCGCGCGAAGCGCTGCGCGGCCAGGTCGCCGCACTCGCCGTGCAGGGTGCGGCGAAGATAGTCCAGCGCGAGATCGATCCGGCGGCGCACCAGGCGCTGCTCGATCAACTCGTGACGGAAATCTGATCCCATGAGCGAACCGCTGACCCTCGCCCGTCCGTATGCGCGTGCCGCGTTCGAGACGGCGCGCGCGCACAACGCGCTCGCGGCCTGGTCGGGCAGTCTCGCCTTCGCCGCGCAGGCGATGGGCGATGCGCGCGTGCGCTCGCTCGCCGGCGATCCGCGCCTGTCGCACGCCGAGCTCGTCGGCCTGCTGCTGCCGCCGGGCGAGAGCGCAGATTCGGCGTTCGCCGCGTTCCTGAGCCTGCTCGTCGAGAACCGGCGCGTGGATCTCACCGCCGAGATCGCCGCGCTGTTCGAGGAACTCAAGCGCGAATCCGAACGCACGATCCGGGTGACCCTGCGCTCGGCCAGCGCCATTCCGGCGGATCGCGCCGACGCGATCAAGGCCGCGCTGAAAAAGCGTTTCGCGCGCGAGATCGAGCTGGAACAGCGCATCGACCCTGGCGTCATCGGCGGCGCCGTGATCGACGCCGGCGATGTGGTCATCGACGGCTCGGTGCGCGGACGCCTGGAGCGCCTGCAAAGCGCATTGGCGCAATGACGAACTCGCGGCGCCGCGGCGCCGCGGGCAACGAAAATCAAACCTGAGCGGCCGGCGGCCCCTGAGGTTTGATTTTTGACTTCAACGATAGGCACGTGCCCGCCGGCATGCGCTTGAGGAAACCATCATGGCAACGACTCTCAATCCGTCCGAAATCAGCGAACTGATCCGCACCCGCATCGAGAAGGTCAAGCTCGCCGCCGAAGCGCGCAACGAAGGCACCATCGTCTCGGTGTCCGACGGCATCGTGCGCATCCACGGTCTGGCCGACGTGATGTCGGGCGAAATGATCGAGCTGCCGCCCGCTCCAAACGGCACGTCCACCTTCGCGCTCGCGCTGAACCTGGAACGCGACTCGGTCGGCGCGGTGGTCCTCGGCGAATACGAACACCTGCGCGAGGGCGACACGGTCAAGACCACCGGCCGCATCCTCGAAGTGCCGGTCGGCCGCGGCCTGCTTGGCCGCGTCGTCGATGCGCTCGGCAATCCGATCGACGGCAAGGGTCCGATCGCCGCGCAGCAGACTTCGCCGATCGAAAAAGTGGCGCCGGGCGTGATCTGGCGCAAGTCCGTGTCGCAGCCGGTGCAGACCGGCTACAAGTCCGTCGACTCGATGATTCCGATCGGCCGCGGCCAGCGCGAGCTGATCATCGGCGACCGCCAGACCGGCAAGACCGCGCTGGCAGTGGACACCATCATCAACCAGAAGAGCTCTGGCGTTAAGTGCATCTACGTCGCCATCGGCCAGAAGCAGTCGTCGATCGCGAACGTGGTTCGCAAACTCGAGGAGTTCGGCGCACTCGATCACACGATCATCGTCGCCGCGTCCGCGTCCGAGTCGGCGGCGATGCAGTACATCGCGCCGTACTCCGGTTGCGCGATGGGCGAATACTTCCGCGACATCGGCGAAGACGCGCTGATCATCTACGACGATCTGACCAAGCAGGCCTGGGCCTACCGCCAGATCTCGCTGCTGCTCAAGCGTCCGCCGGGCCGCGAGGCGTATCCGGGCGACGTGTTCTATCTGCACAGCCGCCTGCTCGAGCGCGCCGCGCGCGTCAACGAGGAATACGTCGAGAAACACACCAAGGGCGCCGTGAAAGGCAAAACCGGCTCGCTGACCGCGCTGCCGGTGATCGAGACCCAGGCCGGCGACGTCTCCGCGTTCGTGCCGACGAACGTGATTTCGATTACCGACGGCCAGATCTTCCTCGAAACCGACCTGTTCAACGCCGGCATCCGCCCGGCCGTGAACGCAGGCATCTCGGTGTCGCGCGTCGGCGGCGCGGCGCAGACCAAGATCGTCAAGAAGCTGTCCGGCGGCGTGAAGCTCGCGCTCGCGCAGTACCGCGAACTCGCCGCGTTCGCGCAGTTTGCCTCCGACCTCGATGCCGCCACGCGCGCACAGCTCGAACGCGGTCAACGCGTGACCGAACTGATGAAGCAGAAGCAGTATGCGCCGTTGTCGATCGCGCAGCTCGCAATCTCGCTGTACGCGGCCGAGAAGGGTTATCTCGACGATCTGCCGATTGCCAAGATCCTGCCGTTTGAGCAGGCCCTGCACGCCCACTTCGCCGCCAATTTCGGCGACTGGGTGAAGGCCGCGAACGACAAGGCCGACTGGAACGACGCCATCGAGGCGACGCTCAAGAAGGGCATCGAGGAATTCAAGAAGACGGGTAGCTGGTAAACGACCATGGCAGGCGCACGCGAAATCCGGACTAAGATCAAGAGCGTCGCGAACACGCGCAAGGTGACGCGCGCGCTCGAAATGGTCTCGGCCTCGAAGATCCGCAAGGCGCAGGATCTGATGCGCGGCTCGCGTCCGTATGCACGCGCGATGCGTCAGGTCGTCGGCCATATCGCTCGCGCCAACACCGAATTCAAGCATCCGTTCCTCACCGCGCGCGAGAACGTCAAGCGCGTGGGCTACATCATCGTCTCCACCGATCGTGGTCTGTGCGGCGGTCTGAATTCCAACCTGTTCCGCAAGCTGCTCGCCGAAATCCGCGACTGGAACCAGAAGAACGTCGAGGTCGACATCGTCGCCATCGGCACCAAGGCCAACGTGTTTTTCCGGCGCCTGAAGGTAAACCTGGTCGGCAGTGCATCGCACCTGGGCGAGAAACCCAAGATCGAACAGCTCATCGGCGTGATCAAGATCATGCTCGACGGCTACAGCGCCGGCAGGATCGATCGTCTGACGCTGGCCTACAACGATTTTGTCAACACCATGACCCAGCGACCGACGCTGGACCAGCTCTTGCCGCTGCCGCCGTCGGAAACGCTCGCCACCGCGCACGACTGGGATTACCTGTACGAACCGGATGCCGAATCCGTGCTCGAACACGTGCTGACGCGCTACATCGAGTCGCTGGTGTATCAGGCGACACTGGAAAATCTCGCCAGCGAACACGCCGCGCGCATGGTCGCGATGAAGTCGGCCGGCGACAACGCGAAGAAGGCGATCGATTCGCTGACCCTGGTCTACAACAAGGTGCGTCAGGCGGCGATCACGCAGGAAATCTCGGAAATCGTCGGCGGCGCGGCGGCTGTATGAGTGCGCTCGTCCATGATCGCGAAGATCACGAAGCGGCCATCCGTGGCCGCACTCTTCAACAAGATTGGCGTAACTAAATTAGGTTTATCTGGAGCAA
>JAGWXP010000056.1 GCA_018969845.1 Lysobacteraceae bacterium | reverse complement strand
GGACCCTTCTACTGGACTTCTGGTACGAGCTTGCATCATTTCAGTTCAGGTGAACCGGGAGGACTATGCCAAGTTGCATTTGGCGACTGTTGATCCGAAGGCTTGCTTCCGTGCGCTCAAGGGTATCGGGGCAGCGGAGCTTCATGGCATGGTGCCAGTTCAACCTATCCTTTCCCTCAATCGAGGCGATAGTCGGTTCGTTCCAAGTCACGACGTGGCTTCACATTTGAAAGAGGGCACCAATCTGGCTAGTTTGGGATGGGAAGAGTTCGAACATCTTATCCGTCAGCTGTTTGAAAAAGAGTTTGCTCGTGAGGGCAGCGAGGTCAAAGTGACTCAGTCCAGTCGCGATGGTGGCGTGGATGCGGTGATTTTCGACCCTGATCCGATCCGTGGCGGTAAGATAGTCATCCAAGCGAAACGCTACACGAACACTGTCGGTGTGAGCGCCGTGCGCGACTTGTACGGCACGGTTCTCAACGAGGGGGCATCAAAAGGGATTCTCGTCACTACGTCATCATTCGGACCGGATACCTATGCATTTGCGCGCAACAAACCATTGACGCTTCTGGATGGTGCCAACCTCGTCTATTTGCTAGGGAAACAAGGTTACAAGGCACGCATTGATCTTGATGAAGCGAAAGCACTCGGCGTTTCAATGCAGCGATTCGTCGGCACCGGAGTCACCGATTAGTTTCCGGTACGGGCCTTGTGCACAGTCACGGGTTGCTCTGGGTGGTTATGATCACGAGCGCAGCGAATCGCGGCTGGGATGGCGATGTCAATCTCGTGAATCTGGCCGGGGCGGGATTGCCCGCACCATCGGTCATTCGCACGGCAAAAATCGCCACCATTGACGCGCGCGATGCGGAACGTCTGGGCAAGATCACCACCGGTACCCTTACGGTGGTGAAGAATCGCCTGCGCAAAACGCTGGGTCTGTGAATCCGCTATTCAGCGAACCGACCGGATAATGGACGTAACTCTGATTCTAGGATTTTCGCATGCGTAAATTTATGTTGCTGTGCCTCGCGCTGGTGCCTCTTTGCGCGAACGCCGATGGCCCGGCGCGCGCGCGTCTGGACGCCTTCGCCAGGGGGATCTCGTCGATTTCCGGCGACTTCAGCCAGCAGGTGCTCGATCCGGACGGCGCCGCCGGCAAGAGCAGTTCCGGCACGCTGGCCTTGAGGGCGCCGCGCCAATTCCGCTGGGACGTCGCCAAACCGTACCGCCAGCTCATCGTCGCCGATGGCGAGAAGGTGTGGGTCTACGATCCCGATCTCGAACAGGTCACGGTGCGCGCGCAGGGTACCGAGGAGGCGCACAGTCCGCTGACGGTGCTCACGGACCTGTCGCAGCTCGATCGCGATTTCTCGACGAACGAGCAGGGCACGCACGACGGCCTGGTCTGGCTGCGCCTGAAATCGAAGGACAAGGAGCCGCAGTTCGCGTATTGCGATCTGGGTTTCGACGCGAACGGACTGGTGCAGATGGATTTCGAGGACACGCTCGGCAATCGCACGACGATTGCGTTCTCGCACTGGCAGCGCAATCCGAAGCTGCCGCATGGCACGTTCCACTTCACGCCACCGAAAGGCGTGGACGTGATCGGCGATGCCACGCCTGCGGCGCAGACGTTTCCGGTCAAGTGACCGGCGTGTGCGTGCGTTTGCGGATCGCCGCGAGTATTCCCTGCAGCAAGGCCGTCGGCGTCGGCGGACACCCGGGCACGACCACGTCCACGGGAATCATGCTGGCAACGCCGCCCAGACTCGCGTAGCTTTCGCCGAACACGCCGCCGCAGGCGCCGCAATCGCCGACCGCGATCACGAACTTCGGTTCCGGCGTGGCCTCGTAGGTACGGCACAGCGCTTGCGCCATGTGGCGCGATACCGGTCCGGTGACGAGCAGGGCGTCGGCATGTCGCGGGCTGGCGACAAAGCGGATGCCCTGGCCTTCCAGGTTGTAATATGGATTGTTGAGCGCGTGGATTTCCAGCTCGCAACCGTTGCACGAGCCTGCATCGACAGCGCGTATCGCCAGCGCACGACCGAACACGCGCTGGATCTGTTCGTGCAAGGCATGCCGCAACATGGTCTCGTCGGCTGCGGGCGGCACTTCGCTGGCGAGGCCGACCTTGCGGATTTGTTGCAACAGGCGCCACATACAGCGTGCTCCTAGAGATCGTGACCACTGTAGGACAGGTTGAACGATTTGTTGATCAGCGGAAAGTCGGGAACGATGTTGTCGATGATGGCGTGTTCGAGCGCCGGCCAGTTGTGCCACGACGGATCGTGCGGATGGCAGCGGCGGATACGACCCGCGGCGTCGAGGCGCACGGCAACGAACACCGGCCCACGCCAGCCCTCGACCCCGCCGACGCCCAGCGCATCCGCGCCGAGCGTGCCCAGCGGCACGCTCAAATCCCCCGCGGGAAGTGCGGCGAGCCAGCCGCGACACAACGCGATCGAGGCGACGGCTTCATCGAAGCGCACCGCGACACGCGCGGCGACGTCGCCCTGGGAGCGCGTGACGGTCGCGCAGGCGTCGTGCGTGTACGGGAATACCGGCCGTGCATTGCGCCAGTCGCGGGTGCTGCCGCTTGCGCGCGCGCAGAGACCGACCATGCCCAATTGCGAGGCGAGTTCCGGACTGACCCGACCGGCGTCCAGGAAGCGGTCCTGCAGGCCGGCATGGTTGTCGTAAATCTCGCGCAAACGAGCCAGTTCCAGGGCGATAGCATCGAGGTTAGCGGTCAGCATGCGAGCCGCGTCGGCGTCAACATCGCCGCGTACGCCGCCGGGCACGATCGCGTCCATCGGATAGCGCTGGCCCCACACCGCCGCGTTGGCGCGCAGCAGGTCTTCCTTCAGGCGCGAAAATTGCGCCAGTCCGAAGGCGAAACCGGCGTCGTTGCCGAGTGCACCGAGGTCGCCGAGATGGTTGGCCAGGCGCTCGCGTTCGAGCAGAACCGCGCGCAACTGCAAAGCGCGTGGCGACGGCGTTGTGCCGGTCGCGGACTCTACCGCCATGGCGTAGGCCCAGGCATACGCGGCGGTGCTGTCGCCGCAGACGCGCGCGACCAGACGCGCGCCATCCGTCGCGGTCAGGCCCTCGCTGCGCTTTTCGATGCCCTTGTGCGTATAGCCCAGACGTTCCTCGAGGCGCAGCACTTTTTCGCCGACCACGGAAAAACGAAAGTGTCCGGGCTCGATGATGCCGGCATGCACGGGTCCCACCGGGATCTCGTGCACACCGTCGCCTTCGACGCGCACGAAGGCGTATTCGGCGGGGGCTGCAGGCGAGGATGCGGGCGCGTCGCGGCGCAGCGGGAACACATCGGTTGGCCAGGCGCCATGGCGCAGCCACGGCCGCGCATCCCCGCCTATGGCGCGCAATCCGACGAGATCGCGCACGGCGCGCTGCAAACGATCGGCGCTTGGGAAGGTGCCGGACAAATCCGGAAACACCGGATTGTCGGCGGACAGGCGCAATTCGGCGAGGATGAGCGCGTCGTTGGCGTCGAGCGCGACGCACAGGCGAAACCCCAGGCCTTCATCGCGCAGGTCTTCACCCCACAGCGTGACCAGTCGTCCTCCGGCTTCGCGCACACTTCGGCACAGCGTCACGAGCTGCGTCGGCGTCGTCTCCACGCGCGTCGCCGGCAATGCGCCGGGCAGCGGGTGGAAGACGAGATCCGGAAATCGCTCGCGCATCGGCATCATCCGATCAAGGCGGCGGCGAGGCGGTACCATTGCGCCAGCGCCGGCGGGATGTACACGCCCAGCACCAGCACGAGGAGCAGGTGCGCGAACACCGGCAGCAGCGCGGGCGAATGCGGCAGGCGTTGCAGTCGCGTGTCGCCGAACACCATGGCCTGCACGCGCGTGAAGATCGCCGCGAAGGCGATGCCGAGCGCAAGCAACAGGATTGGCGTCGCCCAGGCGTGTTCGCGCATCGCCGTCGTCAGTACCAGGAACTCGCTGGTGAACACGCCGAACGGTGGCATGCCGAGAATCGCCAGCGTTCCGATCATCAGACCCCAGCCGATCGTTGGACTGACCACGATCAGACCGCGGATATCGTCCATGATCTGGGTACCTGCCTTCTGCGCCGCGTGGCCGACAGCGAAGAAAATTGCCGACTTGGTCAGCGAGTGTACGGTCATGTGCAGCAGCGCGGCGAAGTTCGCGATCGGCCCGCCCATCCCGAACGCGAACGTGATGATCCCCATGTGTTCGATGGAGGAATAGCCGAAGAGCCGCTTGATGTCGCGCTGGCGCCAGAGGAAGAACGCGGCGAGCACGGCCGAGAGCAGCCCAAAGCCCATCATCAGCCGGCCGGCCAGCAGGCTGTGTGTGGCGCCATCGACCAGCACCTTGCAGCGCACGACGGCGTACAGTGCGACATTCAGCAGCAGGCCCGACAGCACGGCCGAAATCGGCGTCGGGCCTTCGGCGTGCGCGTCGGGCAGCCAGTTGTGCAGCGGCGCCAACCCGACCTTGGTGCCGTAGCCGACGAGCAGGAAGACGAAGGCGAGGCCGAGTACGGTCGGTTCGAGCTGGCCCTTGACGGCGTTCAGGTGCGTCCACAGCAGCGCCGTGCTGCCTTCGGCGCCGAGGACTTTTTCCGCGGCAAAGTACAGAAGTATCGTGCCGAACAGCGCCTGCGCGATGCCGACGCCGCAGAGTATGAAGTATTTCCACGCCGCTTCGATGCTCGCCGCGGTGCGGTACAGCGAGACCAGCAATACCGTCGACAACGTCGCCGCCTCCATGGCCACCCAGAGCAGGCCGAGGTTGTTGGTCGACAGCGCGAGCAGCATCGTGAACACGAACAGCTGATACATGCTGTGGTAGAGGCGCAGGCGGCGCCGGTTCACGCGGCCATGGTGTTCTTCCACCCGCATGTACGGTCGCGAGAAAACCGACGTGGTGAAGCCGACCAGCGCCGTGAGCGCGATCAGGAAAACATTGAACGGATCGACGAAGAACTGCTCGTGCGCGACCAGCATGGGTCCGTCCGCGATCACGTGCTCGGTCAACACCACCGCGGCGGCAAGCGTGGCCGCGCTGAAGGCGACGTTCGCTTCCGCGCCCCAGCGACGCGCGCCGAACAGGGCCAGGACCATGCAGCCGAGCAGAGGGATTGCGAGGAGCCAGAGCAATACCACGTCAATCCTCCTTGAGCCGTTCCAGATGCTGCAGATCGAGGCTGTCGAACTGTTCGCGGATCTGGAAGAAGAACACGCCCAGGATCAGCGTGCCGACAAGCACATCGAGCGCGACGCCCAGTTCCACGACCATCGGCATGCCGTAGGTGGCGCTGGTGGCGCCGAAGAACAGACCGTTCTCCATCGCCAGAAAACCGATCACTTGCGAGATCGCCTTGCGTCGCGTGATCATCATCAGGAACGACAGCAGCACCACGGCGAGGGCAATGCCGATGGTGCTGCGCGTCACCGCCGAAGACAGTTGTGCGATCGGCTGGGCGAGCGCGAATGCGAACACGACGACGAGTATGCCGACCAGCATCGTGGCCGGGATATTGAGCTGGGTTTCGGTGTCCCACCGCACGTTCAGGCGCACGATCAACCGATGCAGGATCCACGGCAACAGGAATACCTTGAGCAGCAGCGACAGCGCGGCCGAGGCGTACAGGTGGCTGGCGCCGGAGGTGTAAGCCACGATCGCCGTGGACACGGACAGCACGGCGCCCTGCAACGCGAACAGGTTCACCAGCGAAAGTATGCGCCGCTGCGACAGCATCGCGAACGACGACAGCAGCAGCAGCGCGGCGCCCAGGTGGATCAGTTGCGAAGACCAGTTCGGGGGCGGCACGGGATCAGCTTCCCAGCAACTGGTGAACGAGCAGGCCGAGCACCGCGAGCAGGAACGCGGTGGCCAGGAATTCCGGCGCACGGAAGATGCGCAGCTTCGCGCTCACGGTTTCGATGAGGGCCAGCGCAACACCGGCCGACGCAAGCTTGAGCGAGGTGGTGACAATGCCGACGGCCAGGCCCTGCGGTCCGGCCGCCGCCGCGGTCAATCCCCACGGCACGAACAGCGCGAGTCCGATCGCGGTGAAGTTCATCAGTTTCAGCGCCGATGCCCACTCGATCAGGGCGAGGTGTCGCGCCGAATATTCGAGCACCATCGCCTCGTGGATCATGGTCAGTTCCAGGTGCGTGGCCGGATTGTCGATCGGAATGCGTGCGTTCTCGGCGAGCAGCACCATCGTGAAGGCAACGCCGGCGAAGGCCAGACTCGGGTAGATGACCAGTTCGCGGTGCGCAAGCGTACCCACGATCGTCGGCAACAAGGTGCTCTGGCAGATCAGCGAGGCGGTGAAGAACACCATGAGCAGGGCGGGCTCGGAGAGGAAGCCGATCAGCATCTCGCGGCGTGCGCCGAGACTGCCAAACGCCGTGCCGATGTCCATTGCCGCGAGCGCAATGAAGACACGGGCAAGTGCGAACAGGCCGACAAGAGCGATGGTGTCGGCAGCTGCCGCCAGTGGCGCCGTGATGCTGACGACCGGAATGATCGCCGCGGCCAGGCACATGGCGCCGAACTGCACGTAGGGCGCAGCGCGGAACAATGGCGAAGCACCGTGTGCGATGACTGCGTCCTTGCGCATCAACTTGCGCAACACGCGATACGGCTGCAACACGCCGGCGCCGCGGCGGTTTTGCAACCAGGCGCGGCATTGATCGACCCAGCCAAGCAGCAGGGGTGCCGCGGCGATCGCAAGCAGTGCCTGGAACCCGCCAAACAGGATGTCGTTCACAACACGAACGCCAACAATGCGACGAGGGTGACGAAGCTGTACAACAAATACAGCGCGATGCTGCCCTGCTGCAGTACGCCGATACGGTCGGCGCTGGCTTTCACCGCATCGGCGACGGGCCGGTAGAGCCAGTCCCACCAGCGATCGGTGAGATCGAGCGCGTAGCGGGGGGCCGGATCGAGCGGCGCAGGAAGCTGACGGCGAATTCGGAAAAACGGCGCAAAGATGCGACGGATCGGCTGGCCGAAGCCTTCGGCGGTATCCTGCATGCGCGCGCTCGGGTCCGGGAAACCGCAGTTCCAGGCCGCGCTCGGGCGCACCCGGCCGTGGTAGATCCCGCGCACGAGCAGGAACACCGCGAGCACGGCGACACCGATGCCGGCGGCGAACGCGAGCGGGCTGTACACCGCGCGTGCCGTCGAAGTCGGCACCACGGCCCACCACGACGTGGCCTGCGTGCCGAGACTTGCCCCGAGCAACTCGGTATTGATCCTGTCGAGGGCGCCCAGCACGACGACCGGAAACAGACCGAGTACCGCGCACGCGAGGGCGAACCATGCCAGGCCGCAGCGTTCGAGCCAGCTCGCGTCGTGCGCGCGCTCGAGGGCCGCTTCGCGTGCGCGGCCGAGGAAGATCACACCGTAGAATTTCACGAGTACGTACGCGGCCAGCGCCACCGTGAGCGCGAATGCCGCGGCGCCGATCGGCACGAGCATGTTGACCATGCCCTGCGGCAGCGATGGCGTGAACAGATAGGCTTGCAGCAGCAACCATTCCGAGACAAAGCCATTCAACGGCGGCAGGCCTGCCATCGCCAGCGTGCCGAGCAACGCGAAGCCGGCCACCCACGGCATGCGATGGATCAGGCCACCGAGCCGGCCCAGATTGCGCTGCCCGGTGGCGTGCAAAACCGATCCGGTTGCCAGAAACAGCAGGCTCTTGAACTGCGCGTGATTGAGCACGTGATACAGCGTCCCGGCCAGCGCGAGCGCGGCGAACGTGTTCTGGCCGAGTGCCCGGAACAACAGGGTCAGACCGAACCCGGTGAAGATCAGACCCATGTTCTCGATCGACGAATACGCGAGCAGCCGTTTCATGTCGGTCTGTACCGCGGCGAAGATCGCGCCGAACAGACCGGTGAAGGCGCCCAGGGCCAGGACGGCCACACCCCAAGCCCACTGCGGCGTGTGGATGAGATCCAGCGATACCCGGATCAGCCCGTAGACCGCTGTCTTGAGCATGACGCCGCTCATCAGCGCCGATACCGGCGACGGTGCTGCCGGATGCGCTTCCGGCAGCCACACGTGCAGTGGCACCAGACCGGCTTTCGCGCCGAAGCCGAACAGCGCGAGGCCGAACGCCACGCTGGCCCATGCCGGCGAAAGCGTGGCCTGACGCATCGCATTGAATGTGAATTGCCACGAACCGCCCTGCAGTACGCCGAAGCACAGCAGCAGGCTGATCGCGCCGACGTGTGCGAGCAGCAGATAGAGGAACCCGGCGCTGCGGATTTCGGCCACACGATGCTGCGTGGTCACGAGAAAGTACGAGGCCAGCGCCATCGTCTCCCAGGACACCATGAAGGCGAACGCGTCGTCGGACAGCACGACCATCGCCATGCTCGCCAGGAACACGTGATATTGCAGACACATCAGGCCGGGCGCTGCGCCTTCGCCGGCGCGGAAGTAGCCGGCCGAATAGATTGAAACGCCGGCGGCGGTCACGCCGATCAGCACGAGAAAGAATGCGGACAGTGCATCCAGGCGCAGATGCATCGGCATGTCGGGCAGGCCGATCGGCAGCATCGCCGTCTGCGCGGGGAGTGCCAGGGCACTGCCGGCAAACACGGCGATCGCCACACCGACCGCGGCACCGAGCGGGAACAATACGCGGCTCACCCAGACCAGATTGCGCGGCAGCAGCAGACCCGTCGCGCCCAGTACGACCCAGCCCGCGACGAGCGTGAATATGGCTGGTAATGCGCTGGGCATTGCGGGATCTCTTCGGATTCTGCACCAGCGCTACGGCGGCGCGGTTCGCCCGGTGCGCTTGACAGAGTTGTAGCAGATTATCATGCTGCGCATATCCCGTGTAAATACAATTGCGCATGTCAAGGGAAACCCGCACCGCCCGTCTCACCATCCTGATCGATCCTGACAAGAAGGCGGTTTTCGAGGAACTGTGCCGACTCGATGACCTGACCCCGTCGCAGGTGGTACGCCGGCTTATCCGCAGCCATATCGAGCAGCGGCTCGGGCATCCGTGGAAGCCCGGCCAGAAGCCCGAGCGGTCGCGTGCGCGCAAGCCGCGCTGACGCCCCGCTGCACGCACGGCACTCCGTATAATCGTGCGATGGCCCGCCATCCCGCCGCACCCAGCCAGGCACTGTTTCCCGAATCCGACACGCTGAAACCGCTTGCCGAGCGCATGCGTCCGCGCACGCTGGACGAGATCGCCGGGCAGACGCGCCTGCTCGGCCCCGGCACGGCATTGCGCCGCTCGATCGAAGCGGGGCATGTGCATTCGATGGTGCTGTGGGGTCCGCCGGGTTGCGGCAAGACCACGCTCGCGCTGTTGCTGGCGAAGTACGCCAAGGCCGAATTCCGCGCGATCTCGGCGGTATTGTCCGGTATCGCCGAAGTGCGTGCGGCGCTGGCCGAGGCCGAAGCGCGTTTCGCCCGCGGCGAGCGCAGCGTGCTCTTCATCGACGAGGCGCACCGCTTCAACAAGGCGCAACAGGACGCCTTCCTGCCGCACATCGAGCGCGGCATCATCATTTTTGTCGGTGCGACGACGGAGAATCCCTCGTTCGAGTTGAATTCGGCGCTGCTCTCGCGCTGTCGCGTGCACGTCATGGACGCGGTACCGGTCGAAGCGATAGTCGAAACCCTGCAGCGCGCGCTGCGCGACGACGAACGCGGGCTCGGCAAACTGCAACTGCATGTTGCCGACGCGTTGCTGCAACTGATCGCGCAAGCCGCCGACGGCGACGTGCGCCGTGCGCTGACCCTGCTCGAAATCGCCGCCGACATCGCGCGCGATGGCGTGATCGACGAGGCGACCCTGGCGCAGGTGTTGGCCGACCGCACGCGCCGCTTCGACAAGGGCGGGGAGCAGTTCTACGACCAGATCTCGGCACTGCACAAATCCGTGCGCAGCTCGGACGCCGACGCGGCGTTGTATTGGTGCGCGCGCATGCTCGACGGCGGCGTCGATCCGTCCTATCTGGCGCGGCGGCTCGTGCGCATGGCGATCGAGGATGTGGGGCTCGCCGATCCGCGCGCGCTCACGTTGGCAATCGAAGCCTGGGATACGTTCGATCGGCTCGGCTCGCCTGAGGGCGAACTCGCGCTCGCCGAATGCGCGATCTACCTTGCCATCGCTGCCAAGAGCAATGCCGTCTACGCGGCGTTCGGCGAAGCGAAGGGGGCGATCGTGGAAACCGGCACGTTGGAAGTGCCCGTGCACCTGCGCAATGCGCCAACAAAGCTGATGAAAGGACTTGGGTACGGCAGGGGCTATCAATACGATCACGATGTCGAAGGCGGCGTCGCGTTCGACCAGCAATGCCTGCCGGATGCGCTTGCCGGCCGCGAGTTCTACCGGCCCGTCGAACGCGGTCTCGAAGGCAAGATCGGCGAAAAGTTGAAAAGTATACGGACGGCCCGTACCGCGGCGCGCAAGCAGGGCAAGCAATGATCGAGTCGATCCGCAAGCTGCCGCGCACGGTCTGGCTGCTGGGGATCATCAGCCTGGTCAACGACGCGGCGAGCGACATGATCTATCCGCTGGTGCCCCTGTATCTGGCCAGCGTGCTCATGGCCGGACCCAAAGCGCTGGGCATCATCGAGGGCATTGCCGAGGCGGTCAGCAGCCTGCTCAAGTTGTTGGCCGGCGTGCTCGCCGACCGCACGCGCCACGTCAGGAACTGGGTGCTCGCGGGTTACGGCATCGCCGGTTTCGCGCGGCCGCTGCTCGGACTGACCACGAGTTGGTTTGGCGTGCTCGTCTGCCGCTTCGCCGACCGCGTCGGCAAGGGTCTGCGTTCGGCGCCGCGCGATGCGCTGCTGGCACACAGCGTCGAGGCATCGCAGCGCGGACTCGCCTTCGGTTTTCATCGCGCAATGGACAATTTCGGCGCGGTGATCGGGCCGCTGGTCGCGGCCGCGATGCTGGCGGCGGGAATGCCGCTGCGGCACGTGTTCCTGTGGGCCATCGTGCCGGGCGTCATCGTGATCGTGCTGGCGCTGTTCCTCAAAGATGCCCCTCACGAACCGGCGCGGAGGCCAATCGCCTTCTCGTGGACCCTGCGCGAATTTCCGCCCGCATTCCGACGTTACCTGCTCGTGCTCGCGCTGTTCACACTGGGCAATTCCTCGAACATGTTCCTGCTCCTGCGCGCGCGCGATCTCGGCCTGCCGCAAGCCGAAGTACCGGTACTGTGGGCGTTGGTGTCGCTGGTCGCAGCGGTGTTGTCGACGCCGTTGTCGTCGTTGTCGGATCGGATCGGTCGCACACGTTTGATCGTTTCCGGCTGGATCGTCTACGCGGTTTTCTATCTTGTGCTCGGCGTGCAACGGGACAACACCTGGTCGCTGTGGCCGATGTTCGCCGGCTACGGCATCTTCCTCGCGGCGACCGAAGGCGCGGAAAAGGCGCTCGTTGCCGATCTGGTGCCGCACGAGTCGGCCGGTACGGCGTATGGCTGGTACAACCTGGTCGTCGGCTTGTTCCTGCTGCCGGCGTCCATCGTGTTCGGCTGGTTGTGGCAACTCGAAACGCCACTGGTCGCATTTGGATTCGGCGCCGGCTGCGCACTGGTCGCGGCGCTGTTGCTGAAATTCTGGGTGGAACCAGCGCACGCCGCGGCGCAGTGATCCACAGGCCTGCGATATAATCGCGGCTGATTTTTTTCGCGGAATTCGATCATGCTCGATCCGGCACTCCTGCGCGGACAACTCGACGCTGTTGCCGAGCGGTTAGCCGCGCGCGGCTTCGCTTTGCCGAAAGCACAAATCGAGGCACTCGAAGCGCGGCGCAAGACCACGCAGACACAGACGCAGGAGTTGCAGAATCTGCGTAACACGCGTTCCAAGTCGATCGGAATGGCCAAGGCCAAAGGCGAGGACACCGCCGCGTTGATGGCCGAGGTCGCCGGCATCGGCGATCAGCTCAAGGCGAACGAGAACGAACTGGCGAAGATCCAGGCCGAGGTTGCACAGATCACGCTTGGCATTCCGAATCTGGCCGACACCTCGGTGCCGTACGGCAAGGACGAAACACAGAACAAGGAAATCCACCAGTGGGGCACGCCGCGTCGCTTCGACTTCCCGGTCAAGGACCACGTCGAACTCGGCGCGCGCCACGGTTGGCTCGACGGCGAGGTTGCGGCAAAGCTCTCCGGTGCGCGCTTCACCGTGCTGCGTGGTGATCTGGCGCGGCTGCATCGCGCGCTCGCCCAGTTCATGCTCGACCTGCACACGCGCGAACACGGGCATCTGGAATGCAATGTGCCGCTGCTGGTGAATGCCGAGACGATGCAGGGAACCGGGCAGTTGCCGAAATTCGAAGAAGATTTGTTCGCGACCGCTGGCGAGGCAAGACGCTATCTAATCCCCACCGCGGAAGTCTCGCTCACGAATCTCGTTGCCAACGAAATACTCGAAGCGGAAAAACTTCCGATGCGCCTGACCGCGCACACGCCATGCTTTCGTGCCGAAGCGGGCAGTCACGGCAAGGACACGCGCGGCATGATCCGCCAGCATCAGTTCGAGAAGGTGGAACTGGTGACGATTTCCAAACCTTCGGAGAGTTACGCTGAACACGAGCGCATGACGCGCTGCGCCGAAACGGTGCTGGAAAAGCTCGAACTGCCGTACCGGCGCGTGCTGCTGTGCACCGGCGACATGGGCTTTGCTGCGGCAAAAACCTATGACCTTGAAGTTTGGCTGCCGTCGCAGAATACATTCCGCGAGATTTCCTCGTGCTCGAACTGCACCGATTTCCAGGCGCGGCGCATGCAGGCACGCTGGCGCAATGAGGAAACCGGCAAACCCGAACTCGTGCACACGCTCAATGGCTCCGGCGTCGCCGTCGGCCGCGCCCTGATCGCCGTCATGGAGAACTACCAGAACGCGGATGGGTCGATCGCCGTACCGCCAGTGCTGCGGCCGTACACGGGCGGAGTGGAGCGTATCGCGTGATGGCGGAGAGGAAGGGATTCGAACCCTTGAAAGACTCGCGTCTTTGCCGGTTTTCAAGACCGGTGCCTTAAACCGCTCGGCCACC
>JAGWXP010000055.1 GCA_018969845.1 Lysobacteraceae bacterium | reverse complement strand
CCCGCGGTCCACTTCTGCGAGTAACCGGTGAACGTATTGCCATTGATGCCGTCGCCAGTCAGATCGTTGGCGTTGGTATAGGCGTAGTAGGCCGAACCGTGGAAATCGTTGGTGCCGCTCTTGGTGACGATGTTGATCGCCGCGCCGACCGCGCGTTTGTTGGTGACGTCGTAATTGGCGGTCGAGATATTGTATTCCTCGATCGCGTCGTACGAAAGCGGCTGGTTCTGCGACGGCAGGCCGTTGGCCTCCAGGCCGAATGAATCGTTGGTCGGCACCGCGTCGACGGTGATGTTGTTGTAGCGGTTGTTCTGGCCCAGCGCGCTGATTTCGGCATATCCGCCGGCGGCATTGTTGTTTTGCAGGATGATGAACGGATCGGTCTGCGCAATCGCCTGGATCGAGCGGTTCGGGTTCGGGATGACCTTCAATTCGCGCGCCGAAACGTTCGTGCTGATGCCCTTGTTGTCGGGTTGGAAAATCATCGACGCGGCATTGGCGGTTACTTGTACGCCCTTCAGTTCGGTGGCGGCCTGGGCCAGCGCCAGATTCAAGGTGGTCTCCTGCGCGAGTTGCAGATAGACGTTGTCCTTTTCGACTTTTTCGTAGCCGGATTTGGACACGGTCACCGCGAATGGTCCGCCCACGCGCAGACCTTGCGCGGAAAAGCGGCCGTCGGCATTCGTGGTCACCATACGCGTGGTGTTGCTGGGCACGTGGACGATATCCACGGACGCGCCGGCCACCGGGTTGCCCGCGGCGTCGGTGATGCGGCCGGACAGCGCCGCCGAAGTGTTCTGCGCGATCGCGCCGGACATGGCCAGCATCGAAGCCAGCAGCCAGAACAGAATCTGCATCCCGTATCGTTTTGTCATTTGTATACCCCTCGCTGAATGCCGAACCCAACGGCACATTCCCGCACTGCCATGGTCTGATTGCACCCGCAGCACCCCAAACCCGAGTTTTACCCCTGCGCAGAAATCCCTGACTTCCGCCTGCTCGAAGTTTAACAAAATCCAAAGATATTGCGCACGCGCCCTGAACAATCTATCCACGCGCCGTGACAAGCCTGTTACTGGCTAATGTTTAGCCAGATACGCCACCACACCGTCCAGAAACATCTGTACCGACAGCGCTACCAGCAGCATGCCGGTCAGACGCTCGAGCGCGGTCAGCACGCTGGCGCCGAGCCAGCGGAACAAGTACGTCGATGAAAGCAGGATCAGCGCCGTGGCCAGCCATGCGCAGAACAGCGCGATGCTCCAGTCCACCGTACGCCCCGGATGCGAATTGGTCAGCAACATCAGCGCCGCCATCGCCGAGGGACCGGCCACGCCGGGTATGGCCATCGGCACGATGAAGGGTTCTGTGCCGGCCGCGCCGCCGAAGATGCCGCCTTCGCGCGGCGGAAAGATCATCTTCACGCCGATCAGGAACAGCACGATGCCGCCGGCGATACTGACCGATTCCGGGCGCAATTGCAGTGCGGACAGCACGTAACCGCCGCCGAACAGAAAAGCGAACAGGACCGCGAGCGCGATCAGCAGTTCGCGCACGAGCACGCGGCGCCGGCGCTCGGGCGCCACATTCTTGAGCAGACTCAGGAACAGCGGGATATTGCCGAGCGGATCAAGGATCAAAAACAGCAGGACGCCGGCCGATAGCGTACTCAGACTGTGCTCCACGGCGCTATCCCCGGTGATGACTGCAGCGTTTTATATCACAACGCGCTCAACGCAGATCCAGCGTCGTCTGCGCCGTCGCGCCGTCCGCGCCGAGCAGATACACCACGGCGTCGGCGGTCGCATCGGGCAAGGGCAGGTCGAGCGCGTTCTCACCGTAATAG
The DNA here is from genome assembly GCA_018969845.1 of Lysobacteraceae bacterium. Lineage (GTDB taxonomy): Bacteria > Pseudomonadota > Gammaproteobacteria > Xanthomonadales > Rhodanobacteraceae > Rudaea. Next base: position 11,233 of record JAGWXP010000055.1, on the reverse strand, counting down.
GCAGCGCCACGCAGACGCGTGCGCATCGGCGCGGGCAGCAGCGCATGCGCGCGCACGAACGTGGATTCCCATTCCGCGCGCAGGATGGACACGAGTCCCGCCAGCGCGTGCTTGGCCACGCCATAGGCGCCCCAGTAGGCACGGCTCATGCGCTCCGGGTCGTCGAGCACGAACACGACGCTGGCCTGGGCGGCCACGCGCAAGAGCGGCAAGCAGGCCTGCGTGAGCAGGAACGGCGCGGATACGTTGACGTGGATGCCGCGCAGCCACTCGTCGGCCTCGATGTCGGCTGCGGGCTGCAGGCTCTCGAAATGTGCCGCGGCATGCACGATGCCATCGAGCCGGCCGAGTTCGCGTTCGAGGGTGGCGGCGAGTTCCGCATAATCGCGTGGCGTGGCGCCGGCCAGATCCAGCGGATAAATCGCCGGCCGTGGCGCTTGCAGCGCGACGATTTCATCGTAGACTTTTTCCAGCCGCGCGACACGCCGGCCGAGCAGTACGACGCTCGCGCCCGCACGTGCGCAAGCCAGCGCGCTGGCACGGCCGAGACCGCCAGCCGCGCCGGAAACAAGCACGACGCGCTCGCGCAAATAGTCCGATGGCGCCTGCCAGCCCGCCGGCAGGCGCGCGCGCGGCGATGCGGACATGCGCGGATCAGGCCTTTTTCGCTTCCTTGACCATACGCTCGAGTTCGCCGCTTTCGTAGAGCTCGAGCGTGATGTCGCAGCCGCCGATCAATTCGCCGTTGATGAACAGCTGCGGAAACGTCGGCCAGTTGGAATAGTGCGGCAGGTTCGCGCGCACTTCGGGATCCTCGAGCACGTTCACCGACGCAAATTCCGCGCCGACGGCCTTGAGTGCCTGGGCGGTGCGACTGGAAAAACCGCACATCGGAAACTGCGGCGTGCCCTTCATGAACAGCACGATGGGATTGGAGTGCACGGCCTGCTTGATGCGTTCAATGGTGTCCATGAATTTCCCGGCAAACTGCGCGGGATATCCGCGCCGACGTCGCGCATTGTAGCAGTCCGGCGCGTATACTTGAGGGCTGGACAACGCACACGGAGACCGTCATGGCCATCGAACTTCCCGCCCTGCCCTATGCACGCGACGCGCTCGCGCCGCATATCTCGGCCGAAACCATCGACTACCACTACGGCAAGCATCACCAGGCCTACGTCACCAACCTCAACAACCTGATCAAGGGCACCGAGTTCGAGGCCATGGACCTCGTTTCCATCGTCAAGAAGGCGCAGGCCGGCATGTTCAACAACGCCGCGCAGATCTGGAACCACACGTTCTACTGGAACAGCATTGCACCCAAAGGCGGCGGCGAGCCTTCCGGCAAGCTCGCCGATGCGATCAAGAAAGCGTTCGGCGGCTTCGCCCAGTTCAAGGACGATTTCAGCAAGCTCGCCGCCGGTACCTTCGGTTCGGGCTGGGCCTGGCTGGTGCAGCGCGCCGACGGCTCGCTCGGCATCGTCAGCACCGCGAACGCGGCAACGCCGATCACCGGCAGCGACCGCCCGCTGTTGACCTGCGACGTCTGGGAGCACGCCTACTACATCGACTACCGCAACGCGCGGCCGAAATACATTGAGGCGTTCTGGAATCTGGTGAATTGGGACTTCGCCGCTGCGCAGATGAAATAGCACTACATCGTGACGCGCATCGAGAAATCGATCGCGCGAACATGTTTTGTCAAGGCACCGACCGAGATGTAGTCGACGCCGGTTTCCGCCAGCGCGCGCGCACCCTCCAGACTCACGCTGCCCGAAATTTCCAGCTTTACGCGCCCGGCGACGCGCGCAACGGCGCGATGGACGTCGTCGAGCGAAAATTCGTCGAGCATGATGCGATCGACGCTTGCCGTGAGCGCCTCGTCCAATTCCTCGAAATTTTCGACTTCCACCTCGAGCAACAAATCCGGGTGCCGCGCGCGCGCCGCGCGCACCGCGGCGCTGAGCGAACCGGCCGCCGCGATGTGGTTTTCCTTGATCAGGATGGCGTCGAACAGGCCGATGCGGTGATTCGACGCACCGCCACAACGCACCGCGTATTTCTGCGCGAAGCGCAAGCCGGGAAGGGTCTTGCGCGTGTCGAGAATCGTCGCGCGCGTGCCGCGCACGGCGTCGGCGTATTGCGCGGCAGCGGTCGCCGTGCCGGACAGCGTCTGCAGGAAATTCAAGGCGCTGCGCTCGGCGCCGACCAAGGCGCGCGCGCGGCCGCGCAAGTCGCAGACAATAGTCTCGGCTTCGACACGCACGCCCTCGCCGACACGCCAATCGACGCGCACTTGCGGATCGAATTCGCGAAAGCAGGCCTCGAACCAGGGCTGTCCGCAGATCACGGCGGCTTCGCGCGCGATCACGCGCGCCTGCGCCTGCGCGTCGGCGGCCACCAGGTCGGCGGTGACGTCGCCCGTGCCGAAATCCTCGGCGAGCGCGCGACGCACATCGGCGGACACCACCGCCGGATCCGGCGGCGGCTGCGGCGTCTCGCGCATGCTCACGCCGCCGGCGTTTCCGGTCTGGCGTGCGCTGCTTTCAGGCGTTCGACGATGGCGTCGAGGGCGCGATCGAACAGCGGCACTTCTTCCAGTATCACGGCATCGCCGCGGCGGATTTCGATGGCCAGCGCCTGCACGGTCTTGTCCGCCACCTTCAGGCCCTTGCGGTTGACGAACAGGTACTTGGAGCTGATCGGACTGATCCACGACAGCTTCGCGCGTTCCTTGCTCGTGCCGTCGGCGCCGGTGAATTCGACCCAGCTGCCGACCTTCATGGCCTTGACTTGACGCAAGCTGTCATCCTCTTCGCCCAGCTCGGGCGGCGCGGCGGCGGCTTCGGCGCGCAGGACGATTTCCTCTTCGACCGGGCTGTCAATCGCGGCGGCTGTCGCGGCAGCGCTGCCGACGATCTCGAATCCCGGCGCCGCCGTCTCGTCGGCCGTCGCCCCTTCGGCGGCGGCGGGCGTCTCGCCGTTCAGCAGGTTCGTGTAGAACGCGTTGAGCTCGTGCATCAATTGCTTGACGTCGTTTTCGTGGTAGGCCACCGTCGCCAGGCCATGGCGCAGGGATTTTTCCAGCGCCGGCAGAATGCCCTTCAGGCGCATGCGTTCCGCATCGCCGGATTTGGGTTGCGCGCTCCAGACGAATTCGTCGGCGAAGCGCAACGCCTGGCGCCATTCGTCGGAATTCTCGCCCTGACGCAAAAGCGTGAGCACGAGGTAATTCGCCCACGGCCGCGTCAACACGGTGCGCACAATCTCCGGCATTTCCCGGCCTTCGACGCGCTGCAGGATTTCGCGCGCCGAAATGCGGCGCGCCGAGTGCAGTTTCTCGCGGCCACGCGTGGCTTCGGCGGCGCGTTGTTCGGCCAGATCGGCGCGCTTGCGGTTGCCGTCGAGAAACGCCTCGAAATCGATGCGCGTCTTCTCGAAAATGGCAAGGTCGTCGTCGAAATCCTTGAGCAGGGCTTCCACCGTCTGCTTGACCTTGTCGTACAGGCGATGGTCCTTGTCCGATTCTTCGGACCAGCCCATGCAAGCCTGCGCCATGCTGTCGAGCAGTTGCCGCGCCGGGTGCGATTTCTGCGCGAACAGATGCTTGTCGAGGATCGCGGCCTTGAGAAACGGTATCTGCAGGCGGCCGAGCAGGGCCTGCATCTGCGCCGGCAGGTTGCGATCCTGCAGGATGTACTCGAACAGCATGCCGACGAGGTCGATGGTGTCCTCGTCGGCGCTGGCGACATGCGCCTTGTCGTTGCCGTGCAGCTTGCCGGCCTGATCGAGCAGCGCCTGCTTGATCTGCTGCACGGCCTGGGCCGCATCCGCCGCCGACGACGCACTGCTCTGCGCTGCCCAGGTCTGGTTCTGCAGCAAGGTCAGTGCAGACAATAGGTCGGTTGGCGCGATATGCGGCACCGCTGCGCCAGACGCATAGTCGGCGGCACCCTCGCCTTGCGGCAACGCCGCGCGGCGGCTGGCGAGCAGGCCGCGCACGGTGTTGTACAGCTCGGCCTGGAATTGGGCCGCGGCGGAATCGTATTGCGCCTGATATGCTGCAAATCCCGGCTCTGCGGTCGCCTCGCCTTGCACCGGAGCCGGCGCGCCCTGCACCGACGACGGCATGGGCGGGCGCGGGCCGCGCGCGCCACCGCCCACCGCATGGCGGATCTGCGGCAGCACGCCGGCCTGGATCAACTGCGCGCCGATTTCCTCGTAGAGCGCATCGAGTCCGGCCATCACGTAGCGGTCGAACAGCTTGTAGACGATCAGCTGGGTCTGTAGGTTCAGATCCAGTTCGCGCATGGCGACCCGGAACGCCTGACACAACTGCGCCGGCGCGATGGGATTCGTCGCATCTTCGACCTTGGTGCCGCCGCGCAACACGGACAGACGCTGATTCATCGCGTACAGCGGCCGGGCAAGGCGGCTTTCGTTCTTGGCCACGGTGCTCGCGATGGCAAGGGATTCCTCCAGCTCGCTATCCTCGACCAGCGACAGGCCGTCGCCCTCGGCCTTGGCGGCGTCCGGTTTGTTCGCTTGCAATTTGCCGGCGGCAAAATCGTTGAAGATGCGCCCGAGCTGCTCCTGATACACGCGTTCGACGAGCTGGCGCTTCTTGCGCACCTCGCGCATGCCGTCGAAATACTGGGTCTGGATCGCGTTGTTCTCGGCCTTCTCCGCCAGATCGAACAAGGCGTCGTCGATGTTCTCGAAAAGGGTCGCGACCAGCGCCTGCTGGCGCTTGAGCGCCGTGCCGCGAACCGCACGCAACAAATCGCCGAGACGGTCGCCGCCCGCCGCCTGCGTGTTCTGGCGCTGCTGCAAGTCGACGATTTTCTTGGTGTCCTCGGGATTGTTCATCGCGCGGATTCCGCCGGGCGCTGATGCCCGCTGTGCCTGTTCCGTACCTGCTCAAGCATAATTTCGACCATGCCCGAAAATGTGAAGCAGTTCACGTTATGCGGACGTATCCGCCGGGCGCAGCGTTGCGCCGACGAACGCGTTCAGCACGCGGGAAAACCATCCAGTTGCGACACTGCGATCGCCTCGTCCGCCAGCATTACCGGAATGTCGTCGTCGATCCGGTAGACGCGCTTGCCGTCGGCCGTGATCAATCCGGCGGCGAGCGCAGCACTTACCGGCGCCTGCGCCGTAGTGCGGGCGCCGCCCTCGGCAATGGCGCGGTTGAGGGCTTCCAATTCCATGCGCGTGAGCGGACGCAACGGCTGTTTTGTCGCCGGGCAGCACAGGATGTCGAGCAGACGTCTGTCCATCGGATTGGGCGAATTCGCAAGTTGCGCCTAGAATATCCGTTTTGAGGGACACAGACCATGAACACCGGCAAGGCGGCGCCAGCGCGCATCGGCGTGGTGATGGGTTCGCGTTCGGACTGGGACACGCTGCAACACGCCGCGGCGACGCTCGACCGGCTCGGCATCGCGCACGAGGTGCGCATCGTGTCCGCGCACCGCACACCCGATCTGTTGTTCGACTACGCCACTCAGGCCGGTCCACGCGGCCTGCGCGCGATCATCGCCGGCGCCGGCGGCGCGGCGCATCTGCCCGGCATGCTCGCCGCGAAAACCAGCGTGCCAGTGCTCGGCGTGCCGGTGCAGTCGCAGGCGCTCAATGGCATGGATTCGCTGCTCTCGATCGTGCAGATGCCGGCCGGAATTCCGGTGGCCACATTCGCGATCGGCAAGGCCGGCGCGACCAATGCCGCGCTGTTCGCCGCGGCCATGCTTGCCGCAGAAGACACCGGCATTGCCAGACGCCTGGACGAGTTCCGCAGCGCGCAGACCGCGCAGGTGCTGGACGATTCCGATCCACGGCAGCCCGATCCGCGGCCGTGACGAACCGGCGATGAGTACCATCGGCATCCTCGGCGGTGGCCAGCTCGCGCGCATGCTCGCTCTGGCCGGTGCGCCGCTGGGCGTACGCTTTCTCGCCGTCGACAGCGTCGCCGACGCCTGCGCCGGCCAGGTCGCGCCGCTGTTGGTGGCCGACTGGCGCGATTTCGCCGCCCTGGAAAAATTCGCCGCGCGCATCGATGTCGCCACCTTCGATTTCGAAAACGTGCCGGCCGAGACCGCGCAATGGCTGGCCGAACACACGCGCGTGTCGCCGAACCCGCGCGCGCTGGCGCTGGCCCAGGACCGGCTCGCAGAAAAATCCATGTTCCGCGATCTCGGCCTGCCGACCGCCGAGTTCGCCACGGTCGACAGTCGCGCCGATCTCGAACGCGCCCTAAGCACGATCGGCTGCCCGGCGGTCCTGAAGACGCGGCGCCTCGGCTACGACGGCAAGGGCCAGTTTCGTCTGCGCGACGCCGCCGACCTCGACGCGGCCTGGCAGGCGGTCGCCGGTGCGCCGTCGATCCTGGAAGCCTGGGTGCCCTTCGACCGCGAGGTTTCGGTCATCGCCGTGCGCGGTGGCGATGGAACATTTTCCACTTATCCACTCGTACAGAACTGGCACGCCAACGGCATCCTCGCGGCCACTCTCGCCCCTGCCCCCGATGCTGCCGCGTTGGCGGACGCCGCCGACAGCCACGCGCGCGCGATCGCCGAGCACCTGGACTACGTGGGCGTGTTCGCGCTGGAGCTGTTCGTCAGGGACGGCCGCCTGCTCGGCAACGAGATGGCGCCACGCGTGCACAACTCCGGACACTGGACCATCGAGGGCACGGCGTGCAGCCAGTTCGAGAATCATGTGCGCGCGGTACTCGGCCTGCCGCTCGGCAATACCGCTGCGCTTGCTTCCAGCGTGATGCTGAATTTCATCGGCGAACTGCCGGATGCGCGCGCCGTGCTCGCCGAGCCGCGCGCGCATTGGCACGACTACGGCAAGACGCCGCGCCCCGGACGCAAGGTCGGACATGCGACGTTGTGCGCGGACTCGCCGGCCGAACTGCGCGAACGCCTGATGCATGTGGCGCGCTCGCTCGGGCGCAACGAACAGGCGGCGCCGGTGCTCGCCGCACTCGCAAAAATGTAGCGGCTAGAACCTGCCCAGGCGATGCAGCACGGCCACCGCGACGGCCACTATCACGACAACAGCGACGACCACGATCCACCATCGCTTGCCGGATTTGACCGGCGCGACTGCCACCGGCGGCTCCGTCGGGCGCTGCGCGGCCGATGCGGCTTCGGCCGCCGGCGACATGAGCATGAAACGCACCGTATCCAGGCGCAGTTCGTCGCCGTGCCGCATGAGCGTGGCGCCATGCACGCGCTGATTGTTGACGAAAGTGCCGTTGGCCGAGCCCATGTCCTCGACCATGACGCCATCGGCCACGAGCTGCAGCTTGGCGTGATGGCGCGAGATCTCGTCGCTGGGAATGGCGATGTCGCATTCGGCGCTGCGGCCGAGCGTCAATCCACCGGTGACGCCAAAGGTCTTGCCGAACGTCGGGCCGGAGACGCCGCGCATGACGAATTTCGGCAACGCCATGCGCACACGTGTGCGGCCGTCGTCGTCGCCCGCCGGCGCAGAACGCCGCGGCGTCGGCACGGCCGGCACCTTTTCCAGCGCGACCACGCGCGCGCCGACGCGGGCGAACAGCAGCAGATCGCCTGGCTTGATCGGCGTTTCGGCGGCGATCTGCTTGCCGTTGAGCACGGTCACGGCGTTGCCGAGCGGCTGCGCGAAGGTCTGACCGTCACGTTCGAAGAGCTTGCAATGCTGCGGTGCGATGCCCGGCGCGGTCAGCATCACCGCGCAATCGGCAGCGGCCCCGACCCGGATGTCGCCCTCGCGGATCTCGACGGCCTCGTGTTCTCCGTTGGGAAACAGCAGCTTCATCCGGCAGTCCTCGTGTAATGATGGCGAACCCGCGCCAGTATAAACGCGAAACCGGCCTTATTTCCCCACATCGCGCACGACGCGGAAGCCAACGCTGTTGAGCGCGACATCGCCCGAATAGGTATCGCTGAACGTGGGCGATTCCCTGGCCGCCTGCGAGAGCCAGCCGCGGCCCTTGACCATGAACGAGCGGCAATCGCTGCCGGCCCGCGCGGGCGCGCCGCCGGCGCAGGCCGCCACCCATTCGCGCACATTGCCGTCGATGTCGTAGATGCCGTCCGTGGGCGGAAATTTTCCGACCGGTGCCGTCGCCGCGTAGCCGTCGTCGCAATCGCTGCCGTCGCGGCTGTCGTATTTGCTCTTATACGCCGCGTCGGCGAGATTGGCCTTGCAATCGCCTTGCACCGCCTGACGCGCAACGCGGTCGAATTCGGCGGGACTCGGCAGGCGGTAATGTTTGCCGGTCTGCTTGCTCAGCCACTGCGCGAATGCGGCAGCTTCCTGCCAGGCCACGCACACGACCGGATGGCTGTCGTCCTGATCGATGCCCGGATTCTGCCAGCCGCGATCCTTCGACGAGCGGAAGATCGACTCGCGGTCGCGGCACGAGGGTGTTTTGCCGGCAAATTCGGCGCGCCCGGCCGCCGTCCAGAAGCGCCGGAACTCGCCGCGCGTGACGTCGCGCCGCGCCATCGCCAGGTGCGCGTCGAGCAGCACCATCTGCGGTCCCTGGCTGCCGTCGGCGAACGTGTCGTGAAATGCAAAACCGGGTTCGCCGATGGCGGCCGCGAATTTCTGACCGGCGCGCGCATCGGCATTGTCCGGATCGAGCTGCAACGCCATCTGATAGGCCGCAGTCGCGGCGGCCTTGTCCCAGGCTGCGGCAGCCGTCTTGCCTTTGGCCAGGAAGGGCGCCGCGGCGGCGTGCCGCGCCGCGGCGATTGCCTTGCCGATTTCGGTATCGTCCGGCACGTTCTTGATCACGTCGGCGGCGCGCTGCAGATATTGGCCGAATTGCGCGGCATCGCCGTTGGCGAGATTCTTCTGCGCGAAATCAATGTACTTCTTCGCGATATCCGCGATGCCCTGCCTGGCCGCCCTGTTACGCGGATCCAGGCGCAACGCGAAACGGAAGCGGTCGAGCGCGTTGTCGCCGGCGGGCATGGTCAGGCGTTGCTGGGTCAGATCCACCTGACCCAGGCGCAATGCCTCCACGAGCGGATCGGTCACGGTCGGGAATTCCTCAGCTGGCTGTGGCGGCATGCCGGCACTCTGCGCGTCGGCCGCATCGACGCTGTCCATTGCCGTCGCCGGCGGCGGCGGTGAAACCGTGGCCATCGACACCGTCGAATTCCCTGCGGGCATTGCCGGAGTCGCGTTCTCCGTCGACACCGAAGCCGGTGGCGCGGATACAACCGACGCGGGCGCCGGCGGCGGATTGCCGCGGCGCGCGAACAGGGCGAATCCGATCAGGGCGACACCGGCAACGACGACAGCCGCCGGCCACCAGCGCAACCATGCCTGCGCGCGCGCGGGCGGCGGCGTCTCGACGGCAGCCGAAGCCGTCGCCGCAAGGGGCCGTTGATTGCGCACGTTCGCCGCTTCCTCGCTCTCGATCTTGCGCACCATCGGCCGCGTGGCCGGTTCTTCGCGCATCACAGGCGTCGTCGCGACGGTGGCGCGTTCGGCCGCCGGCACCGCTGCCGGTGTGGCGGCGTCCTCGCGGAACAGCGCCGCGTATTGCGGCGCGACGCCTGCCAGCGCGTCGAGAAATTGCTCGGTGTCGGCGTAGCGGTCTTTCGGATCCTTGGCCAAGGCGCGGTCGATGAGACTCTGCCAGTGCGCATGCGCCGCGGGCAGGCGCGGGATCGGCTCGAACACATGAGCGTAGGCGACGGCGAAGCCATCCGCGCCGTCGTAGGGCGGCTTGCGGGCGAGGCCGAGATAGGCGAGCACGCCGAGACTGTAGATGTCCGAGCGCGCGTCCACATCGCCGCCGCGCGCCTGTTCCGGGCTCATGTAATGGCTGGTGCCGACCGAAAAACCGCTGCTGGTGATGTGGCCACCGGTGACCGTGGCCAGCGCGATGCCGAAATCGGTCAGCACCGGATTGGCGTTCGCGTCATAGAGGATATTGCCCGGCGCCACGTCGCGATGCACATAGCCGCGCTGATGCGCGTAACCCAGGGCACGCGCCACGCCGCCCAGGGTCAGCACGAGATCGCGTTCGTCAATGCCGCGCGCCACACGGGCGGCGAAGTCGCCACCCGGAAGATACTGCATCGAGAAGTAATGCAATTGCGCCGGCGTCACGCCGACGTCGTACACGGCGACAATGTTCGGATGCGCGAGCGAAGCGAGCATGCGCGCTTCCTGCAGGAAGCGTTTGGAGAATGCCGGATCGGCCGCTAGCGCCGGCGCCATCACCTTGAGCGCGACTTCGCGTTCGAGCGAGGTCTGCACCGCCAGGTGCACGCTGGCCATGCCGCCGACGCCGATCTCGCGCTTGATCTGATAGCCGGGAACCTCGATCACACGCCGATCTCGCCGCCGCTGTCGAAGCGGCATTGTAGCGAATTCGACCCGTGCGGCGCGCGCAACCCGTGCACACTTGTTTTGCCGCGGGCGCGCCCGCACACTGCCGCGATGATCGAATCCCTGCTGCCCATGGTGCTCGTGCTTGCGGTGCTGTGGCTATGGCAGAACGCCTTGCGCGCCCGCGAACGCGCGCGCGAACTGGCGCGCGGCCTGTGCGCCCGCGCCGGCGTGCAGTTGCTGGACGAAACCGTGGCCGTGCGCCGCTTGCGCCTGCGCCGTGTGCCGGGCGCAGGCCTGCGCGTGGAACGCTGCTTCGGCTTCGAGGTCAGCGTCGACGGCGCCGACCGCCGGCGCGGCAGCCTGAACCTGCTCGATGGCGACATCGTGTCGTGGGATCTGCCGGGGGGCCTGGAATCGCCCGCAGCGAACAACGTGATCGAGTTGCGGCCGGAGCAGCCGCTGCACTGAACTGACCCGAACGCATCGCCCTTCGATTTCGGCGCTACCCGCCGTTATTTGACGACGCGAAGGTGATTGCCCTTCTTTGGCGGCGCCGCCGTTGCCGTGGCGGACAGGTCGGTCGCCGGCGGCGGCGGTACGTTTTCCGCCGGGAACATCATGCCTTGACCGTTCTCGTGCGCGTAGATCGCCAGGATCGCCTGCATCGGCGCTTCCACGCAGCGGCTGACGCCGGAGAAACGCGCCAGGAAGCGTACCTTGTCCATGCCCAGTTCGAGTTGTGTGACCGCGCGCGCGGCGACGTTGAGCACGACGCGGCCGTCCTTGACCGCGCTCGGTGGAACCGCGACACCCGGTGCGGCGGCATCGACCAGGATATACGGCGTCAGGCCGTTGTCGCTGATCCAGTCGTACATCGCCCGCA
>JAGWXP010000209.1 GCA_018969845.1 Lysobacteraceae bacterium | reverse complement strand
CAAAACCGGTCACTACCAGCCCGGCGCCGGTAAAATCCCCGTCCGCAACGTCAAATGCAGAGCCGGCGAATTATCTGGATCGTGCCGAAGCCGGGTTCGCACCGGCGAAAGTCGCGCCACCCGCCGCCGCACCGCCGGAAAGATCCGCGGCGCCAATCGAGCCGATTGCCTCCTCCGCGCCCGCGCCTTCCAATTCAACCCAAGCGCTGATCTGGAAACCGGGTGTGATCGAACAACTCCCGGAAGCCGCGCCGCTGCAGAAGGACTACACCGTCGTCGACTTTTCCAGCCTGCCGCAGTTGTCCGGCCGCCACGTCCGCCTGATCACGCTCGGCGGCAAGCGGATCGAAGGGTTCGTTACGGCCGCCGACAGTCGCGGTCTGCAGCTTCGCATCGATCGCGGCGGCGGCAACGCGCTTATCGCCATCAACCGCGACAGCATTTCCCAGGTGCAACTGCTCAACTGGTAGCGGCTGCGACGATTCGCACGCTCACGACGTCCTTGATTGCGATGAACGACAGGCCGACCGCGGGATTTGCCCAGGACATCGATGCGATGACCTTGGTGCGCGCGCAATCCGGCGACATGGCGGCGTTCGAGGAAATCTACCGGCGCTACTCACGCGCCTGTTTCCAGCTCGCGTTGCGCCTGACCGGGCAACGCCAGCCGGCCGAGGATCTGGTACACGAGGCATTCCTCAAAATGATGGACACGGTTGGCAGTTACCGCGGCGAAGCACCGTTCGGCGCCTGGTTCAAGCGCCTGACCGCGAACACCGGAATCGACTGGTTGCGCCGCCAGCGCCATCTGGCCGATACCGCAAGCGAGGCGCTGATCGAGCAAACCGCCGGCGCCGGACAGGACACTGCCGGCCTCGTTGACGCCGATGCCCTGCTCGCGCGCCTGCCGCCGCACGCGCGCGCGATCGTCGTGCTGCACGAATTGGAAGGCTATACCCACGCCGATCTCGCGGCGCTGTTCGGGCAGAGCGAGAGCTATTCCAAATCGATCCTCGCGCGCGCGCTCAAGCGGCTGCACGCACTGGCAACACCCGTGGAATCCGACGCTAAGGTGGCGATATGAACGATGAGGAGCTGAACTTTCGCGATCTCGCCGTGCGTCTGCCGGCATCGACGGCTGCGCATGTACCACCGGCGGATCTGTGGCCGCGCATCGCCGCCGCGCATAGAAATCGCCGCCGGCAACGGCGCTGGCGCCAACTGACGACAGGCGGCGGCGCGCTCGCCCTGATCGCCGCATTGACGGTCTGGATTGCGGCCCGGCAGTACACCGCCGCACCCGCAATCAACTGGCAGGCGCGTGCACAGGCGCTGGAATTGCAGTTGGATGCCCTGCCGATGCCGGCCGCGAACGACCCGATGGCGCGACTGGCCGAATCCGAACTCGCGCATCTGGATGGCAACCTGCAAGCCGCCTACGATCGCGGCGCCGCGCCGCGCGACCTCGACCCGCTGTGGCAGCGCCGCAGCGAACTGCTCGACGCCTTGCTGTCGGAGCGCCGGCAGCGAGTTCTCCCTTCCCAGATCTGAGATTCCATCATGATTTCACGTATCCTGTTTGCTTCGCTTCTGCTGCTGGGCTCGGCCGCAGCCACGGCGGCTTCTCCCTCCGCTTCACTGGGTCTGCTCGTGGACTCGGCCGATGCACGGGCCGCGCACGACGGTTTGCGTGTGCTCGGCGCCACGCCCGGCAGCGTCGCCGACCAGCTCGGCCTGCGGCCGGGCGATGTGCTCGTCGACGTCAACGGCACCTCGCTGGCTAATCTGGGTGCCGATGCCGACGGCCACGCCTTGGCCGCGGCGGCGCTCAACACCTCCCTCGCCAATCTTCCGGCAGCGTCTGCGCTGCGCCTGCGCGTGCTCCGCGACGGCGTCTCCTTGGCGATGAACGCGCCGCTGCAAGCCGCCGCGGTGTCTTCCGCCACGAACGCCGCTGCCGATCCGCCGGCCGCCGGGGGCTGCGGCCGCATCAGCATCTTTGATGTGGCGCCGCGCAGCGAGCATTTGTATCGCGCCAAGATCCTGTTGCTGGACGGCGTCACGCCCGGTCCGAGCGGAACGCCGTCGTTCCGCGTTTCCGCCGGCACGCACAAATTGCTGGTCGCCGAGGACATCCCCACCGACGAGATGGGTGTTGGCGATTTCGCCACGCTGCGCGCTGGTCGCAATACCAGCAAGGAACTGACGGTGACGATCAAGCCCGACACTACCGCCCTGCTGGCCGCGAAGCTGCACCCAGACAAGGCCGCCGATTTCGCTCACGGCGCGTACTGGGATCCGGTCATCTGGCGTGAGATTCACGAATCCTGCCCGTAAGCGAGGAACTTTTCCCGCGGCACCGGCTCGAAGTAACACACTCCCGCAGGACGTCGCCACAGGGATGTGGCCATTTCCCTCGTCCGCATCGGCTATGCTTGAACGCCGGTTCCGGCGTAGCGGTGATCAGATCAAAACCCGATTCCTTCTG
>JAGWXP010000208.1 GCA_018969845.1 Lysobacteraceae bacterium | reverse complement strand
AAGGCCGAAATCCCGGACGTGCGCACGCTCAATGCCGAGGTCGATCCGGAACTCGAACGCATCCTCGCCAGAATGGTCGCCAAGGATCCCGCCGAGCGTTACCAGAGCTGCCAGGAACTCGTCGCCGACCTGGCAAAGCAACCGGCGCTTGCAAACAATGCCGTGATGCTATCGCTGCCGACGCAAGCGGCGACGATGGAACCGTTGCGCATGGCGCCGACGCGAATTTCTCGCGCACCGATGCCGCTGCCCGCCGACGCAACTTTCGCCGCGGAACCGGCGACGGCATTGCGCGCCGGCATGGCGGCGTCGAGTCCGCTGTTGCGCCGGGCCGGCATGCCCGGTTCGCGCCGCAAATGGGCGATCGGCACTGCGGCAGCGGCCGCGCTCGCCGTAAGCGCGTGGGCATTCCGCAGCGATTTGCCGTTCGTGGCCACGCCGACGACCAACGACACGGCCGCAGCATCCGTTCAAACTGCAGCGCGAGCGGCTGGACCAAACCTCGCAGCCACACCGCCAACGCCGGTAACGACCGCCATTTCGACCACTGACTTCGCCAGTGTCGGACACGGCACTCGCGTCGCGTCCGCCGGCAAGGATAATGACGCAGCGGATTCCGAACTACTCGATTCGTTGTGGTTGAACGACGTGCCGGACGAGGCGCTGGATCCGGACAACTACGATTATGCCGCTGCTGCTTATGCCACCGCGCCCGGCTATCCACCGCCAGCCTATGCGCCGATCGCCTACTATCCGCCGTACGCCGTGCCTGCGCTTCCGGTCGCTTACTACGCGCCATCGCCGTGGCGTTTCGGCTTTGGCCTGTCGCTCGGACTGGGCGTGGGTTGGTGGGCCGCTCATTCGTACTACGCGCCGGTATACGTCGGTCCGGTGATCCAGCCGGGCTTTGCAGGGTCGCGGCCTCTGCCGGGGAGCACGGCCGGGGCGGGTACCGCCGCCACTCCACCAACAACGATCGCCAGCCGCCCGCTGCCGGGAACGTCCGTAGCGCCATCCGCCGCAGCGAGCCGCCCGGTTGCCGGTACAGCCGCTGTGATGCCTGTGCCCGCATCGCGACTTCCGGCAACCAACGCCACGGCGCGTCCGGCGCGGAGCGTTGCAAGCTACCGGCCGGCGTCCGCGGTCATGGCCGCACGCGCGAACGCGGCGCAGCGAAATCCCGCTTGGCGCAACCCGCAAGCGGCGCAACAACGCTTGGCGGCGCTACAGGCGCGCCGCGCGCAAATGCGCGAACGGCAACAGGCCCTGATCCAAGCCAGACAGGCGCGGCAGGCGCAGATTGCGCAACGGCGCGCGGCCAAACGCGAGAACCGTCCGCATCCCAGACCCCGGCGTCACTGAAGCGGCATTGTTCGGACGGGGTGGAACCGTAGATACTGCGCGTATCCCCGGGAGCTGCCATGACCGCCGATTCCGACCCTCTGCTGCCGCAGCCGCAGGAAAGCGCGCTGGCCCTGCCTGCGCATTTGTATACTAATCCACAAATCGCCGAACGCGAGCGCGCTTGTGTGTTCGCGCGCCACTGGCAGTTGGTCGCGCATGCCGATCAGGTGCGCGACCCGGGCGATCATGCCGTGACCGAGATCGCCGGCGTGCCGCTTTTGATCGTGCGCGGCGAGGACGGCGAACTGCGCGCACTGCACAACGTCTGCCGGCATCGTGCGGGGCCACTGGCCACCTGCGACGGCCGCGGTGCGAAGGCGCTGCGCTGCAAGTACCACGGCTGGACGTATCGCCTCGACGGGCAGCTGCGCAGCGCACCGGAAATGGAAGATGCGCGCGATTTCGAGGTGTCCGCCATCCGTCTGCCACAGGCGCAGGTGGCGCAGTGGCAGAACCTGATCTTCGCCGCGCTGGAATCCCCGCCGCCGCTCGCCGCGCTGCTCGACGGCATCGACGCGCGCATCGGCGCGCACCCGCTGGCGAGCTATGCATTTGACCGCTGCACCCGCTATGAGATTGCCTGCAACTGGAAAACCTACGTCGACAATTATCTGGAGGGTTATCACGTGCCGCACATCCATCCGGCGCTGAACCGGATGCTTGACTACCGCAGTTACACGACGACGCTTTCGCCTTGGCATTCGCTGCAGTTCAGCCCGCTCGAAAGCGCCGACACCCTGTACGGCAACGGCGACGCGCTGTATTACTTCATCTGGCCGAACATCATGCTCAACATCCTGCCCGGCCGCCTGCAGACCAATCGCGTGGTGCCGCTCGCCCCCGACCGCTGCCGCGTGGACTTCGATTACTTCTATCCCGCCGGCCGCAACGATGCAGCGCATCGCGCTCAGGACGAGACCTTCAGCGACGAGGTGCAACACGAGGACGTCGCCATCTGCGAGCTCGTGCAGCAGCGCCTCGCCTCCGGTTCCTACTGCGCCGGGCGCCTGAATCCGAAACGCGAAAGCGGCGTGTGGCATTTCCACGAACTGTACCGCCGCGCGCTGCGCGAAGCCGCCATGCCGACCTCATGCGCATCC
>JAGWXP010000054.1 GCA_018969845.1 Lysobacteraceae bacterium | reverse complement strand
GTTGGCCAGTACCTCATAGGCGGTGCGGCCCTCGTAGGGTGGATTGAGCGTGACCATCTCGTACAGGATCAGTCCGAGCGCGCACTGGTCGCTGCGCGCATCGAGCGCGTCGTTGCGGCCCTGCGCCTGTTCCGGCGCCATGTACTTGGGAGTGCCAACGACGTCGCCGACCCGCGTTTCCGAGGCGCTGCCGGAGATATCCGGCGAAGACATCACCATTGATTTATCGGGCGGCGTCTCGTCGGCCTGGCGCAGGATGCGGCACAGGCCCCAGTCCATCACGTAGACCTCGTTGTGCCGGCCGAGCATCAGGTTGGCCGGTTTCAGGTCGCGATGGATCGCGCCCTTGTCGTGGGCGTAGGCCATCGCATCGCAGACTTTCAGGAAATGTTCCAGGCGCGCGGGCAGGGAGCGGGTTTCGTCCGGCCGCTGTCCGCCGGAGAAGGCATCGCGCGCCTCGTTGAGCAAGGCATGAAATGTCTTGCCCTCGACGAACTTCATCGTGTAGGCCGGCGTGCCGCCCGGCGCCACTTCCAGCGCATATACCGGCACGATGTTCGGGTGATCCAGTTGCGCCGTGATCTGCGCCTCGCGCAGGAAGCGCGTGCGCGCAGAATCGTTCGCGTCGGCTTCCGCGTTGAGTTGCTTGAGCGCGACCCGGCGCAGCAATTCGGTATCGCGGGCGATGTGCACGGTGCCCATGCCGCCCGCTCCGGCGGTGCCGATCACGGTGTAATGGAAGGCGTGCGTTGCGGCAGGAGCCGGCGCGACGGTGGGCGCGCTGCCGGCTACGGGCAGCGTCGGCGCTTCGTCTTCCCGCAAGGTACGCGCGTCGGCAGCGGCGAAACGCGCCGGCAGGATGCGGCTGACTTCGACCGGTTCGTCGTCCGGCGCCAGCGTCGACGAGTCGCGAGTGCGTTGCGGGTTCACCGTTTGCGAGATCCCGGGATCGACCGCGCGAAAGCGTAGCACGCTGCGCAGTCGGCGCGGCATCGGCGTTACAATCGGGACAAAGATCGAGCGGACTTTTCCCAATGAACACCAGCGCACGCCACCTTCCCGCCGGCGCGCCGTCGGCCGAATCGACGCCGCTGCGCTTCGTCACCGCCGCCAGCCTGTTCGACGGCCACGACGCCGCGATCAACATCATGCGCCGCCTGATCCAGGCACAGGGCGTCGAAGTGGTGCATCTCGGCCACAACCGCAGCGTCGAGGATGTCGTGCGCGCGGCCTTGCAGGAAGACGCCGACGGCATCGCGCTGTCTTCGTACCAGGGCGGACACGTCGAGTACTTCAAGTACATGGTGGACATGCTCAAGGAACGCGGCGCGGCCCATATCCGGGTGTTCGGCGGCGGCGGCGGCACCATCACGCCCGAGGAAATCGCCGAACTGCAGGCCTATGGCGTGGAGCGCATCTACCATCCGAACGACGGCATGCACATGGGCCTCGTGCACATGATCGAGGACGTGGTGCGGCGTGCGAACGGGCATCGCGTCGCGATGGAACGTCCGGCGAAGGTCGCGCTCGACGACGAAATATCGGTCGGCAAGATGCTGACGGCCATCGAGGAAGGGGTCCTCGACGAAACGGAAATGACACGCCTGCGCAGGCAATGGCAGCTCGCCGGCGGCAAGACGCCGGTGATCGGCATCACCGGCACGGGCGGCGCGGGCAAATCCAGCGTGGTCGACGAACTCGTGCTGCGCTTTTTGCACGCTTTCCCGCACATGCGCATCGCGGTGCTGGCGGTCGATCCCACGCGGCGGCGTTCCGGTGGCGCACTGCTCGGCGATCGCATCCGCATGAACTCGCTGCGCAGCCATCGCGTCTATATGCGTTCGATGGCCACCCGCCGCCAGCACGCGGCCACCAGCATCGTGCTCAAGGACTGCATCGGATTTTTGAAGGGGCAGGGCTACGACCTCGTCATCGTCGAAACCGCCGGTATCGGCCAGTCCGATTCGGAAATCGTCGACCTGGTCGATTTCCCGATGTACGTGATGACCAGCGACTATGGCGCGGCATCGCAACTCGAGAAGATCGACATGCTCGATTTTGCCGATCTGGTCGTGCTCAACAAGTACGACCGCCGCGGTGCCGAGGACGCGCTGCGCGACGTGCGCAAGCAGTGGCGGCGCAACCGCGTCGCGTTCAAGCTGCCGGACGACGAGGTACCGGTGTATCCGAGCATCGCCAGCCAGTTCAACGATCCGGGCGTGACCTGGATGTTCGCCAACCTATGCCGGCTGCTGCGCGACAAGCTGCATCTGCCTGCCGAGAAATGGACGCCAACTGTCGATACGACGCTGAAAGAACCGCGCGCCACCGTGCTGATTCCCGGCGCGCGCGTGCGTTATCTCGCCGAGATCGCCGAGCAGGGACGCGGCATCAATTCCGCGATCGGCAGGCAGGCCGAAAGCGCGAACCGCGCGCAAAGTTTCTGGGAAGCGCTGCGCGAGATCGGCGATACCAAGCTGCATCGGGAATTGGATTTGTACGCACCGGAAGATCTGTCCTTCGACTTCGGCGCTGCGCGCCTACGCTCAGGACGAACGGAAAAAGAAGAACCCGTTCGCGCTGAACTCGGGACGAACGAAAAAGAATCCGTTCGCGCTGAGCGTAGCCCGAAGGGCGAAGTCGAAGCGCTCTCAAACGAGCCGGATCGCTCGCTCATCACCCTGCGCCAACGCTACAACGACGCGGTGAAATCGCTGTCCAGCGAAGCCATTCACCTCTTGCGCGAATGGCCGGCGCGGCTGAAATCCATCACCGATCCGCATTATTTGTACGAGGTGCGCGGGAAACCTGTTGAGGGCAGCAATTACGTCGAGTCGATGTCGCACCAGCAGGTGCCGAAAATCGCCGCGCCGACACTGAAGAGCTGGGGCGAACTGCTCACCTTCCTGATGAAGGAGAACCTGCCCGGCGCGTATCCCTACACCGGCGGCATCTATCCGTATCGCCGCACCGGAGAGGATCCGCTGCGCATGTTCGCGGGCGAGGGTACGCCCGAGCGCACCAACCGCCGTTTCCACTATCTGTCGCACGGCCAGAAGGCCACGCGCCTGTCGACCGCGTTCGATTCGGTCACGCTGTATGGCGAAGACCCGCATCCGCGCCCGGACATCTACGGCAAGATCGGCAACTCCGGCGTCAACATCCCGACGCTGGACGACATGAAGAAGCTGTATTCCGGCTTCGATCTGTCCTCGCCGACGACGTCCGTGTCGATGACGATCAATGGCCCCGCGCCGATCATCCTTGCCATGTTCATGAACACGGCGATCGACCAGAACGTCGAGAAGTATCTGCGCGAAGACCAGAAACGCTGGGATGCCGCGCACGAGAAAATCGAGAAACTCTATGCCGGGAAGAAGCGCCCGACGTATTCCGGCAACTTGCCCGATGGCAACGACGGTCTCGGACTCGGCCTGCTCGGCGTGACCGGCGACCAGCTCGTCGATGCAGCAACCTACGCCAGGATCAAGGCGGCGACGCTCGCCGCCGTGCGCGGCACCGTCCAGGCGGACATCCTGAAAGAGGATCAGGCGCAGAACACCTGCATTTTCTCGACCGAATTCGCGCTGCGCATGATGGGCGACATCCAGCAGTATTTCGTCGATCACAAGGTGCGCAATTTCTACTCGGTGTCGATCTCGGGTTATCACATCGCCGAGGCCGGCGCGAATCCGATCTCGCAGCTTGCGTTCACGCTGAGTAATGGTTTTACGATTGTCGAGTACTACCTCGCGCGTGGGATGAACATCGACGACTTCGCGCCGAACCTGTCGTTCTTCTTCAGCAACGGCATGGACCCGGAATACAGCGTCATCGGCCGCGTCGCACGGCGCATCTGGGCGCGCGCCATGCGCGAGCGCTACGGTGCATCACCGCGCAGCCAGATGATGAAGTACCACATCCAGACGTCCGGACGATCCTTACATGCTCAGGAAATCCAGTTCAACGACATCCGCACCACGCTGCAGGCCTTGTACGCGCTGTTCGACAACTGCAACTCGCTGCACACCAACGCCTACGACGAGGCGATCACCACGCCGACGGAAGAATCCGTGCGCCGCGCGGTGGCGATCCAGCTCATCATCAATCGCGAGCTGGGCCTGAACTTCTGCGAGAACCCGTGGCAGGGCAGTTTCATCATCGACAAGCTCACCGACATCGTGGAAGAAGCCGTGTACAAGGAATTCGAGGCGATCAGCGAGCGCGGCGGCGTGCTCGGCGCGATGGACACCATGTACCAGCGCGGCAAGATCCAGGAGGAATCGCTGTACTACGAACACAAGAAGCACGATGGTTCGCTGCCGCTGATCGGCGTCAACACCTTCCTGCCGAAGGAACACGCCGGCGAAACCGCGACGACGATAGAGCTGATCCGCTCGACCGAAGAAGAAAAAGGCCAGCAGATTGCCAACGTCGAAGCGTTCCGCACGAACCGCAATGCTTTTGTCGCCTCTCCCGCTGGCGTTCTTCCCCCTCTCCCGCTGGCGGGAGAGGGTCGGGGTGAGGGTGGGGGCGTTCCGGGTTCACTCGTGCGCTTGCAACAAGTCGCACGTGAACGAAAGAATGTGTTTGCCGAACTGATGGAAGCGGTGAAGTACAACTCGGAGGGGCAGATCAGCCATGCGTTGTACGATGTGGGTGGAGAGTACAGGCGGAATATGTGACGCGGCGGCGTTGGGCGTAAGATGGACGCAAGACGGGAGTAATCCATGAGTGAAATCGTTTTCTTGATCGAAGATGCGGCCGAGGGCGGCCTGACCGCGCGCGCATTGGGCCATTCGATTTTCACCGAAGCCGACGATTACGACGCGCTGCGCGAGCAGGTCCGCGATGCCGTCCAGTGTCATTTCGACGCCGGCGATCGACCCACGGTCATCCGCTTGCACTACGTCAAGGATGAAGTGCTGGCTGCATGAAAATGCCGCGCGACATGGACGCGGCGCAACTGATCAAGGCGTTGCAGCGCGTTGGTTATCGTGTTGTTCGGCGATCCGGCAGCCACATAAGATTGCAATGCGACGAACCGCCGCACTCCGTCACGATTCCAAACCACAGCCCATTGCGGATCGGCACGCTTTCCGCGATTCTCGGCGACGTGGCGTCGAAAATGGGAACGACCCGCGAGGCGCTCTTAAAGGTATTGCTCTCATGATCAAGCTGATCGCGATTGAACGCAAAGAGGCCGCCAGCCTGTTGCTGCGCTTCTCGGATGGCGCTTGGGGCGTCTACGACTTTTCGCGCTACCTGAATGCGAATACCGAGATGACGACGCCTCTACGCGATCCGGCTTTCTTTGGTCGGTACTTCATCGAAGCCGGTGCGCTGGCCTGGCCAAACGGGTTCGACTTGAGCGCCGAATCTCTTTACCGTCGGCTACGGGATGACGGCAAGCTGCATTACGACGCCAAGGTGGCGTGAGACGAGCGAACATGTTCATGGGCGCGCTCGGATGCCCAACCACTTTTTCCCGCTTGCACTCGTCGCGCTGCGCAAGTGGACGATCCGCGATGGCGATATCTCATTGCAGTTGCGCGGTGCGCAAGATCGCTTCGCCGCTCTTTGGCTGCGCAAACGAACCTTGTCGCAAGAAGCAGCCGCGTTGTTCGACGCGGGCACGGCGGCCTATCTGACCTACTTCGCCGAACTGAGCCAGTTGCGCACAGCCAAGTTCAAGATCGAAACTTGGGATGCCGGCTGGTGACAGATCCGCAGCGCATTGAAAGATCGTGAGCTCGGTTCGGAGGAGCTTGCCGCGGTGAAAGCAGCGCACGATGCACTGCGCGACAAGCTGCGGTCACGCCTGTTCGAGTTTGGCTTTCTGGCGGGATGATTTTCAATGTGGAAACAGTGAGGAGTCACGCGATGAACATCCTGTTGTGGGCCCTCCAGATTCTCGCCGCGCTTCTGTTCGCAGCGTCGGGCGTCATGAAAGTCTTCCTGTTCGACAAAATAAGCGCGGACGTTCCCTCGTTCGGCGCATTGCCTCGGCAAGCCTGGATGGCGCTCGGCGTAGTCGAACTCGTCTGCGTGGTCGGGCTGATCGCCCCCATCGCCTTCCACTGGCATTTAACGCTCACGGCAGTGGCCGCGGCGATTCTGGCGATCGAGAGTCTCGTGTTCATCGGTGTGCACGTGAAGTACCGCGAAACCGCGTCCATCATCATGAGTGCCGTGCTCGGCCTCGTCATGGCCTTCGTCGCGTATGGACGGTGGGGGTAGGTCAATGGCCTCTGATCCCATTTTTCGGAAGAACGCCAGCGCAAGTACCAGCAGGATACGCAGCCGATGACGCGCCTCGTCGATCAAATCAAGGAAGCATTGGCGGCTTTCGCCAGCCTGCGGACGCAGCCGGCGTTGATCGGCGGGCTGGCGCTTGCGGCACACAATGTCGTGCGTGCGACACAGGACGTTGATTTCCTGGCCGATGCGGCAGATGCGGAAAAGATCGACGCGCTCATGCGCGGCCTCGGTTATCGCTGCCTGCATCGCAGCGAGGACGCTGCCAACTACCTGCGCGGCGACGAGGGCATGGATTTCCTGTTCGCACACCGTCCGGTTGCGGCGAATCTGCTCGGCAATGCCGAAGTGAAAGAATCCGGGCTTGGCCGTTTGCGTGTCGTGTCGGCGGAAGGCCTGATCGGATTCAAGCTGCAGGCGTTCGTCAACAATCCGAAACGCACGCAGGATATCGAGGACATTCGCTCGCTCTTGCGCGCGAATCGAGGTTCGCTCAATATGGACGAAGTGCGATCCTATTTCGGATTGTTCGGGCGCGAAGCGCTGCTCAATGAACTCATCGCCGACATCGCCTAAGATGCAGCCGCCGTTCGTTGCGGAGGGTGGTGTGTCGTACCGCACGGCCGATGCGACCGACCCGGTCGACGCCTGGATTCAACTGATGGAAGCCGTTGAGGCGCTGTGTCCACAGTGGCCGCGCCGCGAACCGTCCATCGGTGAAAGTTACCGGCTATGACCCCGCGCATGCGCGGCGGTCTTCCGTTACTGCTGATGGGCGCCGCGCTCACCGCGCACGCCGCATCAACCGAAATCGAGGCATTCAATCGCGCCTGGGCCGATGCCACGCGGCGAATAGACAACACAGCGGCATTGGCATTGTGGGAAGACGATGGCGTGAGCCTGCTGCCGTCCACGCCGCCCATCGTCGGCAAGCCGGCCATCGCGAAGATGCTTGACGACATCGCCAAACAAGTGCCCGGCGCACACATGCGCTCATTCGAGCTGCAATGTCACGACATCAAGGTGTCGGGCGATTGGGCATCGGAGTGGTGCACGGAGCATCAGGTGGTGGAAATGCCCAACGGCAAGCCCCCGTTCGACGGCCGCGGCAAATTGCTGGTGATCCTGCATCGCGGCGCGGACGGACACTGGCGCCTGCAGACCGAGATGTGGAATCAGGCCTGATTTGCAGTACAACATCGACGGGATAATTTAAGAGCTCACGTGCCTTCCAAATGCGGCGCAGCGCCTCGCGCCCGCAGCGCACGCGGGTCCATCACCCGGCGCCACAGCGGCGGCACCAGCGCCAGCACGAACATCGTCGCGTAGCCTGCCGGCAGTTGCGGGCTGTCGTCGTGATGCTGCAGCAGCTGATAGCGGCGCCGGGCATTGGCGTGATGGTCGGAGTGCCGCTGCAGGTTAAACAGCAGCCAGTTGCCGACACGCTGCGGTGCGTTCCATGAGTGCAGGTGCGTCACGCGCTCGTAGCGGCCTGGCGCAACCGCGTGGCGCTCGAGGCCGTAGTGCTCGACATAGTTGATGATCTCCAGCGTGCTCGCGGCGGCAAGTCCCTGGGCGACGAAGAAGAGGGCGCCCGCCGGGCCCAGCCACAGCGCGAACGCGACGAGCAGCACGAGCCACAGGGCGGTCCAGCGCAACATCTCGTTTTCGTGCGACCACACCCGCCGCCCGCCTTGCCGCAGGCGTTGCGCTTCCAGGCGCCAGGCATTGCGCACGTTGTCGCGCAGCGCCCGCGGCACGAATGCGTAGACCGATTCCCCGAAGTTGGCTGACGAGGAGTCTTCTGGCGTGGCGACGTTCACATGATGACCGCGCACGTGTTCGACCTTGAAGCCGTGATAGCCGACGCTGGTCAGCAGCAGTCCGCCGCACAGGCGCTCCAGGCGGCTACTCTTGTGCACGAGCTCGTGTGCAGGATTGATCGCGAGAATGCCGCCGAGCACGCCAGTGGACACGATCCAGGCCACCATGCCGAACGGACCGAGCGGCAGCCGCGCGAACTCGTAGGCGCAATAGATCAGGACCGATGGCCAGATCAGCAGCGTGAGCAGGGTGAGCGCGCGGAAATACCCGTGCCGCTCGATGCCGGTATCCCCGGCATCGAGATTGACGGTGTCGATGCCGCACAGCAAATCGATGACCGGGAGCACGCCGAAAATCACCAGCAGCGGAAATGTTGCGCCCCAGGGAGCCTGCCATCCGGCGGCGATCAACGCGACGGCGCCGGCCGGAAGCAGGGCCAGGCCGAACGGCAGGAAGAAACCGAGATCGCGCCAACGCATGAAATCAGTGTAGACCGGAATCGGGCGTCAGGGTGCACTTTCAGGGAAAACGCCATGCGCTTCCGTACGGGCACCGACCGGTTCGCAGGACGCGCTAGCGCTTCGACACATACTCGCTGTCGGGCACGTACCAGCGCCACGGGTGCTCCACGCCACGCGAGATGCCGATGCGCGCGCAACCTCGCGCATCGCGGGGTGGCGCCAGGCCATCGCCGACCAGCGAAAACTCCGCGCTGCCGGAAAACAGTTCGATGCCGTCATGCGCGCCGGTGATGCCCATGGCCTGAGTCAGGCGCGCCGGACCACGGCACAAGTCGCGGTCGCTTCGCGCCGCAGGACGCGCGCGACGCATCTGCTCCAGGCCCGCGAGTGGTTGCAACGCGCGCAGCAACACGGCCGTTCCCTCACCCTCGTCGCCGCACACCGCATTGCAGCACCAGTGCATGCCGTAGGTGAAGTACACGTACATGCAGCCGGGCGGACCGAACATGACGGCGTTGCGTTGCGTCTTGCCGCGATACGTGTGCGCTGCCGGGTCGATCGCGCCACAGTACGCTTCTACCTCGACGATGCGGCCGCTGCGGCCGTCTGCCGCGAGCAGAATCTTGTTGAGCAACTCGGGTGCCACCACCCGTGCATCGCGGCGAAAGAACGACTGGGGCAAGTGGCGTTGAACTCTCATGCGCGAGAGCGCCCGGGAAAGCAGGGGTCAGAGTACACTTTCGCGTTCCAGGGGTCCGGTTGAAAACCGGAGTCAGAGCCTATTTTACGAGCACGCGAGAGGGACACCATGACCGTGAAGAAAACCTCGAAGTCTTCGAAAGGATTCACGAGCGAAGAGCGCGCCGCGATGAAGGATCGCGTGCGTGAGTCGAAATCGGCGGGCGGCGAGGGTGAGGTACTCGCCGCCATCGCCAGGATGCCGGAACCCGACCGTGCAATGGCCACGCGGCTGCACGCCATCATCACCGCCAACGCGCCGACGCTTTCTCCGAAAACCTGGTACGGCATGCCGGCCTATGCGAACGGTGACAAGGTCGTGTGCTTCTTCCAGGGCCGGTACAAGTTCAAGACCCGCTACGCCACGCTCGGTTTCAGCGACAAGGCCAGACTCGATGACGGGACGGTGTGGCCAACTGTCTTCGCACTGACCAAACTCACCGCCACCGAAGAAGCGCGGATCGTGGCGCTGATCAAGAGGGCGGTGGGTTAAGCCCTTTTCCCATTCACGCCGTGCCGGCGCGCGTGCGCAGGCTGGCGTCGTATTC
Organism: Lysobacteraceae bacterium; assembly: GCA_018969845.1. Lineage (GTDB taxonomy): Bacteria > Pseudomonadota > Gammaproteobacteria > Xanthomonadales > Rhodanobacteraceae > Rudaea. The sequence goes on along the minus strand of JAGWXP010000054.1, from coordinate 3,427 downwards.
GCGGCGGTCACGCACCTGCGGCAAGACGAAAGCCAGCAGCAGGTAGACCAGGATCAGGGCGCCGCCGGTGAAGAAGGTCCCGATGATGAAGATTACCCGCACCCATTCGACGGCGATGTCGGAGTAGGCGGACAACCCCTGGCAGACGCCGAAGAACCATTTGCCTTCGTCGATCCGGCAGAAGCGGCGCGGGCGATCGAACGGGGTCGTCTCCGCGGCGGCTTCGCCGTTGCCGGTGTTGACCGCGCCGATCTCTTCGAGCACGACCTCGACTTCCTTGCGGCTGACAACGCGATCGTCTCCACGCAGGGACTTGCCGAGTTTCTCGCCAATGGATTGTTCCAGATCGCGAAGTACCTCTTCATGGTCCGGATCGCGGCTCAGCCGCGCACGGGCACGATCGAGATAGGCCTGCAATGCCTTGTACGCATCTTCCTCAAGCTGAAAGGTCTTCGGATGTCCGCTCAAGCTGACGTTAATGACGGTTTTCATGATGGCTTACCCAACTCCTCGATCAGGCCGGTGAGGGACTTCCAGTATTCGCGAAACTCGGCGAGCTGCTTGCGGCCGGTTGCCGCCAGCTTGTAATACTTGCGCGGCGGCCCGGTGTCGGACTCCTGCCATTCGTAATCCAGCAACTGCTCGCGCCGCATCTTGCTCAGCAAGGGATAGAGCGTGCCTTCCTGAGTGGCGAAGTCGGTCTTGCTCAGGCGCTGCATCAGGTCCGCCACGTACACGCGGCCGGACGAGACGATGCTCAGGATCAGGAATTCGAGGAACCCCTTGCGCAGCGTGTTGAATTTGTCCGGATCCATATCTGTCAGCTACCTTGCTTTAAAAAGGTAGCTGGCATTGGCTTAGATGTCAAGACCGATGCGATCCTGATTTCGGGCAAAATCGGGTCGGGGTGGATTTCCGACTTGTCAAAATCTTCTCTGACCCCGTTTCGACCCGAGGATCTGCCGAATGCGCGTGTTTGTGTTGAGGGCCAGGTCGGCACCGACGGACAGCCGGCAATTTCTGGACGCGGTCGGCAGTCAGGCGCATACCGAAATCCTGGCCCACACGCTGATGAACGCCATCTTCGTGGCGCAGTCGCATCGCGCGGATGTCGCGGTGCATCTGGTGCTGGAGAGCTCCCCGGACTACTCGCGAACAATCCGTTTTGACGCAAACGACCTGCGCGACATCGGCGGCTTTCACGAGCAGGCATTGCTCGGCAAAATCGCCCGGGCGCTGGACGCTTCAAGGGGCATGAGCAAGGAAGAAAGCCGGACGGTCGAGCCGGGCATCACCGTGCGCGCGATCGGCTTCGAGAAGCTGGTGCAGGAATTGGCCAAGGATCATCGACTGTTCGTGATGAACCCAAAGGGTGACCGCATGCGCGACAAGACGATAGCCGGCAACCCGTGTTTCATCCTTACCGATCATATGCCGATGCCGAAGAAGAGCTTGAGCACGCTTGAGCGTCTGGGCGCCGAGAACATCAGCATCGGTCCGAAAATGCTGTTCGCGTCGCAGTGCGTCCTGCTTATCCACAGCGAACTGGATCATCGCGGGCGCGAGTAGGACATAATGGGGATGGGGAACCTCCCGTCCTTCGAAATAGGCACAGCCCTCTTTTGTGAACTCATGTGTCTCAATACAGGAGTATTGCCATGTTGAAGTCACTGCAGTGCTTGAAGCTCGCCGCTTTTGCTTTGCTCCTTACCACGCAGTGTGCCTTTGAGGGGCCGTAGCGCCTCGATCAAATCGAATGCACAGCAAGCAGGAAGCCGCCAGGCCAGCGATCGACCTGGCCACGATTCCCGAAGAGCAATTGCTCGGGCTGCGTCTGTCGGAGCTGCCGCTGCGCATCGAGGGCACGTGGCTGGAGGCGTGCATCGCGCAGCTCTACGAGGAATTGAAAGCGCGCAATATTCCGTTCGCGCCGCGCTGCTATCTCGCCGACGAATGGCTGACGCCGGAGAACGAGCCGGTGATCGGCGTTCCGTTTTATCTGGCGCATCCACGCCTGATCAAGTTGCAGACGAAGATGTTGCTCGAAGCCGAAGGCGACAACCCCGAGTGGTGCATGAAGCTGCTGCGCCACGAATGCGGCCATGCGCTCACCTACGCCTACGATCTCAACCGCAAGCGCAGTTGGCAGCGCGTGTTCGGGCATCCGTCGGCGCCGTACGAGGAAACGTATCGCTTCCGCCCGTACAGCAAGAGCTTCGTGCGGCATCTGGATTACTACTACGCGCAGTATCACCCCGACGAGGATTTCGTCGAAACGTTTGCGGTCTGGTTGACGCCGGGTCTGGACTGGCGCAGCAGGTACAGGGGTTGGAAGGCGCTCGATAAACTCGTGTTCGTCGACAAGCTGATGGCAGGCATCGCCGGCAAGCCGCCGTTGCGAGCAACGGGCCGGCAGATGTGGAAGGCCGCGACGATCCGCAGCACGCTCAAGCGCTACTACCAGAAACGCCGTGCGGTCGAGGCCGAAGACTTCCCGGAATTCCATGATGCCAATCTGCTGCGCATGTTCGGCGCGGCGAAACCCGAGGGCGAGACGCGGCAGCCGGTCGCGAAGCTACTGCAAGCGCACCGCAAGGCGCTGCTGACCACGGTGGCGAACTGGACCGGCGAGCGCCGCTTCATGGTCAACGAGGTCTGCAAGGCGGTGCACGCGCGCAGCCGTGCGTTGCGCCTGGTCAGCGATGAAACCGACGCGCTGGCGGTGCTCAAGTTTGCGACCTACCTGACCACGCTGATGATGAATTACCGCTATACGACGCGGTTGCGAGGTGATCTGTGACGTGGCGCGGCACAGATTCCGTTCGCCCTGAGCGTAGCGCCGCAGGCGCGAAGTCGAAGGGCAATGGGCGTTTCGACTTCGCTCGCGGTGCGAGCTACGTTCAACGCGAACGGTTCTGATATGGCCACCCGCGTGCTGATGGTGTTCGACTTGCCATATGCGGTGAAGCCCGATTACGACTTCGCCAAGGAGTTCGCCGATCCGGACGGCAGCTATACCGAGAACGATGTCTGGAAGGCGCTGCTCGAATGCGGTTACGAAGTGCATCGGCTCAGTCTGTTCGACGACGTGCGTCCGCTGTTCGATACGGTGCGCGACATCAAGCCGGACGTGATCTTCAATCTGTGCGAGACCTTCCGCAACGCGCCGCACTGGGACAAGAACATCGTCGCGACGATGGAACTGCTCGGCGTGCCGTGCACGGGCGCGAGTTCCCATGCGCTGTTCCTGTGCAACGACAAGGGACTGTGCAAGAAGATCCTGCGCTTTCATCGCGTACGCACGCCGCGTTTCCACGCCTACTACCGCGGTCACAAGGTCTGGCTGCCGAAGACGCTGAAGCTGCCTTGCATCGTCAAACCGCTGACCGAGGAAGCCTCGCGCGGGATTTCGCAGGCTTCGATCGTC
>JAGWXP010000207.1 GCA_018969845.1 Lysobacteraceae bacterium | reverse complement strand
CTATCCATGGATGCCTGCTGGCGGGCTGGCCGACGCAAGTCGGGCGCAAGGACGAGCGCGGCGAGTACCGCGGCACACGCGAACGCCGCTTTCGCATCTTTCCCGGATCGGCATTGGCTAAAGCGCCGCCGCTGTGGCTGCTGGCCGGGCAAATTCTCGACTTGCAAAAAGTATACGGGATGTCGTGCGCGCGCGTGGAACCGGAATGGATCGAGCGTGCGGCTGCGCATCTGACGAAGCAGTCCTGGCGCGATCCGCACTGGTCGCGCAAGCGTGGCGCCGTGCTCGCGTTCGAGCAGGTGACGCTGTTCGGACTGACCCTGGTGGAAAAACGCACGGTGCAATTCGGCGCGCAGGATCCTGCGCTCGCGCATGCGGTGTTCGTGCGTGAGGCGCTGGTGCGCGGCGAGATCGACTGTCGCGCCGATTGCGTGCGTGCGAACGCGCGCGTGCTCGCGCAGGCGCGTGAGTTCGAGGCAAAGCAGCGCAGATCCGGACTCGTCAGGGACGAAAACGAACTCATGGCTTTCTTCGCCGGCAAACTGCCGGCGGACATCTCCACGGCCGCCGCGTTCGACGCCTGGTACCGGCGTGCGCCGGCGGCGCAGCAAGCGGCGTTGCGCTGGTCGCTCGACGACGTGCTTGCGAACCAGCCGGGTTTGCGTGCGGCGGATTTCCCGTCGACGCTGGAATTCGCCGGCCATCGTCTTAAGCTCGAATACCGTTTCGTGCCGGGGGATGCCGCCGATGGCGTGACCCTGCAGGTGCCGCTGGCCTTCGTCAACGCGGTGTCGGCGGCGCGCTGCGACTGGCTGGTGCCGGGATTGCTGACCGACAAGGTTGCCGAATTGATCCGCGGCCTGCCCAAGACATTGCGCCGCAATTTCGTGCCGGCGCCGGATTTCGCGCGGGCTTTCGTCGAAGCCGAGGTGCCGCGCGACGCGTCGGTTGCCTCGACGCTGGCCGGATACCTTCAGCGTGTTACCGGGGTGCAAATCGGCGAGCGCGATTTTGCGGCCATCGATCTGCCCGTGCATTTGAGCATGCGTTACCATGTTCATGACGAGGCGGGCAAGACGCTGGCCGAAGGCCGCGACATCGACGCGATCCGCATGCAGTGGGGAAGTGCCGCGAACGCCGCCTTCTCGCGCCATGCCGACGTGGAACTGGCGCGTGATGAGGTCGCCGGGTTCGATTTCGACGAGATTCCGCAGGTGGTGACCGGTGCGGGCGGATTGGCCGCCTATCCGGCGTTGGTCGACCTCGGCGATGCCGTCGCGTTGCGCGTGTTCGAGCGCGCCGATGAGGCGCGCACCGCGCACGTCGCCGGAGTCGAACGCCTGCTGCGGCGCGCTCTGCGCGAGACGATCAAGCAGGCACGCCGTCAGCTTCCCATCGACCGCAAGCTCGCACTCAAGTATGCCGCGATCGCCAGCATCGACGCGTTGCGCGAGGACATCAACGAGGCCGCGTTGGCCGACCTTTTGGCGGCGCGCGATTCGGAACTGCGCACGCGCGCGTCGTTCCTGCGCGCCGTGGCTGAATTGTCGCGCCGGCTTTTTCCAGCGGCGATGGAGCGGCTCGGCATCGTCGAGGAAATCCTCGCCGCCTATGCCGAACTGTTGCCCTGGCTCGAACCGCCGCTGCTGGGCTATGCGCGCGCCAACTACGACGACCTGCGCGAACAGCTCGATGCGCTACTGTATCCGGGCTTTGTGCGCAATGTGGAAAAATCCCGATTGGCGCATTTCCCGCGCTATCTCAAAGCGATGCGCCTGCGCGCCGAGCGTCTGCGCCAGGACGCTGCGCGCGACCAGGCCAGAATGCTCACGGTGCGCATCTACTGGGCCGAATATCTGAAACGGATGGCGAGCGGCCACGCGAATCCTGCACTCGCCGAACTGCGTTGGCTGATCGAGGAACTGCGCGTGTCCGTGTTCGCGCAGGAACTCGGGACCGCCGGGCCGGTGTCGCCCAAGCGGCTGGCCAAATTGATCGAGACGATACGCTGATCCGCAGGCGTCACTTGATGCGCGTCACGCGCAGGCTCTGGTTGCTGCAGGGCCCGACATACATCAGCCAGCTGCCCAGCAGCATCGGCTTGATCGTGACCTCGGGATTCTCGAACTTCCCGCACTGGTAGCTGCCGGATTCGGCTTGCTGCCACTGCTGGCCGTTGTCGAGCGTGAATGTGGTCTTGCCGTACCAGCCGGTGAACGAACCGACGATGTGCGCATCGATGCTTTCGCGCGCCGATTCGTGCGGATAGAACACCGGCTTGCCCGACGGCGTGACGTAGGTCGTCTGCGTTCCGTAATGCGCGCGCAGCCACGCATCCAGCGCCTTGAGTTCGTCCGGCGAGAGCTTGTCCAGGCCCGCGGCGTGAAATTCGCTTTGCGACATGCGCTCTTCGAGCGACGAGAAGGGTTCGGCGCAGGCAAGCGTCGCTGCGGCAGCACACAGGCCGGCGGCGAGGATGACGGCTATACACTTGTACATATATACTTGCCTCTCGTGGAATTGCG
>JAGWXP010000053.1 GCA_018969845.1 Lysobacteraceae bacterium | reverse complement strand
AGACAATCCTTTCGGCCAGCGGTACCGGCGAGTTCGCGCTGACTGCATTGTTTCCGATCTACAACGTCACTTTGCCCGACGTGGCCGACGGCGCACCGGCATTTTTATCCAGCGTGACGACTGCGAACGGCGTCCGCGATTTGTTGTTTCTGGAAACCAAGGGTGGTCATGTGCTTGCCCTTGACGCGGCTACCGGGGCAACGGTGTGGTCGCACGCCACCAAACCCACGCCGCCGCCGGCCGGACAGGATTACACCACCTCGTCGCCGGCGATCGATCCGAATCGTCAATACGTGTACTTCTACGGACTCGACGGCAATGCACACAAATATGCCGTCGGCACCGGGTTGGAGACATCGAGCGGTGGCTGGCCGGAACGCGCGACCTTGAAACCGGATGTCGAGAAAGGTTCGTCCGCGCTCGCCATCGCCATCGCCAAGAGCGGCACGACGTACCTGTACGTCGCCAATGGCGGTTATCCGGGCGACGGCGGCGATTATCAGGGGCACGTCACCGCAATCGATCTAGCCACCGGCGCGCAGAACGTGTTCAACGCCAACTGCAGCGACCAATCCGTGCATTTCGTTGAATTCCCGGCCACACCGGACTGCTCGGAAGTGCAGACGGCGATCTGGGCGCGGCCGGGCGTGATCTATTCCGCTGCCAAGGATCGGATTTTCATGGCCACCGGCAACGGCACATACGACCCGGTTAATCACGACTGGGGCGACAGCGTGTTTGCCTTGAATCCGAACGGCACCGGCAGCGGCGGCAATCCCGTGGATAGCTACACGCCGACGAATTTCCAGTCATTGCAAAACGGCGATACGGATCTCGGCTCCACCGCGCCGGCGATTCTGCCGTCGACACTCGCCGGCTATCCGAATCTGGCCGTACAGGGCGGCAAGGACGCTATGCTGCGGTTGCTGAACCTGGATAATCTCAGCGGCAACACCCCGCCGGGGCCGGGCCATACCGGCGGCGAGTTGCAATCGATCAATGTTCCGCAAGGCGGCGAGGTCTTCGCGCAACCTGCGGTGTGGGTCGATTCGAGCGGAACCACCTGGGTGTTCGTCGCCACCGGCAATGGCGTCAGCGGATTGACCTTGGGTTTGAATAACACCACGCACAAGCCCGCATTGACCAAAGTCTGGCAAAACAGCACCGGTGGCAGCACACCGGTCGTTGCCAACGACGTGCTCTACTATTTCAGTGGGTCGATCAATGCACTGAATCCAAAAACCGGCGCGCTGCTGTGGTCGGATTCGTCGCCCGGCGGCGTGCACTGGGAAAGTCCGATCGTGGTCAACGGCCGCGTCTATATCACCGACCAAAACGGCCGTCTTTGGGCTTATGCGCTCGACGGGATATTCAAGAACGGGTTCGAGTGATTACGGCTGTGCAGTCTGTTTGATCGGAATCGCCTTGATGCCGTTGTCGGCAAGTGTTTTCTTCGCCGCCTCGGTTGCGCTGGCATCGGCGTAGGGACCAAGCAGGATGCGGTTCCAGGTCTTGCCGTTGATGGTGACCGGCTGCACCTTGGCGACGATGCCGAGTAGGGCGAGTTTGGCCTTGGATTCGTCGGCGGCGTGCGCGTCGGCATAGGAACCGGCCAAGAGCATGTAGCCGCTGCCCGGTTCGAACGGCGCAGTGGGCGAAGAGCCTGCCGGCGTGCCAGCCGGTTGCGCCTGCGCCTGCGATGCGGCCAGCGCCTGACGCGCCTGCTCGGCCTTGGCCTTGGCGGAAAGTTCGGCATCCGGAATCACCACTTCCATTTCCGGCAGCACGGAATAGAAATCGAAGGTCTTTTTCGGCGGCGGAGATTTGGCTGAATCGGCGACGGCTTGATCGCTGACCTTGGGCGCAACGGCCTGCGCGTTCGGCTGCGGCAGACTGGATTTGTGCAGCAGCGGCACCCAGTCGCGTACCAGCGCGAGCATGGCCAAGACGATGCCGAGCACCACGCCGATGCCGAGCCATGCCCAGGCCGGCCAACCCGGTTTGCCGTTGCCGCGATACGCCTGTTGCTTGCTTGCCATTACATGCTCTCCGGTGCCGACACGCCGAGCAGATCCAGGCCGTTACGCAGCACCTGACGCGCGGCCGTGATCAACGCGATGCGCGCGTCGCGCAGATCGGCGTCGTCGACGATGAATTGATGGGCGTGATAGTACGTGTGCAGCGCGTTCGCGAGCTCGCGCAGGAACTGCGCGACCAGATGCGGTTCCAGATTCGTCGCCGCGGCTTCGACGATTTCCGGATAGCGCGATAGTTCCGTCATCAGCGCAGTTTCGTGCTCGTTGTCCAGGCGGGTCAGATGCGCAAGGCCGTTGTCGCGGTTCCAGGCAAGGCCGCGCTCGGCGAGCTGGCGCTGCACGCTGCACACGCGCGCGTGTGCGTACTGGATGTAGTAGACCGGATTGTCGTTCGACTGCGAACGCGCCAGGTCGATGTCGAAGACGAGTTGCGAATCGGCCTTGCGCGCAATCAAAAAGTAACGCGTCGCATCGCGTCCGGCTTCTTCGATCAGGTCGCGCAAGGTGACATAGCTGCCGGCGCGCTTGGACAATTTCACTTCTTCGCCGCCGCGCATCACCGTGACCATCTGGTGCAGCACATACTCCGGCCAGTCTTTCGGGATGCCGCAATCCAGCGCCTGCAAACCGGCCTTCACCCGCGCCAGCGAACCGTGATGGTCGGAACCGAGTTCGGTGATCGCCCGCTCATAGCCGCGCTGCCATTTGCTGTAGTGATAGGCCACGTCCGGCACGAAGTAGGTGTAGCTGCCGTCCGACTTGCGCATGACGCGATCCTTGTCGTCGCCGAAGTCCGTGGTCTTGAGCCACAGGGCGCCGCCCTCGGCGTAGGTGTGGCCGTGGGCGACGAGCTCGCGCACGGTTTCGTCGACGCGGCCTTCGGCGTACAACGAAGATTCGAGAAAGTACACGTCGAATACCACTCCGAACGCGGCAAGATCGGCGTTCTGTTCGCGGCGCAGGTAGGCGACGCCGAAGCGGCGGATCGCATCGAGATCATCCGGGTCGCGCGCGCCGGCGATAATCCGACCGTCCGCCTCGACGCTGACGCCATCGAGATAGGCTTGCGCGACATCGGCAATGTAGTCGCCGTTGTAGGCATCCGCTGGCCAGCGCGCGTCGCCGGGCGCAAGCCCCTTGGCGCGCGCCTGCACCGACAGTGCGAGGTTGCCGATCTGCACGCCGGCGTCGTTGTAGTAGAACTCGCGTTTGACGTTCCAGCCGTTCGCGTCAAGCACGCGCGCGATGCAGTCGCCGATCGCCGCGGCGCGGCCGTGGCCGACGTGCAGCGGGCCGGTCGGATTGGCGGAGACGAATTCGACGCCGGCGGTCCTGCCTGCGCCGGAGGCATTGCGCCCGTAGTTGCCGCCGTCGGCGTGGATGCGCCGCACTGCAACGTGATAAGCGGCCGGGGCGAGGAAGAAATTGACGAAACCGGGCCCGGCGATTTCCACTTTTGCAATTTCTGGATTTTGCGGCAATGCGGCCACGAGCGCCTGCGCCAGCGCGCGCGGATTCGTGCGCGCGGACTTGGCCAGCAGCAGCGCGGCGTTGGTGGCGAAGTCGCCGTGTCCGGCGCTGCGCGTGCGTTCGATGACGAACGGCGCCGCCGCGTCGGCGGGCAATACGGCTTGCTCCCGCAGGCGCGCGATGGCCTGCAGGACGAGTTGGTGCAAGGAGTCTTTCACGCAGAAGGTTTCCGACAAATCGCTCGCTATTGTAGTCGGCGCGGTGCGTACGCCAAAGACGTCTGCGCGCGTCACTGGGAAAACCGCATAACAGCGCGGTTTCCAGCCTGTGGATAACTGTGTGTGTATCGCTCTGCGCGGCCGCCCGCAGAACAAGACCTGGACGGCAACGGGTATGACCCGGCGCGAGCATTATTCGTCCATCTCATTGATTATATGGAGGAAATATTGCTACAGTCGAGTGACAAATTTTGGCAATTTGGCACAATGCGACGAATGCAGCATTGTGTATAAATCCACCGCGAATAACGCGTTCCGCGGTTGATTTCAGGCTTTTGCCGTGACGGCTAGTGCGCTTTTTCCGTCAACGCGCGAAACGCCGCCAGCACCTCGTCGCCTGTGCGCGGCGCGGGCACGGCCGCCCGCAGGTCCTGGATCAGTCCGCGCATCGGCTGGACGTTCGCCTGTTTGGCAGCCGCGAAGGCGGTACGGCCAGCATCGGAACTGAAGCGGTGCAGATCGAAGAAATAATGTTCCTGTCCGGTGGTCAGGAAATTCAGCATTGGCTGAGCCGACGCCGCGGTGGCCGGATCGCGATGGCTGCGCATCTCGCGTTCCAGGCACAGGCGTTCGGCGCTGGCCATGAACAACGGGAACGCCTCGGCGACGTTCGCGGTATCCAGATCGGCGGCGATCGCTGCCAATTCGAGCGCATGCGCGATGCGCGGATCGTCCTGCCAGCCCGGCGCATGTTTGTCGAGCTTGACGTCGAGCTTCTGCGCCAGGGCGCCGCCGGATTCGACCACGACTTCGGCGCTGTTCAATTCCAGCGCGGGCGGCGGCGGGCGCGCATCGAACGTGCTGCCGGCGATCATCAATTCGATGCCGATGAAGACTTCGGCGTTGTGTTCCACGCTGAAGCCGCAGGTGCGCAGGATGCGGAAGGTTTCCTCGATGCTGGCGCGCTCGTTGCTGCCGATGCCGGCGAAGAATTGCGGCGTTTCGCGCTGACGCAGATCGTGCGCTGCGGCGAACAGCGCAAGCAGGAACCAGTCGCGCAGGCTCAGCGAATCGATGCCGATCGCGTCGATCAGACGTTCCAGACGCGGACCGAGAATCTCGAAGATGTGACCTTCGTTGTGGTAGGCATGGAAGTCGTCGCCCCAACTCCCATGCCGGAATGCGAGCCGGCAGAACGCCATCAGCACGGCATCTTCGGCGCCTGCGACCGGCGGATGATCGCTGCGCGCGGCAATCAACGCGGCGAAGCGTTCGCGCCGGTAGACGAGCAATTCCTGCAGTTGCGGATTGCGCTCGCGCACGAGCGCTCGTGCCGTGGCCGCGTCCGGCACACGGCGTTCGACGGCGTCCGCGGGAAACTGCGTGGGATATCGGAAAATCACGCGCGCTCATCCTCCCGCGCCGGAGTATAGCCCGAACGGCGTTAGAGCAAGCCGCGCGCCGCGAACGACGTCGGCGCGCCGGCGCCGACGATGAAATGATCAAGCACGCGAACCTGGATCAGTTCCAGCGCACGCTTCAGATCGGCGGTGATGGCGCGGTCCGCCAGGCTCGGTTCGGCGACGCCGGAGGGATGGTTATGGGCGAGGATCACCGCCGCGGCGTTGTGCGCCAGGCAGCGCCGCACTACCTCGCGCGGATGCACGCTGGCGCCATCGATGCTACCGCGAAACAGTTCCTCGAAAGCGAGGATGCGATGGCGGTTGTCGAGAAAAACGCAGGCGAATACCTCATACGGATAGGCGCCGATGCGGGCGCGCAGGTAGTCCGCGCAGGCCGCCGGATTCGCCAGCGCCTCCGGTTGCCGCAGATCGCAGGCGAGATAGCGCCGGCCGAGTTCCAGCGCGGCGTGCAGGCGGCAGGACTTGGCCGTACCCAGGCCCGGTTCGGTGGCCAGCGCGGACGCATCGCGTTCCAGCAGGATCTTCAGGCTGCCGTGGCGAGCGAGTAGTTCCCGGCCCAGGTCCACGGCGGTCTGTCCGCGCCGGCCGCTGCCGATGAACAAGGCGAGCAATTCGGCGTCGGAAAGTGCCGCCGCTCCCCTTTCCAGCAGCTTTTCCCGGGGACGTTCGGATTCGGGCCAGTCGCGGATTGTCATGGGTCAAGCATGCGCACCGCTCGGATGCGGCGCTGCCGGCGGATGCGCGAATTCCGGTAAGCTATCGACCCTTCGCCGTGTCGGAATTTTCGCGCATGACTTCGCAGCCGCTCGCCAACCTGCGCATCCTGCTCGGCGTCTCGGGTGGCATCGCCGCCTACAAGGCGGCCGAGTTGACGCGGCGGCTGCGCGATGCCGGCGCGGACGTGCAGGTCGTGCTGACCGCCAATGCGACGCGCTTCGTCGGCCCACTGACGTTCCAGGCCTTGTCCGGGCATCCGGTGCGGGCAGGTTTGTGGGACGAGGCCGCCGAAGCGGCGATGGGGCACATCGAACTGGCGCGTTGGGCGCAGCGCATCCTTATCGCACCGGCAAGCGCGGACGTGATCGCGCGCCTGGCGCATGGCATCGCCGATGATCTGCTGACCACGCTGTGCCTGGCCAGTGCCGCCCCGCTCGCCGTTGCCCCGGCGATGAATCTGCGCATGTGGGCACACGCGGCCACGCAGGCCAATGTCGCCATGCTGCGCAGTCGCGATGTCGCGGTGCTGGGTCCTGCCGGTGGTCCTATGGCCGAACCGGAATCCGGACCCGGCCGGCTGCTCGAACCGCACCAGATCGTCGCCGGGCTGGCGGCGCTGCATGGGCCCAAGCCGCTGACGGGCCTGCGCGTGCTGGTCAGTGCCGGCCCGACCTGCGAAGACATCGATCCGGTGCGCTTCATCGGCAACCGCAGTTCCGGACGCATGGGTTTCGCCATCGCTCGGGCCGCCGCCGAGCAGGGTGCGGCGGTGCATCTGGTCGCCGGTCCCGTGCATCTGCCAACGCCCGCCGGGGTGGTGCGCGAGGATGTGCGCAACGCGCGCCAGATGCGCGATGCCGTGATGCAACAAATTCCACAATGCGACATTTTCGTCGCCGCCGCGGCGGTCGGCGACTATCGTCCGGCCGAGGTGGCCGCGCACAAACTCAAGAAAACCGGCAAGGCGCTGGTGCTGGAGCTGACCGAGAATCCCGATATCGTCGCCGAGGTTGCAGCGCGCAAGAAAAAACCTTTCGTTGCCGGATTCGCTGCCGAAACGGAAAGGGTGGAAGCGCGCGCGCGGAGCAAGCTCGAACGCAAGGGCCTGGACCTGATTGCCGCCAACCGCGTCGGCAACGGCACGGGTTTCGATGCCGAGGACAACGAACTGACCCTGCTCTGGTCTGGCGGCAAGGAACAGCTGCAGCGCGCCGACAAGCTCGCGCTGGCGCATCGATTGCTCGAACGTATTGCGGCCTTGCGCGCAAAACCGGCGAAGGCGCATCGTCAATGATCGTCGACGTCGAATTGAAAATTCTCGATTCGCGCCTGGGCGGCGAAATCCCCCTGCCTGCCCCCGCCACGGACGGATCGGCCGGCATGGACTTGCGCGCGGCACTGGCCGCGCCGCTGACGCTCGGACCGGGCGAGAGCGCGCTGATCCCCACGGGCATCGCCATCCACATCGGCGATCCGGATTATTGCGCGGTGGTCCTGCCGCGCTCGGGCCTTGGTCACAAGCACGGCATCGTGCTCGGCAATCTTGTCGGTCTGATCGATGCCGACTACCAGGGTCCGCTGATGATTTCGTGCTGGAACCGTGCGCGGGCGCCCTATACCATTGAGCTTGGGGAGCGCATCGCGCAACTGGTGTTTCTGCCGGTCGCGCGCGCGCGGTTCCGCGTGGTGGAAGAATTCGCCGCCAGCCAACGCGGAGCGGGTGGGTTCGGTCATACCGGCGCGCGCTGAGCGACAAGAAACGGAAACGGCAGATCGGCGATGGCGAACAAGTCCGGCGACAAGATTTCGGCACTGCAACGCGCGCTCGAACAGGCGCGCGGCCCCGACGCGCTGGCCCGCCTGTTTGATCCGCGCACACTGCTGTTTCTCGGCGCCTGCCTGGCCTTTGTTGCGGGCGCGTTCTGCACCTGGCAGGCCTGGTTGATGTGGAGCCGGATCAGCGGCGCATATCAGATCGATACGGTCACGCATGCCGAGCTCACGGCGCTGAACAAGTTCGTCGCCGACACCCGCCAGCGCGTGATCCGCGAAGTCGATGGCGATGCCGTCGCCGCGGCGCTGGCCACGGGGGATGATGCTGGCCGCGCCCTCGCGGCGGTTGCATTGAAGCAGGCCTTGCCGGATGTGATTTCAGCGGATTTCTATCGCGCCGACCTGGGCGACGTGCTCGGCACCGATTTCGCCAAGTTCGGCTATGCCAAGGCGGCAATGCTGGTACAGGCGCACCAGGCCCAGATCGGCGCGCCGCTGCAATCGCATCAGATCGGCCGCCAGCAACGCATCCTCGCGTTTGCATTGCCCGTGGTTCATGACAAGCAGACGCTTGCCTACGCCTATGTCGAACTGCCGTTCGAACCGCTGCTGAAAGTGTTTCAAGAGCAGCATTTGTCGGATGCGCGCATCGATTTGCGCCAGGGCGAAGGCCGTGGCGACCTTGTGCTGGCCAGTATCGGCAGCATGAACGCACGCGATTCGCTGACCGATATCGGCATCGGTATCGGCGGCAGCCTGTTCCGCATCGGCGGCTCGCCGGTAGAATTTCCGATCATGCTTCCGGACAGCTTGTGGGTGGCGATTCCGGCGGTATTCATCCTGTTGGGCCTTGGCCTGTTCCTGCTGCAGGCACGTCGGATCGGTCTGCAGGCAGCAGTGGACGGCTTTCTGCGCCGGCAGTCGACCGCGGAACCGGCCGCGTCGGAACAGACCCTGGCACAAACGATCGCCAAGCCGGCACCGGCACCGAAACCCAAGCCCGCGCCCGCGGCGGCACAATCCGACGTCGCCGTCGACCGCAGCATCTTCCGCGCCTACGATATCCGCGGTGTGCTCGGCAAGACGCTCACCGCCGGCGTGGCGCGCCAGATCGGTCGCGCCATCGGCAGCGAGGCGCAACAGCGCGCCTTGAAGGAAATCGTGGTCGGCCGCGACGGCCGCCTGTCCGGGCCCGAGCTTTCCGCGGCGCTGATCGACGGCTTGCGCGCGACCGGCTGCAACGTCATCGACATTGGTGCGGTACCGACGCCGGTGCTCTACTTCGCCACGTATCATCTGAACGCCGGTTCCGGCGTGATGGTCACCGGCAGCCACAATCCGCCGGACTACAACGGCTTCAAGATCGTGCTCGGCGGCGAAACCCTGGCCGAACAAGCCATTGCCGATCTGTACGTCCGGATCAGCGAAAACCGTTTCGCCAGCGGCAGCGGCGGCCTGCAGACGGTGGACGTGGCGCACGATTACATCGAACGCATCACCGGTGACGTGCTGATCGAACGCAAGCTCAAGGTCGTGGTCGACTGCGGCAATGGCATTCCCGGCGCGGTCGCGCCAGCCGTGCTCGAGGGCATCGGCTGCGAAGTGCAGCCGCTGTACTGCGAGGTCGACGGCAACTTCCCGAATCACCATCCGGATCCGTCCGACCCGCACAACCTGCAGGATCTGATCCTGTCGGTCAAGCAGATGCAGGCGGACGTGGGCCTGGCCTTCGACGGCGACGGCGACCGCCTCGGCGTGGTCACGGCGAACGGCGAGGTGATTTACCCGGATCGGCTGCTGATGCTGTTCGCGCGCGACGTGCTCACGCGCAATCCGGGAGCGACGATCATCTACGACGTCAAGTGCACCGGCAAGCTGCAGCCGTGGATCCTGCAGGCCGGCGGCAGCCCGATCATGTGGAAGACCGGGCATTCGCTGATCAAGTCGAAAATGCGCGAGACCGAGGCGGAACTCGCCGGCGAGATGAGCGGGCATTTTTTCTTCCGCGAACGCTGGTACGGCTTCGACGATGGCATCTACGCTGCCGCACGGCTGATGGAAATCCTCGCCTCCGACCCGAAGGGCCGCGCGCCGCAGGAGATCCTCGACGGCCTGCCCAAGGGCGTGTCCACGCCGGAACTGAAGATCGAGATGCCCGAGGGCGAGCACTACCGCTTCATCGAGAAGTTCAAGGAAAAGGCCGGCTTCGAGGGTGCGCGCGTCACCACGATCGACGGCGTTCGCGCGGACTGGCCGGATGGCTGGGGCCTGGTGCGCGCCTCGAACACCACGCCCGTGCTCGTGCTGCGTTTCGACGCCGACACCGACGCGGCACTGGCGCGCATCCAGGACGTTTTCCGCAAGCAGTTGCTGGCGCTGGACGCGAACCTGAAGCTGCCGTTCTGACGCGAACCTAAGGTTGCGAGTGCGGCTTCGCCTGCACTTCCCGATAGTGCGCCAACTCGGTCTCGAATTTCGCCGCGCTGTCGATTTTTTCCTGCTGTTTGGCGGCGATGTAGGCTTTCTGTTTTTCGATGTTCGCGCGCAGCGATTCGATCTGCTGGCTCAGCGCGGCCGGTATCGGCTTGCCGGCGCGTTCCAGATCCGCGGCGTGCGAGAGCATGTCGGTAAGGCTCCTTTCCTGGCTCTGCAAGCTGATCTGGGTCGACTGGATGTACTGATCGATCATGGCCAGTTGCGCGTTGTGCGCTTCGCTCAGGTCCTGCTCGGTCGGATATGCCGCGAGCATCTGTGCATCATCTCGAGCCTGCTCGGCCGCTGCCTTGTCAGCCGCTTCTTTCTGCGCCTTGGCCTTTTCGTCGGCCTTGAGTTCTTCGCTGGTCATGGGCGGGGCCACGCGCCGTATCAGCATGCCGCTGCTGCCGACGACATCGTATCCGGCATGGATGGCCGCATCCGAGAGCACGTCGTCGAAGTGCACGACGCCTTGTGCATCCTTCCAGCGGTAGCGGTTGTGGGTCTTGTCGTTTGCCTGCGCATGAATCGTGGCGAGGGCGAGCAGGCAAAGGGCGATCAGCGATCCAGTACGGCGCATGGCAATATCCTCCGGATGGCGAGTATAGGCCGGTGTGCGCGCGCCGGCATTAGGCGCCGTATTCGGCACGATAGGCTTGCAGACGTGCGTGATGCGCGGCCAGTTCCGGGCGCTCGGCGGCAAGCGCCAGCAAGTCCGCGAGCCGGGCGATGGCGAGGACGGGAATGTCGAATTCCACGGCGATTTCCTGCGCGGCCGATCGCGCGCCCTGTCCCCGCTCCTGGCGATCCAGCGCGATCAGCACGCCGGCGGGCGTGGCGCCGTTGGCACGGATCAGGGCGATGGATTCGCGCGTGGCGGTTCCGGCGCTAATCACATCGTCCACGATCAGCACGCGTCCGTCCAGCGGCGCGCCGATGAGGATTCCGCCTTCGCCATGATCCTTGGGTTCCTTTCGGTTGAACGCCAGCGGTACGTCACGCGCATGTTCGTGTGCGAGCGCGACCGCCGCTGCAGTGGCCAGGGCGATGCCCTTGTAGGCCGGACCGAACAACATGTCGAAACCGATACCGGACGCGACGAGGGTTTGCGCATAGGCACGGCCCAGCGCGGCGAGTGCGGCGCCCGAATCGAGCAAGCCCGCGTTGAAAAAATACGGACTCACGCGCCCGGACTTGAGCGTGAACTCGCCGAAGCGCAGTGCGTTCTTCTGCAGCGCCAGATCGAGGAATTCGCGTTGGTGGTCGAGCATGAAATGCGCGTTCGCGGCAGTGGATTCCGGCTATTATCCATGAGTCTCGCCTTCGGAGCCGATCGTCCAGTGAGAATCGTCAGTTTCAACGCCAACGGCATTCGTTCCGCCGCGATCAAGGGCTTTTTCGAATGGCTGAAGAAGCAAGACGCCGACGTTGTCTGCCTGCAGGAGACCAAGGCGCAGGAAGCGCAGTTAACGGATTCGATGTTCCGTCCCGACGGACATCACTGTTTCTATCGCGACGCGACGACGAAGAAGGGCTATTCGGGGGTCGCGATCTATTCGAAACGCGAACCCGACGACGTGCTGACGAAGCTGGGCTGGGCGCCGTTCGACGACGAAGGCCGCTATATCGAGGCGCGTTACGGGAAATTGAGCGTGGTGTCGTTTTACATTCCGTCCGGCACCTCGGGCGATGAGCGCCAGCAATTCAAGTACAAGGTCATGGATTGGCTCGGCGGTATCTTCGCGGATTGGCGCAAAACCAAACGCGACTATGTGCTGTGCGGCGACTGGAACATCGTGCGCAGCGAAAAAGACATCCGTAACTGGAAATCGAACCAGAAAAATTCCGGTTGCCTGCCCGAAGAGCGTGCCTGGCTCAACGCCCTGATCGACGAACACGGCTGGGTTGACAGCTATCGCACGCTCAAACCTGACGGTGAGGACTACACCTGGTGGTCGGCACGCGGCGCGGCGCGCGCGAACAATGTGGGTTGGCGCATCGATTACCAGATCGTCACGCCGGGTTTGCGTGCGAAGCTCAAATCCTGCGCAATCGCGGCGACGCCGCGGTTTTCCGATCACGCGCCGTACACGGTCGACTATGCCCACTGAAGCAGTCGCAGCGCGCAAACCATCGCTGTGGCGCGCTTTCGCCCAGCCGGCTGCGTGGACAATGCTGCTTTTCGGTTTTTCGTCAGGCCTGCCGTTTCTACTCGTCGCCGGAACGCTCGCGTTCTGGCTGAAAAAATCGGGCATCGCCTTGTCGGAGATCACGGTCGTTGCCAGTGCCGGGATGGCATACGCGCTCAAGTTTTTGTGGGCGCCGCTACTGGATCACTGGCGCTTGCCGTTGTTTCATCGGTTGGGTCGAAGACGCGGTTGGCTGTTGTTTGCGCAGTTGGGCGTCGTTGCGAGTCTGCTCGGCATGGTGGCGGCGACGCCGGCCAATCTCGCCTCGTTCGTGATCGCCACGCTCGGCGTCGCGATCTTCGGCGCGACACAGGACATCGCCGTCGACGCCTATCGCATCGAGATCGCGTCGATCGAGGATCAGGGTGCGTTGGTGGCAACGTATTCGCTCGGCTATCGCTTCGGCATACTCGTCAGCTTTGCGCTGGCGGCGACACTTGCCGACCATATTCCGTGGCCCGCGGTGTATGCATTGATGGCGGCGGCGATGATCGTTCCGATCGCCGCGAATCTCTGCGCGCGTGAACCCGGCGCCCCGCTTTACCCGTCGCCGACCTGGGTGGCAGCGTTGCGCTACAGCGTCGTCGACCCTTTCGTGGATTTCTTTCGGCGTTATGGAGTGGCGCTCGCATCGGCAATGTTCGTGTTCATCCTGATCCTGAAGATTCCGGAACAGGCGACGATCGGCGGCATCACCAGCCCGTTTTATCTCGACATGGGCTATTCGCAAACCGCGATCGGCACGATCACCAAGTTCTACGGCGTTTGGGTCGGCATCGCCGGAACGTTTGCGGGCGGCGCGGCCGTCGCGCGGTGGGGAATCTGGCGTCCGCTGCTTGTCGCCATTGCGATTTGCGGAAGCGCCAATCTCACCTATCTGATCCTGCCCGGCCACCACGGCAGCCTCGTCGCCTTGTCTATCGCCATCACCGCGCAGGAACTCACCCTGGGTTTTCTCGGGCCGCCGGTCGTTGCTTTCCTGTCCTCACTGGTCAACCGCGAGCACACAGCGACCCAATAT
>JAGWXP010000206.1 GCA_018969845.1 Lysobacteraceae bacterium | reverse complement strand
GACCTGCGCATCGCCATGCACGAGGATGGTTTGCGCCGGCCGGATCGCCCGATGCCATGCCAGCAGCTCATCACGATCGGCGTGTGCGGAAAAGCCGTTGATCGTGTGCAGACGCGCACGAACGGGGATGTCCTCATTGAACAGGCGCACCGTCTTGGCGCCGTCGATCAGAATGCGCGCGAGCGTGCCGGAAGCTGCATAGCCGACGAAGACGATGCTGGAGTCCGCGCGCCACAGGTTGCGGCGTAGATGGTGGCGCACGCGGCCGCCGGTGCACATGCCCGATCCGGCCATGATGATCGCGCCGCCACTGATGCGGTTGATCGCCATCGATTCGTCGGTTTCGCGGGTGAAGTGCAAGCCGGGCAGGGCGAAGGGATCGCGGCCGTCGGCGAACAGGCCGCGTTCCTCGGGGGCGTAGCATTCCGGATGGCGGCGGAACACCTCGGTGGCCGAGATCGCCATCGGCGAATCGAGGAACACCGGCAATGTGCGCGGCAGGCGACCGCTCTCCACGCCGCCGCGCAGACAGTAAAGAATTTCCTGTGCGCGTTCCAGTGCAAAGGTGGGGATCACGACGTTTCCGCCGCGCGCGAAGGTGTCGGTGATCGCGGCGTAAAGTTCCTCCACGGAGGGAGCGAGGGGCTTGTGCAGGCGGTCGCCGTAGGTTGTTTCCATCACTACCACGTCGGCGTGGGGGGGCGGCTGTGGATCACGCAGAATCGGCCGACCACTGTTGCCGATGTCGCCGGAGAAGATGACCGACCCACTGCCGCGATGTTCGATGCGGATGCTGGCAGAACCGAGGATGTGGCCCGCGTCGTGAAAGACGGCCACGAGGCCCGGAGCAAGCGCAATGGTCTCACCGTAGGTCGCCATCCGCCCGAAGCGGTCCATGGCGTTGAGCGCGTCGAGCATTGTATAGAGCGGACGGCCATCGGAGCGCCCTCTGCGCGTGGCTTGCCGCTGGTGCCGCCGGGCCTCCTCCTCTTGCAGAAAAGCGGAGTCGAGCATCACCAGTCGCGCCAATTCGCGCGTCGCCGCGGTGCTGATGATCTCGCCGGCGAAGCCGCGCTCGACCAGCAAAGGGATGCGTCCGCAGTGATCCAGATGCGCGTGCGTGAGCAACAGCCAGTCGATCGAGGCCGGGTCGAACCCGAAATCCTCGCCATTTTCCGCGTCCAGTTCGCGGCTGCCCTGGTACAGGCCACAGTCGATCAGGATGCGTTTGCCCGCCACTTCGAGCAGATGACAGGATCCCGTGACTTCGCGATCGGCGCCGTGAAAGGAGATTTTCATGTGCGATTGTCCGTGTCGTTGGATCAGAGCAACGGGCTGCTGTTGCGGCGATGCCAGTCGAGAATACCCTGCCAGGCTTCGTCGGCGGTCTCGGCATACCAGAACAGTTCGCGGTCTTCCTCGTCGATGCTGCCGGCTTCGAGCAGGAAGTCGACGTCGAGAACACGGCGCCAATAAGCGCGTCCGACCAGTACGATGGGGATGGGCGGATTCTTGCGCGTCTGGATCAGGGTGAGCGCGCCAAACAGTTCATCCAGCGTGCCGTAGCCGCCGGGGAATGCCACGATCGCGGCCGCGCGTTTCATGAAATGCAGCTTGCGCATGGCGAAGTAGTGGAACTGCAGGCACAAGCCGGGAGTGATGTAAGGATTCGGGTACTGCTCGTGCGGCAGCGCGATATTCAGGCCTACCGTAGCAGCTCCCGCCTCGCTGGCGCCGCGGTTGGCGGCCTCCATGGCGCCGGGTCCGCCGCCGGTCAGGACGGCCAAGCCAGGCGCGCCCGCTGTGCCGACCAGACGGCCGATTTCGCGTCCGACATCGTAGTAGCCTGACAGCGCCTCTCGCTGTTCGGCGACGCGCACGGCTCTGACCAGCGCGGGATCGTCCGGTCGTTTCGCGGCGGCCTCGCGGGCGGCGGCCAGTTCCCGCCGCGCCGCCTGCGGTTCACGCAAGCGCGTACTGCCGAACACGATAATGGTGCGCTCAATCCCGTGTGCAGCCAGCACCAGTTCGGCCTTGACGTAATCGACCTGCAGGCGTACCCCGCGCACATCGTCTTGATGCATGAACTGCGGATCGCTGTCTGCTTCCCGGTATGACGGATGCTGCATGATCGCGCGCAGGCGTTCGTCAACCTGCGGCTCTTCCGCGTGGGCCTTGGGACGTTCCCAGGGCAGCGGGACCCTGCGCTGGCGTGGCGGTTGACTGACGGAATGGCGGTGATTCACAGGTGAGACTCCTGGCGTTGGCTAATGAAACAGCGACCCGATAACGGGGCACAAGCACTACATCAAAGCATGAAGCACGCGGATACGCTCTGGCGAGGGGAACCAGCGCCGCCGGGAAGCGGGTTTGAGTCTGCACTGCCATTTTAACAGACGCCTTTGTATATTATGTAAAATATCATGTTGGGCAATCAGCATGCCTTTTACCGGTAAAGATGAACTCGACTGTCCGAATGCCATAAAGGCCAACTTTGACCAACGCCCAAAAATGTAAAGTTAGATG
>JAGWXP010000001.1 GCA_018969845.1 Lysobacteraceae bacterium | reverse complement strand
TCCAGGCGTTCGATGAGGTAACCGAAGACGCGGGCTTCGGGATGGCGTTCGCAGCGCATGTTCGTGCTCCTTCTTCGTCGAATCCTCAAGCACGATAGCTGCCGCGCATGTGCATACGGTTAACCGGTTGTTGCAGGCGGGTTAATCCCGGGAATATTTTCCGCACGCGAAACTTTTGCGTATTCACGCAATCGAATCTCGATTCGTCACAATGGCTTCACGGTGCTGCCGGCACGCTTTTACGCTGGTATAGTGTTGGCGCGGGAAACGATCGGTTCAGTCAATCTTGCGAACGGGGAGTATCGACACATGAAAAAGCTGGCCTTGGGTGTGATGGTGGCGATGGGCGCGCTGGCCACTGGCAGTGCGCTGGCGGCGGGCGGTGGGCGTCCCACGATTGCGGTCGCGGAGTTCCGCAACGAATCCGGCGCGGCCTGGTGGCGCGGCGGAGTCGGTTGGGAACTGTCCGGCATGCTTTCCAACGAACTGTCCTCGACCGGCGATTTTCACGTGGTCGAGCGCCAGAAGATCCAGAACGTGCTCGAAGAACAGAATTTCGCCGCCTCCGGCCGTGTGGCTCCCGGTACCGGCCCGAAAATCGGCAAGGTGACGGGCGCGCGGTATCTGATCACGGGCACGGTATCCGCGTACGAGGAAAATACGGCGAGTACCGGTGGCGGCTTCAGTTTCAAGGGCATCAGCTTGGGCGGCAAGAAAACCGAAGCCTATCTGGCCGTCGATCTGCGTGTGATCAATACCGAGACCAGCGATGTGGAGTACTCGCGCACGGTCGAGGGTCGCAGCAGCGGCGGCGGGGTGTCCGTGGGTCTGTACCGCGGCGGTTTCGGCGGCAATCTCGCGCACGAGGAAAACACACCGGCCGGCAAGGCGATTCGCGCCGCTCTGGTCGAGGCCAGCGATTATCTGGATTGCGTGATGGTCAAGCGCGACAGTTGTATCGCCGACTTCAATGCCAAGGAGCAAAAGCGCCGCGAAAGCGACAAGAAAGCGATCAAGCTGGATTGATTTTTGGTTTTGCTGGAGCAACGACGAAGGCCGCGCAAGCGGCCTTCCGGTTTTTGACGTCTCAGCGGCGCGGTTTGCCGCGACGCTTGCCTTGCCCATCGCGCGGCGGCATGCGGTTGCCGATATCGTCACGCGGAACGCCTTGTCCCGGATGCAACGGACGCGGTTCCCCGCGCGGCACGTAGCGGGTCTTTTCTGCGCGCAGTCCGGCGATGAAGCGGCGCGCGCCGCGGTCGTCCTCGCGCTCGCCGGGAATGCCGGTGACCGGCGGTCGCCATTGCGCCGGCTTGCCGCGCCTCGGCTGGCTCGCGGCGGCGCCACCTCCGGCGTTCTCGCCCGACCAGCGTGTGCCGGGTTGGTACACGCCGATCTGGGTTTGTCCGCGCCCCGCGCCACGGCGTCCGCCACGGTTATCGCGATTTTGCGGATTTGCGCCGCCCGGACCGCGCCGCGGTTTCTTTTTGCCGTATTTGCGCTGACCGCCGGGACGAGCGGGTGCGTTGTCGTCGCGGATGCGGTCGAAGGCGCGCAGTTCGCGGCCTTCGTCGTGATACGCACCGGTCCATGCCTGCTGCGTGCGCGGCGCCGGGCGGAATTCGTTCGGTGCCGCTTTCGGCGCGCGGCGCTGGCCGATCACCGGTTGCAGAGTCAGCGCAGGCTCCGCTTCCACGGTGCCGGCCAGTTGGCGCAGGGCCTTGACCTGTTCGGATTCCAGGACCTCGCTGCGGCCCTTGAGCAGGCCACGCGGCAATTCGACGTTGCCGTAGCGGATGCGCTTGAGCCGGCTGACCATCAATCCCTGCGTTTCCCACATGCGCCGTACTTCGCGGTTGCGGCCTTCGCGGACGACGACGCGGAACCACGAATGGCTGGGGCCGCGGCTGATCACGGCCAGTTCCTCGAAGCACGCCGGGCCGTCTTCCAGTTGCACGCCGGTCTTGAGTTGCTCCAGCGCCTCGTCCGGCACTTCGCCGTGGACGCGACAGATGTATTCGCGTTCGATCTGCGTGCTCGGGTGCATCAGGCGATGCGCGAGCGCTCCGTCGGTGGTGAGCAGCAGCAGTCCGGTGGTGTTGATGTCGAGGCGGCCGACCGCGATCCAGCGCGCGCCCTTGAGTGGCGGCAACTGTTCGAAGACGGTGGGACGGCCTTCCGGGTCGTCGCGCGTGGTGACCACGCCATCGGGTTTGTGGAACACGATCACCTGCGCGTGCTCGGCGCTGTCGTTGATCGCGACGAAGAGCTTGCCATCCAGTTCGACGCGGTCGCCGGCGCGCACGCTCGAGCCGATTTCGGCGACCGTGCCGTTGACGCGGATTTCGCCCGCTTGAATGCGTTCCTCGAGCAGGCGACGTGAGCCCAAGCCCGCGTTGGCCAGTACTTTGTGCAGGCGTTCTTCCAGAACCGGGCCGTCGGCGTGCGGTCGTCTGAGGGAGAGCAGGGTACGCGGTGTGTTCATGCATTTTGCTCCGGAGCCGGGTCTGCGCAGTCAAGGGCTGCGGATTCTTCGTTGGCCGCTTCCGTTTCCGGTGCGATCAACGCTTCATCCGCCGCCTCTGCTGGGGCGACCGGGGCGAGGGTCAATTGCGGGTCGAAATCCTCGATTTCGCGGATCTCGGCCATCGGCGGAAGCTCATCGAGTGATTTGAGATTGAAGTAATCCAGAAAATTCTTCGTCGTGCCGAACAGCGCGGGCCTGCCCGGGACGTCGCGATAACCGACCACACGCACCCACTCGCGCTCTTCCAGCGTCTTGACGATGTTGGTCGATACCGCCACGCCGCGGATCTGCTCGATCTCGCCGCGTGTAATCGGCTGGCGATAAGCAATCAGGGCCAGGGTTTCGAGCAGGGCGCGCGAATATCGGGTCTGGCGCTCGGTCCACAGGCGCGCGACCCAGGGGTGTACGTCCTGGCGCACCTGATAGCGGAATCCGGATGCAACTTCCTTCAGTTCGATGCCGCGCTCGGCGCAATCGGCGCCGAGCTCTTCCAGCGCGCGCGCCAACTCTTCGTGACTGACGGCTTCGTTTTCGCCGAACAGCGCGGACAATTGCGCCGGCGATAACGGCTGCGCCGCGGCGAGCAAGGCGGCTTCGACGATGCGTTTGATTTGTCGGATTTCCATGATGATGGGTTTCACGATTCAACCGGCGATTGCCAGCGATTTGAGATAGATCGGTGCGAGCGGCTCGGTTTGGGTGATTTCAACGAGCAGTTCCTTGGCCAGTTCGAGAATGGCGAGAAAGGTCACCACGATGCCCAGGCGTCCTTCCTCGACATTGAAAAGGCGCTCGAACGGATGAAACTCGCCGTCGCCGATGGCCTTGAGCACATCGCTCATGCGGTTGCGCACCGACAGGGCCTCGCGCTGGATCGCATGGTGGCCCATGAGTTCGGCGCGTTTGAGCACGTCCTTGAGCGCGAGCAGCAGCTCACGCAGATCCACCGGTGGCGGCAGACGCACCACCGCCTTGTCGGGCACGAAGACCGAAACCAGCGCGAAATCACGTTCCTGATGCGGCAGCGCATCAATGTCCTCGGCCGCTTTCTTGAAACGCTCGTACTCCTGTAGGCGGCGCACGAGTTCCGCACGCGGGTCGTCCTCAAGGCCTTCTTCGGCGGGCGGGCGCGGCAGCAGCAGGCGCGACTTGATCTCGGCGAGGATTGCGGCCATTACCAGGTATTCGGCGGCCAGTTCCAGGCGCAACTCGTGCATCAATTCGATGTAATCGACATACTGGCGGGTAATCTCGGCGATCGGAATGTCGAGGATGTCGAGGTTCTGGCGCCGGATCAGATACAGCAGCAGATCCAGCGGCCCTTCGAAGGCCTCGAGGATGACCTCGAGCGCGTCCGGCGGGATATACAGATCCTGCGGCATCTGCAGCACCGGCTGGCCGCGCACGATCGCCAGCGGCATTTCCTGCTGCTGTGGCTGGGCGGCGAAGATGGCTGCGCCTTCCGGTAATTCCGGACTGGCGGCCTGCGTGTTCATAGGCGAAGTTGTCATGCAGCGCGCTTCTCACGAAGCGTTTGTGAAGTTCGTTTTGGAATCTCGTGAATCTGGCGGCGTTGGCGATGACGCGAACCGTCTCGACCAGCAACGCGCCTGCCGCCATCCGCACGCGCCGGGGGAGCGAGCGTGGGCGGTATCCGAAAAGTCTTGCGGCGGAGCCGTGATGCGGGCGTCGGGACTTGCCGATGCCGGGTTGCCCCGTGTCAGGACGCAAGCGTAAGGATTTTGCCGCGCCAAGTCCAGCGTTATTGAATAAAATCGGAATTGCCCCAAACTCACCGATACCTCGGCGGCCAGCGGAAATGCCTTTCGCCCTCCACCACAAACTCGATGCGCGCGCGCGGCAACTGTTGCGCGCACTGATCGGCCAGTACATCGCCGACGGTCAGCCGGTGGGTTCGCGCACGCTTGCGCGCAGTGCGGGGCTGGACGTCAGTCCCGCCACAATCCGCAACGTGATGGCGGATCTGGAAGAACTCGGCTTGCTGGCCGCGCCGCATACCTCGGCCGGGCGCGTACCAACGGCGCAGGGTTATCGTGTGTTCGTCGACAGCCTGCTCGAATTGAAACCCCTGGACGAACCGCAGATCGAGCAAATGCGCCGCGAGCTGCCGACCGCGGGCGCTACCCAGGACTTGCTCAGCGGCGCCTCGTCGCTGCTGTCGGATGTGACGCGTTTCGTCGGCGTGGTCACTGTGCCCAAGCGCGAGGAATTCCCGTTCCGGCACATCGATTTCGTCGCTCTCGGCGGCAACCGCGTGCTGGTGATCCTCGTATTCTCCGACAACGAGGTGCAGAACCGTGTTGTCACCACGCAGCGCGCGTATTCTGCGGCCGAACTCGAGCAAGTGGCGAATTTTCTCAACGCCGGCTATGCCGGCCTGCGCATGAGCGAGATCCGCGAGCGTCTGGCGCGCGAGATGCGCGAGACCAGCCATCGCCTGCACCAGCTCATGGTCGCGGCTACCGACGTTACCCAGCAGGCGTTTCCCGATCAGCCCGGCGCCGACATGCTGGTGGCAGGGCAGGTCAACCTGATGGGCGCACAGGGCCTTCCCGACGTGGATCGTCTGCGCGAACTGTTCGAGGCGTTTCAGCGCAAGCGCGATTTGCTCAATCTGCTGGAAGGCTGCGCGCGTGCCGAGGGCGTGCGTCTGTTCATCGGCGAGGAATCCGGTTTTGCTGCGCTCGACGGACTGAGCCTGGTCACCGCGCCCTACGGTATCGCGGGCCGCGTGCTCGGTGTGCTCGGAGTGATCGGGCCGACGCGCATGGCTTACCAGCGCGTGATTCCGGTTGTACAAACAACCGCGCAACTGTTGTCGGGTGCCTTGAATCAGGCCAGAGCAGCCACATAAGGTTGTCCGGCATTCCCGCGAAAGCGGGAAATCAGCGCATTGCCGGTGGCATCGGGCCACCTGGATTCCGGCCAATCCATGGCCGGAATGACGACTGCATTTTTTGGGAACCGCTAAATGGAAGACACGAACCCGGCCGCATCCAGTGCACCCGATGCACAACCAGAAGCCGACGAACTCGGCAAGCTGGTCAACGAATACGAAACCAAGCTCGGCGAGATGCGCGATTTGCTGCTGCGCGAGCGCGCGGAAATCGAAAACCAGCGCAAGCGCCTGCAACGCGATCTTGAACAAGCGCGCAGGTTCGCCAACGAGCGCCTGCTCGGTGACTTGTTGCCGGTTTGCGATGGGCTGGAGCGCGGTCTGACGGTTGAAACCGCCGACGTCAAGGCGCTGCGCGCAGGCATGGATCTCACGCTCAAGGCCCTGCTCAAGGTGGCCGAAAACAACGGCCTGAAACAGATCGATCCGCTCGGTCAGCCGTTCGATCCGGAACTGCATCAGGCCGTGAGCATGGTCGACGCGCCGCAAGCAGCGGCCAACACGGTGGTGTCCGTGATGCAGAAGGGTTATGTGCTCAACGAGCGCTTGCTGCGGCCGGCCCTGGTGATGGTCGCCAGGGACTGAACAAAGCTCAACGGAAGAGTGCAGAAATTGACTTTGTGGTACGCCGCGCTTGAATTGAGTCGCGTCGGCCCCAGTTTCGAGGCATTCGCGGCCGCGGCCGCATAGAATTTTCGGAGAATCTGACATGGGCAAGATCATCGGTATCGACTTGGGTACCACCAATTCCTGCGTCGCGGTAATGGAGGGCACGACCGCGCGCGTGATCGAGAATTCCGAAGGCGACCGCACCACGCCATCCATCGTCGCGTTCAAGGACAGCGAGGTGCTGGTCGGTGCCACCGCCAAGCGCCAGGCCGTGACCAATCCGAAGAACACGTTCTACGCGGTGAAGCGCCTGATCGGCCGCAAGTTCACCGACGCCGAGGTCAAGAAGGATCTGGATCTTGTGCCCTACAAGATTTTGGCCCACGACAATGGTGATGCCTGGGTGGCGACTGCCGACGGCAAGCAGATGGCACCGCCGGAAGTTTCGGCCAAGGTGCTGATGAAGATGAAGAAGACCGCCGAGGATTTTCTCGGCGAGCCGGTCACCGAGGCCGTCATCACCGTGCCGGCCTACTTCAACGACAGCCAGCGGCAGGCGACCAAGGATGCCGGTCGCATCGCGGGCCTCGAGGTCAAGCGCATCATCAACGAGCCGACGGCGGCGGCGCTCGCCTATGGCATCGACAAGAAGGGCGGCGACCGCAAGATCGCGGTGTACGACCTGGGCGGCGGCACTTTCGACATCTCGATCATCGAGATCGCCGAAGTCGATGGCGAGAAACAGTTCGAAGTGCTGGCGACGAATGGCGACACGTTCCTCGGCGGCGAGGATTTCGACAAGCGCCTGATCGATTTTCTGGTCGAAGAATTCAAGAAGGATACCGGCGTCGATCTGAAGAACGACTCGCTCGCGTTGCAGCGCCTGAAAGACGGCGCCGAGCGCGCCAAGATCGAACTCTCGAGCGCGCATCAGACCGAAGTGAATCTGCCGTACATCACGGCGGATGCGTCCGGTCCCAAGCATCTGAATATCAAGCTCACCCGTGCCAAGCTCGAGGCGCTGGTTGGCGACCTGATCGAAAAAACCATTGCGCCATGCCGTACCGCACTCAACGACGCGGGCCTGAAAGTTGCCGATATCAACGAGGTAATCCTCGTCGGCGGTCAGACGCGCATGCCGAAAGTTCAGGACGCGGTGAAGGATTTCTTCGGCAAGGAACCGCGCAAGGACGTGAACCCGGACGAAGCCGTCGCCGTCGGCGCGGCGATCCAGGGCGGGGTGCTCGGCGGAACGGTCAAGGACGTGCTGCTGCTTGACGTGACCCCGCTGTCGCTCGGCATCGAAACGCTTGGCGGCGTGATGACCAAGCTGATCGAGAAGAACACTACGATCCCGACCAAGAACACGCAGGTGTTTTCCACAGCCGAGGACAACCAGGGTGCGGTCACCGTGCATGTGCTGCAGGGCGAGCGCGAGCGCGCCAGCGCGAACAAGTCGTTGGCCAAGTTCGACCTCGCCGGCATCGAACCGGCGCCGCGCGGCATGCCGCAGGTCGAGGTCACCTTCGACATCGACGCCAACGGCATCCTGCACGTGTCGGCCAAGGACAAGAAGACCGGCAAGGAGCAGCGCATCGAGATCAAGGCGGGGTCGGGTCTGAACGAGGACGAGATCCAGCGCATGGTGCGCGACGCCGAGGCAAACAAGGAAGATGACAAGCGGTTCCATGAACTCGTCGGCGCGCGCAACAAGGCCGACCAACTCGTCCACGCCACGCGTGCGGCAATCAAGGAACACGGCGGCAAGGTGCCGGGCCAGATTGGCGCGATCGAGGCGGCGTTGTCGGATCTGGAAAAGGTCATGAAGGGCGACGACAAGGACGCGATCGAAGCCAAGTGCACGGCGCTGGAGCAGGCTGCGCAATCGCTGGCCGCCGCGGCGTCCGCCGGTAACGCGGGCGGCGATGCGGGCGCGCATGCCGAAGCCGGCTCTGCGCCGAAAGACGATGTAGTGGATGCGGAGTTCACGGAAGTGAAAGACGACAAGAAGTAAAAAATGCCACGTCATGCCGGCAGGGACTGCCGGCATCCAGACTGCAAGGATGCCATCCTTGGCCACTGGATTCCGGCAGTCCCTGCCGGAATGACGAGCAAAGAATCGGGGCGTTGCGGCCCCGATTCTATTTTGTGAGTGAGAGCGGGGACATGGAAAAAAGTAGACTCGAAGCCTTCACCGACGGCGTAATGGCCGTGATCATCACGATCATGGTGCTGGAATTGAAACCGCCGCACGAAGCGACGTGGCCGGCGCTGCTCGGCAACTGGCCGGTGTTCGCAAGCTATGTGCTCAGCTTTGTCTACGTCGGCATCTACTGGAACAATCACCATCATCTGCTGCACTTCGTCGAGCACGTGAATGGCAAGGTGATGTGGGCGAACTTGCATGTGCTGTTCTGGCTATCGCTGTTCCCGTTCACGACAGCGTGGCTGAACGAATCGCACGGCATGCACGGCGAATTTCCCGCGCCGCTGCCGACGCTTGTGTATGGCGCCGTGTTGCTGATGACGGCATTGGCGTGGATTCCGCTGGTGCGCGGCCTGATTCGCTGCAACGGCGGTGCTGACGGCGCGCTGGCCCGCGCGCTTGCCAGCAACTGGAAAGAAATGATCTCGCCGATCGTTTACCTTGTCGCCATTGCGTTTGCGTTTTCCGCGCCCATCGCGGCGTGTGCGCTGTATGCGGTCGTGGCGATCATCTGGATCGTCCCGGATCGGCGCATCGAAAACCAAGTGATGCCGAATCCATGAGCAAGCGCGATTATTACGAAGTCCTCTCGGTCGAACGCAGTGCGACCGAAGGGGAGTTGAAAACCGCGTTTAGACGCCTCGCGATGAAGTACCACCCCGACCGCAATCCGGGCGACAAGGATTGCGAAGCGCATTTCAAGGAAGCCAAGGAAGCCTACGAGATCCTCGGCGATCCGCAGAAGCGAGCGTTGTACGACCGTCACGGCCATGCCGCCTTCGAACACGGCACGGGCCGCGGCGGCGGCGCCGGCTTCGCCGACATGGGTGATATCTTCGGCGACATCTTCGGCGACATCTTTGGCGGTGGCCGTGGCCGCCAGACGCGGCGCGGCGCGGATCTGCGCTACATCCTCGAACTGGACATGGAAGAAGCCGTGTTCGGCACGGAAAAGGAAATCCGCGTACCGACGCTTGCGTCCTGCGAAAAATGCGACGGCTCCGGTTCGGCCGATGGCAAGCTTGGTACCTGCAAGACCTGTCAGGGCCATGGCCGTGTGCGGATGCAGAACGGAATCTTCTCGATCCAGCAGACCTGTCCGCATTGCGGTGGCTCGGGCCGTGCGATCGCGAACCCGTGCAAGGCGTGCCATGGAGAGGGCCGTGTCCAGCACGAGAAGAAACTCGCGGTGAAGATTCCCGCCGGCGTGGATACGGGCGATCGCATTCGCCTGGCCGGCGAGGGCGAAGCCGGCCCGGCCGGCGTGCCGCCCGGGGACCTGTACGTCGAGGTCAACGTGCACGAGCACGCGATCTTTCAGCGCGAACGCGACGATCTTTTCTGCGAGGTGCCGATCCGTTTTTCGCAGGCCGCGCTCGGTGCCGAGCTCGAGGTTCCCACGCTCGGTGGTGCGGCCTCGATCAAGATTCCGGCCGAGACCCAGACCGGCGCGCTGTTCCGCCTGCGCGGCAAGGGCGTGCGCAACGTGCGCAGTGGCCATGTCGGTGACCTGATCTGCCGCGTCGTCGTGGAAACGCCGGTCAAGCTGAGCAAGCCACAGCGTGAACTCCTGCAGCAGTTCGAGGCGAGTTTCGGTGCCGACGCTGACAAGCACACGCCGCGCGCCAGTTCGTGGTTCGATGGCGTGAAACGTTTCGTCGAACGCGTGACTTCCTGAAGCGTCGCATTGCGGCTAGGATGGCCGCATGAGCGATCACGTCAACGTCGTCGTCTACGGCTCCTCCGGCCGCATGGGTCAGGCGGTGGTGCGCGCCATCCTCGAGTCGGACAAGACCCGCCTTGCCTGCGCGCTGGTACGTCCCGGATCGGGGCTGGCGGACGAACCGCTGGATCGCGTGTTTGGCACGCTGCCGCGCGTGGTCGATTTTTCCACCGCGCTCGACCCGGATGTGCCTTGCGACGTGCTCGTGGATTTCAGCGGTCCGCATGCCTTCGATGCGGCATTGGCGCTGGCGGTCGAACGCCGTGCTGCCTTCGTCAGCGGCACCACCGGCTTGCGCGAGGAGCAGCAGACGGCGCTCGAGCGTGCGGCGCAGACGATTCCCGTGCTGTGGGCGGCGAATTTCAGTCTTGGCGTGGCCATGCTGCTGCGCGCGGCCCGGCGCATCGGTGCGGCGTTGCCGGACTGGGATTGCGAGATCGTGGAAATGCACCACGCGCGCAAGCAGGATGCGCCATCGGGCACCGCGCTTGCGCTCGGACAGGCCGTTGCGGAAAGCCGTGGCATGACCCTGCCCGAATGCGCGGTGTTCGCGCGCATCGACAAGACCGGACCGCGCCACCCGGGCGAAATCGGTTTCGCGGCGTTGCGCGGCGGTGACGTCGCCGGCGAACACACCGTGTTGTTCAGTACCGCGGGCGAACGTCTGGAGATCACACACCGGGCGGCCAGCCGCGACATATTCGCCCGCGGCGCGCTCGCTGCCGCGATCTGGATCGCGGGTCGCCCGGCGGGGAAATATTCGATCGACGAAGTATTGTCGCCGGGAACCGTCTAGCTCTTCCTGAGCTGCGCCACCAGCGCCTTGAGTGTGGTCTGCGTTTCCGCGCCGAACCAGGCGTCGCCGAATTCCTCGACCGACAAGCGCGTCGGGTCGGCAAACAGGCCGATCAGATCCGAGCGCGCGAGCAGGCGCGTGGCCGCCATTGCCTGCGGCGGCAACTTCAGAAGATCGCCAAGCCATGCCAGCGCGCATGGCAGTACTTCCTCCGCACCGGTCAACTCGTCGACAAGGCCGATCTTCAGCGCCTGCTCGGGTTCCAGCATCTGCCCGGCGACGACCATGCGCTCGGCGCGGTAGGTTCCGACCAGGCGGCGCAGCGCGCATTGGATCACTTCCGGAACGGACAGGCCGACCTGCACTTCGTTCAGACCGATACGGAACGGCTTGGCCGGATCGGCACTGCGTGCCATGACGCGGTAATCGCAGAAGATCGACAGCACCGCACCGCCGGCCGGGCTGTGGCCGCCGATCGCGGCGACGATGGGGATCGGCGAGGCGGCCAGGGCCGCGCACAGCCCGAAGAAATCCTGCCAGAAGG
This sequence comes from Lysobacteraceae bacterium, assembly GCA_018969845.1. GTDB lineage: Bacteria > Pseudomonadota > Gammaproteobacteria > Xanthomonadales > Rhodanobacteraceae > Rudaea. The sequence goes on along the minus strand of JAGWXP010000001.1, from coordinate 43,316 downwards.
CGACAAGCGCGGCGCGGTCCAGTTGCAGCAGTTCCGGCACGTCCAGACCGGCGGAGAACATGCCGGGTCGGCCGGACAGAACGATGCCGCGCGCGCCTTGCGCCGGGGCGTCCCCGACGGCCTTGCGCAAGCGGCGCACAAGTTCGGGATTGAGCGCATTGACCGGCGGTCGGGTCAGGCGCAGTTCGACGATGTCATGGTGACGGATGGATTCGAGCATGACCGTTGTTTCGTATGCGGAACGGCTATCATAAACGAAACATCGCCGAGGCAAACATGCGTTTGAAATTGGGCTGGCTGTTATTGCTCGGATGCGCAACGAATGTGGGCGCGGCGGGACATTTGGTCGTTGAGCAGGCCTGGATTCGCGCCGCGCCGCCGGACGCGCCGATGCTGGCCGGTTACGCCACGTTGAAGAACGACGGCGATGCGCCCGTCGTCGTGACAGGAGCGAGCAGCGCTGATTTCGGCGACGTGTCGCTGCACGAGAGCTTCAGCGAAAACGGTGTCGAGCGCATGCGCCAACTCGGTAATGTTTCCATCGCGCCGGGCGCCAGCGTGGTTTTCACGCCGGGCGGCAAGCACTTCATGCTGATGGATGCCAAGCGCGCGCTGAAATCCGGGGATTGGGTGAAAATCCACATTTCCACAAAATCCGGAACCGGTGCGGACGCGGATTTCGTCGTGCGTGACTTCATAGAAACTTCTGAATAACGGTTCGTTCGTGAAGGTTTTTCAGAGGCCCCTTTGGAATCAATCCGGTGCGCAGGCTCTGCGCACCGCCTCCGGCAGCGGAACCGGTTTACCCGTCGCCGGATCGACCCAGACCATCACGCTGTGGCCGTCGGAATACAGCACCTCGCGATCGGCGGCGTCGACGATGCGATGCCCGAGCGTCACCGAGGTGTTGCCGAGGCGTTCGCAATACAATTCGACAACGATCGTCGCCGGCCAGTTCGCCGCGCGCCGGTAATTGACGTGCACGGCGGCGAGCAACGGAGAATGGCTCGCGTTCATCCATTCACCGGGCAGGCTTTCCATCCAGTGCAAACGCGTCTCCTCGATGTAGGTGAGGTACGTCGAGTTGTTGACGTGGTTGAACGCGTCGAGATCGCGCCAGCGCACTGGAATCGTCAACGACATCAGCAACGGCATTGCGTTCGCAGTATTCATGCGGCTTGCTTGCGCTTGCCATTGCCGAGCACACGGCTGAGGAAACGCCCGGTGTGCGAGGATTTGTCGCGCGCGATCTGTTCCGGCGTGCCGGTGGCGACGATGCTGCCGCCGCGGCCGCCGCCTTCGGGCCCGAGGTCCACGATCCAGTCGGCGGTCTTGATCACGTCGAGGTTGTGCTCGATCACGACCACGGTGTTGCCGTCGTCGCGCAGACGATGCAATACGCGCAGCAACTGCTCGATGTCGTGGAAGTGCAGTCCCGTGGTCGGTTCGTCGAGGATGTACAGCGTGCGTCCGGTGTCGCGCTTGGACAACTCCCGCGACAGCTTCACGCGTTGCGCTTCGCCGCCGGACAGCGTGGTAGCGCTCTGACCGAGCTTGATGTAGCTCAAGCCCACGTCCATCAGGGTTTCGAGCTTGCGCGCCAGCGCCGGAATGTTCTCGAAAAGTTTCAGCGCATCCTCGACGGTCATTTCCAGCACGTCGGAAATCGTGTGCCCTTTGTAGAGGATTTCCATGGTCTCGCGGTTGTAGCGCTTGCCGTGGCAGACATCGCACGCCACGTAGACATCCGGCAGGAAGTGCATCTCGACCTTGATCAGGCCGTCGCCTTCGCAGGCCTCGCAGCGCCCGCCCTTGACGTTGAAGCTGAAACGTCCCGGTTGGTAGCCGCGCGCGCGCGCTTCGGGTACCTGCGCATACAGTTCACGCAGCGGGGTGAACAGCCCGGTGTATGTCGCGGGATTCGAACGCGGCGTGCGCCCGATCGGCGACTGGTCGATGTCCACGACCTTGTCGAAATGTTCCAGTCCCTCGATCTTGCGGAAAGGTGCGGGCTTCTCGTTCGCGCCATTCAACTCAACCGCGGTGTGGCGGAACAGGGTGTCGTTGATCAGCGTGGACTTGCCCGAGCCCGACACCCCGGTCACGCACACGAACAGGCCGCCCGGGATTTCCAGATCGACGTCTTTCAGGTTGTTTCCGCAGGCACCGAGCACGCGCAGCATCAACTGCGGATCGGGCGCGTGGCGTGTGGGCGGCACCGGAATCGACTTGCGTCCGGACAGGTAATCGCCGGTCAGGGAACATTTGGCCGCAAGCACGTCATCGAGCTTGCCCTGCGCGACGATTTCGCCACCGTGCACGCCGGCGCCCGGGCCGATGTCGACGATGTGGTCCGCGGCACGAATCGCATCTTCGTCGTGTTCGACCACGATCACCGTGTTGCCGAGATCGCGCAGGCGCGTGAGTGTGCCGAGCAGGCGCTCGTTGTCGCGCTGGTGCAGGCCGATGGACGGTTCGTCCAGCACGTACATCACGCCGACCAGGCCGGCGCCGATTTGACTGGCGAGACGAATGCGCTGCGCCTCGCCGCCCGACAGCGAATCGGCCTGGCGGTCGAGGGTGAGGTAATCCAGACCCACGTCGACAAGGAATTTCAGGCGCTCGCGGATTTCCTTGACGATCTTTGCCGCGATCTCGCCGCGCCAGCCGGGCAGGACGAGGGCGTGGAAGAATTCCAGGGTCTGGTCGATCGGCAGTCCGGTCAGCGCCGGCAGGTTGTTCTCGCCGACGAACACGTTGCGCGCACTGCGATTCAGGCGTTCGCCGCGGCAGTCCGGGCAGGGACGTTCGCTGATGAACTTGGCCAGTTCCTCGCGTACCGCCGGCGATTCGGTTTCGCGGTAGCGCCGTTCCAGGTTCGGCAGGATGCCTTCGAAACGGTGCTTGCGCGTGACGTTGCCGCCGGATTCGGTCAGATAGCGGAACGCGATCTGCTCGTCTGCGGAACCGTGCAGCACGGCGTGGCGGATGCCCTCGGGCAACTGTTCCCACGGCGTGTCGATGTCGAATTTGTAGTGCCGCGCCAGCGACAGGATCAGCTGGAAATAGTACATGTTACGGCGGTCCCAGCCGCGCACGGCGCCAGCTGCCAGCGACAGGTTCGGGTGCACGACCACGCGCGCCGGATCGAATACCTGCGTCACGCCGAGGCCGTCGCAGGTGCCGCAGGCACCCACCGGCGAGTTGAACGAGAACAGGCGCGGCTCGAGTTCCGGCAGCGAATAGTCGCAGACCGGGCAGGAATAGCGCGACGAAAACAGGGTCGGCGCGCTGATCTTATTGGGCTCGCTGGCGTCGTCCGCGTCGGCGACGATGGCGATACCGTCGCCAAGGCGCAGCGCGGTCTCGAAGGATTCGGCCAGACGCTGCTTGAGGTCTGGCGCCGGGCGGAAGCGATCGATCACGGCTTCGATGGTGTGCTTGACCCGAAGCGCAAGCGGTGGCACGGCGTCGAGTTCGTGCAACGTGCCGTCCACGCGCGCACGCACGAAGCCCTGCGCACGCAAGCGCTCGAATATCTGCACATGCTCGCCCTTGCGCTCGCGCACCACCGGCGCCAGCAGCATGAAACGCCGTTCCGGATCCATCGCCAGGGTGGCATCGACCATCTGGCTCACGGTCTGTGCCGCCAGCGGGATACCGTGATCCGGACAACGCGGCGTGCCCACGCGCGCGAACAGCAGCCGCAGGTAGTCGTAAATCTCGGTGATCGTGCCGACGGTCGAGCGCGGGTTGTGCGAGGTCGATTTCTGCTCGATGGAAATGGCCGGCGAAAGGCCCTCGATGTGATCCACATCGGGCTTTTCCATCACCGACAGGAACTGGCGCGCGTAGGCCGACAACGACTCGACGTAGCGGCGCTGACCTTCGGCGTAGATCGTGTCGAAGGCCAGCGAGGATTTGCCCGAGCCGGACAGACCGGTAATCACGATCAGGCTGTCGCGCGGCAGGTCCAGATCGATGTTCTTCAGATTGTGCGTGCGCGCGCCGCGGATGCGGATGGAATCCATGAACAGACGAATGTGGGGAACGGAGTACTATAGCGCGGCCGTCAAGATAGGCACATGCGCTTGTGCGTCATTCCGCCGTCCTTGCCGGAACGACAGCTACCCAAGTGCCTGTTTGACCTGAAAAAGTAGTCCTTGCTATAATGCGCGGCTGCCGCTGGTCGGCAGATGGTCGGTTCGCCGGAGTCCGCGGGCGAAACGAAAAATAACTACAGAGGAAAACCCATGTACGCAGTCATCAAAACCGGCGGTAAGCAATACCGCGTCATGCAGGGTGAAACCCTGCGTGTGGAAAAACTCGAGGCCGATGTCGGCGCTGCGGTCAGATTCGACCAGGTGCTGCTGATCGGCGAAGGCGAAGGCATAACGGTCGGCTCGCCGCTCGTGGCCGGCGCCAGCGTCGCCGCTACCGTCAAGGCTCACGGCCGCGCCGACAAGGTGCGCATCATCAAGTTCCGCCGCCGCAAGCACCACATGAAGCAGATGGGTCATCGGCAGCATTACACCGAAATCGAAATCACCGGCATCGCGGCGAAGTAAGGAGCACAGTCATGGCACATAAAAAAGCTGGCGGCAGTACCCGTAACGGTCGCGACTCGAACCCGAAGTATCTCGGCGTGAAAATCTACGGCGGTCAAGCCGTGGAAGCCGGCAACATCATCGTGCGTCAGCGCGGTACCCAGTTCCATCCGGGGCACGGCGTTGGCCTCGGCCGCGACCACACCCTGTTCGCGCTGGTCGACGGCACCGTGCAGTTCAGCGTCAAGGGCGCCAAGAGCCGCCGAACGGTGAGCGTCGCCAAGGTCGAGGGCTGAGCGATCGCGCGATGCGTTGAAGCGCATCGCGCGCGAAGCGCGAGGGCGAGGCAGGATGCCGAACGGCAGCGCTCCAGGGACGGATTCACAAACGACATCAATTCGACATGGCCCCGCCCTGCGCGGGGCTTTGTTTTTGTGTAGATTCTGATCATATGAAATTCGTCGATGAAGCAGAAATCACCGTCCACGCCGGCGACGGCGGCAACGGCTGCGTGAGTTTCCGGCGCGAGAAATTCATTCCGCTCGGCGGCCCGGACGGCGGCCATGGCGGCGATGGCGGCGATGTGTGGCTGGTCGCCGACGAGGGCTTGAACACGCTGGTGGATTTCCGCCACGAACGCATGTTTCGCGCGCAGCGCGGCGAGAACGGCATGGGCCGGCAGATGGCCGGCAAGCGCGGCGAGGATTGCATCATCCGCGTTCCGGTCGGTACGGCGGTGGTGAACGTCGATACGGCGGAAACCATCGGCGATCTGACCGCGCACGGCCAGCGCCTGAAAGTGGCGCAGGGCGGGCACGGCGGCGCCGGCAATACGGCGTTCAAGAGTTCCACCAACCGCGCGCCGCGCAAGGCCATACCGGGATCCCCCGGCGAGGAGCGCGAACTGCGCATGGAGTTGAAGGTGCTGGCCGACGTCGGCCTGCTCGGCTTTCCGAACGCGGGCAAGTCCACCTTTATTCGCGCCGTCTCGGCGGCCACGCCGCGCGTGGCCGATTATCCGTTCACGACCTTGCAGCCGCACCTGGGCGTGGTGCGCATCGGCACCGACCAGAGTTTCGTGATTGCCGACATTCCCGGACTGATCGAAGGCGCTGCGGATGGCGCCGGTCTCGGCATCCAGTTCCTCAAGCATGTTTCACGCACACGGTTGTTGTTGCACCTGGTCGACATGGCGCCGATTGACGACGAGGTCGATCCAGTCGCACAGGTCCGTGCGATCGAGGAGGAACTGAAGAAATTCGATCCGGAATTGCTGCAGCGGCCTCGTTGGCTGGTATTCAACAAGGCCGATCTGCTGGATTCGGCCGAGCGCGACAAGCGCGCCAGGGCCATCGTGCGCAAGCTCAAATGGAAGCAGCCTTGGTTCGTGGTGTCAGCGATCGCGAAACAAGGCACCTGGGACGTGTGCCTGAAGATCCAGGAATTCTTCGACGCGCAGCGGAGTGAGCGGGCGTGAAACGGATGGCGGCAAAAAAACCGGCTTGCGCCGGCGTTATTTTTGCGATCATCCGTGATCGCGAGGATCACGATGCGGTCATTCTGACCGCACTTTTCAATGATCCTGAACTGATATGTCGTTAAAGGGCCTTGATATGCGCCGTCAGGCGGCTCTTGTGCCGCGACGCCTTGTTCTTGTGGATCAGGCCGCGGCTGGAATAGCGGTCCATGATCGGCTCGGCGGCCTTGTAGGCGGCTTCGGCGCCGGCCTTGTCTTTGGCGGCAACCGCGTTCACGACTTTCTTGATCGCCGTGCGCAGCATCGAGCGCGAACTGGCGTTGCGCGCATTGCGCTTGACGGCCTGACGCGCGCGCTTTTTGGCGGATTTGATGTTGGCCAAGGTGTAACTCCGTTCGAAAAAGGAATAGGGGGGCGGAAACGGCCGACAATTGTAGGCGGCACGCGGGGTTGCGTCAATCACGGAGTGGCTTCCCGGTGAAGGCGCCGAGCTTGCTGTGCGGGGTTTTTTCGTTCAGCGCGATGACCATGATTTCGCGCGTGCTGGGCCTGGCGCGCGACATCGCCATCAGTCACGTCTTCGGCGCGAACGCGGCAACCGACGCCTTCGTCATCGCCTTTCGCATCCCCAACTTCATGCGCCGGCTGTTCGCGGAAGGCTCGTTCTCCACCGCCTTTGTGCCGGTGTTCACCCAGGTCAAGGAAACCCGCAGCCACGCCGAATTGCGCGAACTGACCGCGCGCGTGGCCGGCACACTGGGTGGCGTGCTGCTCGTCATCACCGCCCTCGGCTTGATCTTCGCGCCGCAACTGGCGTTGACCTTCGCGCCCGGCGTGCTGGAAGAGCCCGACAAATTCGGTTTGACGGTCGGCCTGTTGCGTCTGACCTTTCCTTATCTGCTATTCGTCTCGCTGACCGCGCTCGCCGGCGGCGTGCTCAACAGTTTCCATCGCTTCGCGCTGCCGGCCCTGGCGCCGGTCATCCTCAACCTCTGCATGATTGCGGGGGCGCTGTGGCTGGCGCCGCGCCTGCATGTGCCGATTCTTGCGCTCGGCTGGGCGGTGCTGGCAGCGGGCGTGCTGCAATTGCTGTTCCTGCTGCCGGCGTTGCGCGGCTTGCATCTGCTCGCGCTGCCGCGCTGGGGCTGGAAGCATCCGCAGGTGCGCCGGATCATGCACTTGATGCTGCCGACCTTGTTCGGCTCCTCCATCGCGCAGTTGAACCTGCTGCTCGACACCATCGTCATCTCGCTGCTCGCCACCGGCTCGCAGACCTGGATGTATCAGGCCACGCGTTTTCTGGAATTGCCGCTGGGCGTATTCGGCGTGGCGCTCGGCACGGTAATCCTGCCCGCGTTGTCGCGGCATCACGTTGCCGAGGACGGCGAAGGCTTTTCGCGCGCCCTGGATTGGGGCCTGCGCACGACCTTGCTGATTGCGGTGCCGGCCATGTGCGCCTTGCTGATTTTGGCCGAGCCGCTGGTGGCCACGTTTTTCCAGAACGGCCAGTACACCGCGTTTGATACACACATGACCGCCATCGCCATCGTCGCGCTCGGTGTCGGCGTGCCGGCCATCGCCCTCACGCGCACGCTGTTGCCGGCTTTCTATTCGCGGCAGGATACGAAAACCCCGGTGCGCGCGGGCGTCGCCGCACTCGTCGTCAACATGGCCTTCAACTTCGTCTTCGTTGCCGTGCTGTTCGAGGCCTGGGCGCCGCAGGAATTGAAACGCATGCCCTGGCTCGACGGCATCGCCCGCCTGCCGGGGCTGCATCTGGGCCTGGCGATCGCCAGTTCGGTATCCAACTATCTGCAATTTGCCTTGCTGTGGCGGTACCTGAAGCGAGCCGGCGTGTACACGCGTCAGTCCGGCTGGATTCGTCATTGGTTGCGTCTGGGCATCGCCAGCGCGGTGATGATGGCGGTGCTGATGGTCGGGGTCTGGCTGTGGCCGGACTGGACCACGGTGCGTATAGCCACCCGCGCCTGGCATCTTGCAGTACTCGTGTTTGCCGCTTCCGCGGCCTACGTTGCCGTGCTGTTTGCAAGCGGCTTCCGGATGCGGGAGCTACACGCCGCGTGACGTTGTGCATCGCAGCGTAACCGCTATACTTCCGCGATGAATTGGTTGCATCGAGACGTCGCGGGCCCATGCCTTGCGCCGCGCGGAAGTGCGGTCTGCATCGGCGCGTTCGACGGCGTGCATCGTGGCCATCGGGCGGTGCTGGCGAAGGTGCGCCAGCGCGCGCAAATGTTGAATTTGGAACCGGTTGCGATCAGTTTTGCGCCGATACCGCGCGTGTATTTCGCAGGCGGCGCGGCGGTGCCGCAGCTTTCGTCAGTGCGCGAGAAAATCCTCGCGCTGCGGGATGCCGGCATGAGCCGCGTGCTGCTGCTGCGCTTCGATGCCCGTCTGGCGGCGATGTCAGCCGCGGATTTTATTGCGCGCGTGCTGGTGAAGCGTATCGGCGCGCGCGAAGTGTGGGTGGGCGAGGGCTTTCGTTTCGGCCATGGTCGCGCGGGCGATCTGGCGATGTTGCGGCGCGAAGGCGCCGCGCACGGTCTGCACGCCGAGACGATCGAAGCGTTCGTTATCGATGGCGAACGGACATCGAGTTCGCGTATTCGCGCGCTGCTTGCGGCGGGTGATTTCGATGCGGCGGCGTGCCTGCTCGGGCGGCGTTTTGCCATCGGCGGACACGTCGTGCGCGGCGCGCAGCTTGGCCGCAAACTGGGCTATCCGACGGCCAACGTGCGCCTCGGCTCGCGCACCGCGCCGGTAGGTGGCGTGTTTGCGGTGCGCGTGCGCGGTGTGCGCGATGCGGCGATGCCGGGTGTGGCCAGTCTGGGCACGCGCCCGACCGTCGATGGTCGCGAAGTGCTGCTCGAGGCGCACCTGTTCAATTTCGACGGTGATCTGTATGGAAAACGTATAGAAGTGGAATTTGTGCAAAAGTTGCGCGACGAGGAGAAGTTCGACAACCTCGACGCGATGGTGCGACAGATCGACCTTGACGCGCAGGCGGCGCGGGAAATTTTGAGCCGGAGCACGACGGCAACGGCTGGAGTATCGATGTGAGCAACGACTACAAGAACACCATCCACCTTCCGCAGACTGCGTTCGCGATGAAGGCCGACTTGCCCAAGCGCGAGCCGGGCATGCTCGCCGACTGGGAAAAGTCGCAGCGTTATCAGCAAATTCAGCGCAAGACCGCGGGTCGCGAACACGCCTTCATCCTGCACGATGGCCCGCCGTATGCGAACGGCGCAATTCATCTTGGTCACGCGGTCAACAAGATCCTCAAGGACATCGTGGTCAAGTCGAAGTTGCTGGCCGGCCGGCGCTCGCCGTACGTGCCGGGCTGGGATTGCCACGGTCTGCCCATCGAAGTGGCGGTCGAGAAGAAAGTCGGCAAAGTCGGGCAGAAAGTCGATGCCGCCGAGTTCAGGAAATTGTGCCGCGAATACGCAGCGAAACAGATCGACTTGCAGCGCGCCGATTTCAAGCGCCTGGGCGTGCTTGGCGAATGGGAAAACCCCTACCGGACGATGGATTTTCAATACGAGGCCGACATCATCCGCGCCTTGGCGCAAATCGTCGAAAACGGCCACGTCGTGCGTGGTTTCAAGCCGGTGCACTGGTGTTTTGATTGCGGTTCGGCGCTGGCGGAGGCCGAGATCGAATACCAGGACAAGACCTCGCCGGCGATCGACGTGGCCTACGACGCGGTCGATGCGAAAGCGCTGGCGGCGAAATTCGGCGTGAGCATCGGCGCTGACGACACCGTCGCCGTGCCGATCTGGACCACCACGCCGTGGACGCTGCCGGCGAGCTTCGCGGTGACGCTGGGACCGGAACTGGATTATGTTCTGGTCGAAGGCCCGCAACGGGCCGGCAAGCGCGTTCTGCTCGTTTTGGCTCGCGCATTGGCCGAGAAAGCGCTGACGCGTTACGGCATCGAACCGGCGAGGGCGCAGGGCGAGGCCAAGGGTGCTGCGCTGGAAGGCTTCGAATTGCGCCATCCGTTTTACGCCCGCCAAGTCCCCCTCATCCTCGGCGACCACGTTTCCGCCGAAGAGGGCACCGGCGCCGTGCACACCGCTCCCGGCCACGGCGCCGAGGACTTCGCCGTCGGCCAGAAATACGGCATTGTGGACAAATATACTCCGGCCGAATTGAATCCGGTCGGCCCGAATGGCGTGTATCTGGATGGAACGCCGTTGTTCGCCGGCCAGTTCATCTTCAAGGCCAACGATGCCATCGTCGATCTGCTGCGCGAGCGCGGTGCGCTGCTCGCGTTCGCGAAGATCACGCACAGTTACCCGCATTGCTGGCGGCACCGCACGCCGGTGGCATTCCGCACCACGCCGCAGTGGTTCATCGGCATGCAACAGAAGAACCTGCGTGCCGATGCGTTGAAGGCGATCCACAATGACGTGAAATGGTTTCCGGCCTGGGGCGAGGAACGCATCGCCGGCATGATCGAAGGTCGTCCCGACTGGTGCATCTCGCGCCAGCGCACCTGGGGCGTGCCGATCGCGCTGTTCGTGCACAAATCCACCCAGCTGCCGCATCCGCGCAGCGTGGAACTGATGGAGCGGGTCGCGCAGCGCGTCGAGAAAGAGGGCGCGGATGCGTGGTACGCGCTCGATCCGCGTGAATTGCTCGGCGCCGATGCGGACGACTACGAAAAGGTCACGGACATCCTCGACGTCTGGTTCGATTCCGGGGTCACCCATTTCTGCGTGCTCGACCGGCGCGCGAACCTGGCGAGAAATCCCGGCGACGAGGTCATGTATCTGGAAGGCTCGGACCAGCATCGCGGCTGGTTCCATTCCTCGTTGCTCACGTCCGTTGCCATGCACGGCAAGGCGCCCTACGACGAAGTGCTCACGCACGGTTTCACCGTGGACGAGCAGGGCCGCAAGATGTCCAAGTCGCTCGGCAACGGCATCGAGCCGCAGGACGTGATCAAGAACTACGGCGCGGACATCCTGCGCCTGTGGATCGCCTCGGCTGACTACCGCAACGAAATGGCGCTGTCCGAGACGATCCTCAAGCGCGTAGCGGACGGCTACCGGCGCATCCGCAACACCGCCCGCTTCCTGCTCGGCAACCTGCACGGATTCGAACCGGACAAGCACCTGGTTGAGGTCGCCGATTCGCTGCTGCTGGATCAGTGGGCCGTGCAGCAGGCACACGACGCACAGCAAGCCATCATTGCCGCCTACGCGAAATACGATTTCCCGGAAGTCGTGCAGCGCGTGCAGAATTTCTGCACCAACGAACTGGGTGCGCTCTATCTCGACATCACCAAGGACCGCCTGTACACGATGCAGCAAGACAGCCGCGGCCGGCGCAGCGCGCAGAGCGCGATGTACCGCATTCTCGAAGCGCTGGTGCGCTGGATCGCCCCAGTGCTGAGCTTCACGGCCGAGGAAATCTGGCAACAGATGCCGGGCAAGCGCGATGAGTCCGTGTTGTTCGAGACGTGGTACGCGGGACTTCAAGCAACGCACGGCGCCGCGCATCAGCGCAATTTCTGGGGCGATTTGCTTGCAATCCGTGACGGTGCGGCCAAGCTGCTGGAAGGCATGCGCAACGCCGGGCAGATCGGCGCGGCGCTCGATGCCGAGCTGACACTGTATGTCGATGCGGCGTGGTGCGAGCGCCTGCGCGCGATGGGCGATGAATTGCGTTTTTTCTTTATCGTTTCCGATGTCACGCTCGCCGATGCCGCGGCAGCGCCGGATTCCGCGCAAACCGTCGCGCTGGACAGTGGCAGCGTACGCATCGCCGCGCGCGTCAGCGAACACGCCAAATGTATCCGCTGCTGGCACCATCGGCCGGATGTCGGTGCGCACAAGGACCATCCGGAAATCTGCGAGCGCTGTGTCGACAATCTGCCCGGCAATCGCGGCGAAGACCGGCGCTACTTCTGATGGCCGCCCATTCGTTCTCGCAGCGGGGCGGCTTGATCTGGCTCTGGCTCACTGCCTTGGTGATCGCGCTGGATCAGGCGACCAAGGCCATCGTGCTGCATGTGCTCACGCCTTACGTGCCGCAGCCGGTGATTCCGGGGTTCTTCAACTGGACGCTTGCGTTCAACACCGGCGCGGCCTTCAGTTTCCTCGCCGAACATCCGCAGTGGTCGCGCTGGCTGTTCTCGGTCATAGCCGTCGGCGTAAGCGCGGTACTGGTGCGCTGGCTGGCGCACACACCGCGCCGCGACTGGCGTACGGCGCTGCCGCTGGCGCTGGTGATCGGCGGTGCGTTCGGTAACTTGATCGACCGCCTGCGCGTGGGTCAGGTCACGGATTTTATACAGGTATACATCGGCGCCTGGCCGTTTCCGGCGTTCAACGTGGCCGATGCGGCGATCAGCGTCGGCGCCGCGCTGCTGGTGATATTCGGTTTGTTCACCCGCGGCGAACCGGGAAAAGTAGAATAGGGGCATGGAAATCCTGCTCGCCAATCCGCGTGGTTTCTGCGCCGGCGTCGATCGTGCCATCGAAATCGTCGAACGCGCGCTGGAAACCTTCGGCGCACCGATCTACGTGCGCCATGAGGTCGTGCACAACCGCTTCGTGGTTGACGGCTTGCGTGAACGCGGTGCCGTGTTCGTCGACGAACTGGACGAGGTGCCCGATGGCGCCACCGTGATCTTCAGCGCCCACGGCGTTTCGCAGGCGGTGCGCGCGCAGGCCGCGGCGCGGCATTTGCGCGTGTTCGACGCGACGTGTCCGCTGGTGACCAAGGTACACATCGAAGTCGCGCGTCACGCCAAGGCGGGCAGGGATGTGGTCTTGATCGGCCACGCCGGGCATCCGGAGGTGGAAGGCACTCTGGGCCAGTGGAATAGCGCGCAGACCGACGGCGAAATCCATCTGGTCGAAACGCCGGACGACGTGGCGAAACTCGAGCCCCGCCATCCGCAAAACATTGCTTATTCGACGCAGACCACGCTCTCGCTCGACGACGCGAAATCCGTGATCGCGGCGCTGCACGCGAAATTTCCGGCGATCCAGGGCCCCCGCCACGATGACATTTGCTATGCCACCCAGAACCGCCAGGATGCGGTGCGCAAGCTTGCCGCATCCTGCGATCTGGTCCTGGTGGTCGGTTCGCCGAACAGCTCAAACTCCAATCGTCTGCGCGAGCTGGCGCAGAAGCAGGGCGTGGAGGCGTTTCTGATCGACGGTGCGCAGGACATACGCCGCGAATGGCTGGACGGCCGGAATCGCATCGGCGTCACCGCCGGAGCTTCGGCGCCCGAGAGTCTGGTGCAGGATGTGGTTGCGCGGTTGCGCGAGTGGGGTGCGGACAGCGTAAGCCAGCTCGCGGGCGATCCGGAAAACATGACCTTCGCCCTGCCCAAGGAACTGCGGGCCGTCCCCGCCGGTTGAAAGCGGCGCCTTCCGCCGCCGCTTATCCGACAATTCCTACCTCGCGCCCGCAAGCCGTTGAGCGGCCTCGGGGCAGGCGCTAGGCTGCACGCCGTCGAATACCGTCCATCGGCATCGGGGATAGCATGACCGAGCACCGCGGTTTCCAGTCAGCCGGCGCTTACCGCTCCGCAAGCGGGTTCACGCTGGTTGAGCTGATGATTACCCTGTTAGTGGCTTTCATCCTGCTCGCGCTCGCGTTACCGAGTTTTCGCGAGATGAGCATACGCATGAAGGTCACGTCGAATACCAACAATTTGATGATCGCAATCAACTTGGCGCGCTCCGAGGCGGCCAAGCGCGGCATTCCGGTTGCGCTGATTGCCAATACCGGCACGGGTGCGGCCGCTTGGGGCAATTCCGGCTGGTACGTGCAGGCCAGCAATCTGGATACCGCTTCGCCACCAAATGTGGTTTTCACAGGCGGTTCTGCTTATGAAGTGAGAGCATTCGGCCCGTTGGATCCCAATTACAACGTGACATCGAATGCGACGACGACGGCCTGCACCGGTGCCTGCACATCGGCCGGCCAGATCGTTTTCGATTCCTCCGGCTCCTTGGCTGGTGCAAACGAGGTCGACTTGAATGTGTGCCGCCCGGACGGGAACATGGCACAGGAAAATCACATAATCGTCCAGCAATCGGGTGTCGCGACTTCGTACCGTGGCACCGCCGGTTCGCCTGCGCCATCGTGCTGAGGTACAGTCCAATGCACAAATCACCTTCGCATGGGTTCACTCTTCTCGAAGTGTTGATAGCCTTGCTTATTTTCAGTCTGGGCGTGCTTGGCATGGCCGGTTTGCTGGCGGTGTCGGTACGAACCAACCACAGTGCCTATTTGCGCACCCAGGCGACTTTCCTCGCACAGTCGATGGCCGACCGCATGCGCGCCAACGCGAGTTGGGCGCTCTGGACCGATTTGTACAATGGCGTTTGGACAGGGCCTGCTGGAAATGATGCAACCTGCCAAGGCGCATCGACCGGTTGTGCGTATGGGCAGGTAGCTACGCGCGACATCGGAGTATGGACTTCGCAAATCGCACGCTTCCTGCCTAACGCGACCGAATCAATCAATTGCGCTGGAGCGCCTTCGATCCCGACCAGTGCATACCAGATGCTCCCCCCCTATGGCGGCCAGTGCACGATCACGATCAACTGGAACGAGTCAACGCTGGCGGTGGTGGGCACCCCGAATACCGAAACGCTTTCCTGGGTTTTTCAGCCATGATCTCTACACACACGGTAATTCGTCATCGTCTGGGCGGCTTCAGCCTTATCGAGCTCATGGTTGCCATGCTGCTTGGCATTTTGGTCAGCATCGGCCTGGTATCGCTGTTCGGCACTACGAGTAGCGCCAACAAGGTGCAAAACGCCTTGGCGTTGTTGCAGGAGAACGGCCGTTTTGCCGTGACCCGAGTGAATGCCGATTTGCGTATGGTCGACGCGCCTTTTTGCAGCAGTTCGGGCGGACGGGCAACGCTGACCCCCAACGGTGCAGTGGATTCACCGGTAGCCACTTTTATTTATTTCTCCAGCTTGTTCCTGCCGGATTCAAACGGGAACTTGGCTGGCCCGCCCGCGGGCTGGCCGCCTGGCAACAACAACGCATATCCGCTCAGTCCCAGCATCAATTTGCAAGGCTACGAGTGCGATAAGGGCGGGACCACCTGTGTGACTGATCCGAGCTTCCTGCCCAAACAGGGAATCACCGCCGGGTTGCGGGTACCCGGCAGCGATGCGATCACCCTGCGCTATCTGCAAGGCACCGGCTGGCCGGTAACCGCGGTGGTCCCGGTAAGCAGTACTTCCTGTACCGTAACCGCCACTCGCAGCAGTTCAGATCCTGCGTTCAATTTTGGTACCAATGACCGACTTTTTATCGGCGTTTGCAACAACCCCGAGGCCACCAATGCAAACATCAGCGTCTCGGGCAACACACTCACGGCGACATTGAACGGATTGACCGGGAACAATGCAACTCAATGCGGGACTTGGCCCCTGAACTCGACGCATGTCTATAATTTTTCCAAAGATTTCGTCACCGTTACTTACTATTTGCGCTACGACGCCGACCCGAGCCCCGACGCACCCGCTGGTCGTGTGATTCCGGATCTGATCCGTCGCTTCAATGGCGGGTCCGCCAAAGGAGGCAGCGAAGACGTTGTAGTACAGGGCGTTGACAGGCTGGATTTCCTTTACGGCGTCAACGACAACAACGGAGCAGTTACCTATCTCACTGCCGATAAGGTCGACGATCGGAACGGCGGAGCCATCACGTGCCCGGCAGGGCCGGCACAATTCCAGAATGGCGGTACGCCTTATCCCGATCAAACCGGCTGCCTGTGGCGTGCCGTGAGATCGATCGAGGTGCACATGATGCTCGACACTATCAACAACCTCTATGCGATCAGTGCCAATGATACGCCGTATTGCTACAGCATCGATCCGCAGACCAGCTTGGCCACGGTCGATTGCAGCAAGCAGAGCAATTACAAGATTCCTGCCAGCACGGACTTCAACGGCATGCCCGGGCAGATGATGCGCCGCGAGTTCGTCAGTTTGATCGGCGTTCGCAATGCCGTGCTTTAGTTCCAGGAGTGCTCCCATGATTGTGAAACAGACTCCCCAGCCCTCCGCTTTACGTGCCCAGCGCGGCGCCGTGCTTTTCGTCGCCCTCATCTTCCTGGTGCTGCTGACCCTGCTTGGCCTAACCGCGTCCGGAACTTCAGTCATGCAGGAACGCATGACCGGCGGAATGCGCAGCGCGCAAATGGCTCTGATGGGATCGGAAAGCGCATTGCGCGGAGCCGAGTTCAACATCTGGCTCGCTCCCCAGACCTCCGCATCGGCCAACAAACTCACATTGTACTGCAGTTCGGATGGCAGCGGCGGCTGTTATGCGCCCGATCAAACCGGCAATTACGCGGCATCGACCGCCACGTTCGACACCGCCACGACCTGGACTTCGACCGGCAGCGATGGCGGTACTGCGTATGCACCCAGTCTGACCGGGCTCAGCGGCGCCGCGCAATCGGCCTCGCTGGCCGCGCAGCCGCAATATCTGATCAGGCTGATCGGCCCGGATTTGCCGCCGGGTAGTTCCGGCCAAGTTGTCGGCTCCAATCAGCAGCAGAACGGCGGCAACAACAACATGACCAAGTACATCTACACCATCACCGCGCGCGGCGCCGGCGGTTCGACCAATACCGTGCGCGTCGTGCAGTCCACCTTTGCGGCCGTTCTGGCCCAGTATTGAGGAGCGCCTCCCATGCGCGTTCGCACGATGAATCAGCGCGTCTTCCTTGCCGTCGCCGCTGCTGTTGCCACGATGTTGGCCGGCATAGGCAATCCGGCGTTTGCCGGCACAGTACAACTCGGCGCGACTCCACCCAATCTGACGACGTCGGTGCCGCCGAATATCGTGTTCACCTTCGACGATTCCGGTTCGATGCAGTCCAGCCGCGTCAACGACGATCCGCCTTGGACGACGGACAACAACGGCAACCTTTTATACAGCAGCATGGACTGGGGAGATGGCAGCAACAACACCAGCACGACCGGATCCGGAGGCGGTCCTTGGCGTTGTGCGAATGTGATCGACGCCGATAATCTGTTACCCGGCGTGGATTTGCGCAGTCAACCGATGAACGGCGTTTACTACAACCCGAATATCAAATACAACCCGCCGCTCTACGCCAGCGGCAAGACATTTCCGAATGCCGACGCCACGCTGAATGCAGTTTGGGTTGACGGCATCGCCGTCAACCGTCCCATGAGTCCGGCAACGGTGGACAGCACGGCCCGTTACAACAACAACCCGGATTTGGACCGTGCCTACAACTCCAGCGGATCCAACGTGAATTTTCCGGGAGCCATCAGCAAATTGAATGGAACCAAAACGAGCACCACCGACAACCGCTGGAAATGCGGTACCGGAGTGGCCAATGGTGGCGGTGGCGGCGACTTGTGGAACGGGGCCAGCCCGATGGATGGCGCGTCGCACACCCTGAGCGACGGCACCGTCGTGACCTACCCGATCGGCGGTCCTTATTACTATCGACTGAAGGCAACAGTCACCGTGGCCGTGGATAAATTCGGCATTCCAACCAACCTGGGATGCGGCACTGCCAATTGCGACGGCTTGCATACCCTGTACAACACTAGCAATTGGGAAGCCGTGCCAGTGCCCGCCAGCCAGTACCAGAATTTCGCCAATTGGTACGCGTATTACCGCACCCGCAACCAGATGGCGCGTACGGCGATGTCGCGCGTGTTTGGCGATCCCGGGTTGGTCGGAACCACTGCCAACAGTGGCTATGGCGGCAACCAGCGTGTTGCTTGGCAAAATTTGAATAGCAGTAATTATCAGTTGCCGAGCAATGCGATCATTTCCGAGTTGATCGATACATCAGCATGCACATCCAGCGCAACTGCAAACCCAGTCACGATTCAGCAATCCGGCACCATCACCACGCCGCCGAATTGTTACCGTAGTGCGTTTTACAACTGGATTTTCCAGGTTCCCGCGAGTGGTGGAACCCCAACCCGAAGCACGGTCAATCGTGCCGGTATCTTCTTCAAGCGCGGCTTCGGTAACACTGGAGCCACGGGCAATTTGACGGACCCCTATTGGCAACCGCCGATATCTGGGACGGGATCTGGTAACGAACTGTACTGCCGGCAGAACTACCACATGCTGGTGACCGACGGTTTGTGGAACGGCGGCGCAAACGGCCCGTCATATTCCAGTCTGACGTTGCCGGCTTCGGGCCTGACCTTGCCGGATGGCGTGAAATTTCCATCGCCCTCTACCACGGGCGTCACCTCGATTTACCAACCCGTACATGACGGCGGCGATAGCGGCTACGCGTCGCTTTCCGATATCGCGTTCAATTTCTGGGCGATGAATTTGCGGCCGGATTTGTACAACCCGACCGCGAATCCGCCGCAGATTGTGGCGCCCTATATGCCGGATCAAAATACTGGGGTATTCAACCTGACCGGCACTGTGGGCTCCACGGTGCCGCAGACGAATGTCAATCCCGAAATCTATTTCAACCCGTTCAACGATTCGGCAACCTGGCCGCACATGGATGAGTTCCTGGTGGGCCTCGGCGTCAACGGCCAGTTGAACATTTCCCAGAATACCGATTGCACGAACACCACGAGTGGTGCGAAGCAGGATGCCTGTCTGCTGCGCCAAGGCCAGACCAATTCTTCGGGAAGTGTCGGATGGCCCACACCCAATGGTCAAGGTGGGGGTATCGCCGCCAATGTGGACGATACTTGGCACGCCGGATTGGCCGGTCGCGGCGAATTCTTCAGTGCGGGCGACCCGCAGGCCCTGATCAAGGCGTTGGTGCGATTTCTGGCCAATATCAATGCGCGCGCGGGCACCTCGGTCGCCTTGACCACGTCCATTTCCGTGGCCACGGCGAGTACTGCCGGATTTTCCGGCGGCTACAACTCCGACTGGTCCGGCAACCTGCCGGAATACGCGATCAATCCGACTACCGGGCAATCCATTCCGCCAGCGGTGCTCGATGCCGGCTGCATTCTCACCGGAACCGGCACGGGGAGCACCATGCCTTCGTGCACGACCACGGCGACGATTAACACGTCGCAACAGCCTACCCCGTACACAAGCCGCAACATTTACACTTACGTAAGCGCTTCGACGCCGACGCAAGCATTTTCGAAAACGACCTTCTCCAGCCTTAACCCGGCGGACCAGTGCGCCTTGAACAACGGCACTTGGACTGCCTCAACCACCACCTGCACCGGCGGGGACGGATATGGCCCGCAGCGCGTGGACTGGCTGGATGGAAATCGCACATACGAAACCGCGACCTCGCCGCCGCAATTCCGCTCGCGCAGTTCGCTGCTCGGTGCCATCATCGATGCGCAGCCGCAATATGTCGGCTCTCCCGGCGGCAACTATGCGGACAGTTGGCCATCCGGTTCGCCGGAAATGGCCAGTGGGGCGCAGCTGTATTCCGCGTTCGTCAAAGCCGTGAACGGTCGTCCTCCGATCGTTTACGCCGCGGCCAACGACGGCATGCTGCACGCTTTTTCTGCGGGCGGTGTCACGGTATCGAGCAACGGTACCGTCAGCGTAACCCCGGGTGGCGGCGTGGAGCAGTGGGCTTATGTGCCGCAGACCGTAATCCAGAACGGAGCCGTCACGGCATACGCTAATTCCACGGGTGGCCTGGTACCCACGGTGGACGGCAATTTCAGCACCCAGGACGTGTTCTTCACCAGCGATAATCAATGGCACACAATCCTTGTCGGTACGTTGCGCTTGGGCGGCCGTGGCGCATTCGCGCTGGACATCACTAATGGCACTTCTCCGACCGTGCTCTGGGACATCAGCAACAATTCGCCGAATATGGCGGATCTTGGCTATACCTACGGCAAACCGGACATCGTCCGTCTCAATTACAGCGGCGGCAAATGGGTCGTATTGCTGCCGAGCGGCTACATGCCGACTGGTTCTCCGTCCACCGACCCTGCGACGACGAACGAGTCGATGTTCGTGCTGGATGCTCAAACCGGCGCCTTCATCGCGGAATTGAAAACCAGCAGCATTGACTCGACCGCCTTCGGATTGACCACACCGACTGTTTGGGGCGGCAGCAACAATGTTGGAATGATTGCCGCCGCGGGCGATTTGATGGGCAATCTGTGGCGGTTCGATCTGTCCGACCCGAATGCGAGTAACTGGAAGATCGACAAGATGTTCCAGACCCCGGTGCCGTCTGGTTCCTCGCGCACATCTCCCACCCAGCAACCGATTACGGTCGAGCCCAACGCTTTTTCCGACCCGAACAACGGGGGCAATCCAATCTGGATTTTCGGAACCGGCAAGTACTTAGCATCGACGGACAATGTATCTACCAGTGCCCCGACGCAAGCGTTCTACGGGATCCGCGACTACGGCACTGGGTCGAGCAAGTACCCGATCTCAGCGGGCAGTCTTGTAGTGCAGACCCTGTCGGAGAGCAACGGAATTCGTGCCCTTACTCAATGTGGCGTTACTGGCTGTTCTTCCAAAGGCGCGAGTACCATAGCACCCGGATGGACCTTTAACATGGTCGACTCCGGCGAGCGCGACGTGGTGACTGGTACGCCTTTGTACAGCGCCGGAGAGGTGCTCTTGACCACATTAATCCCATCGAACAACAACCCCTGCCAACCCGGTCTGACTGGAGCAGTGATGGTGGTAGACGCGGTGACGGGAGGTGCTCCTTCTGGCACTCCGCCGGTCAACGGTGGTGGCTATACGCCGCCCAATGGCAGCGGGATCGTCGGAAGCATCGTGGCCAATCCGCCGATCGCTGGCAATGGCACGCCCGTCATTACGCCGCTCGGCGGAGGTATTGTGCTGATTCCGGGCATGCCGGGGTTCACTATCTCCGACAGCTTCTGGCATCGCCGTTCGTGGCGTGAATTGTTGAATCAGTTGTGATGCTGAAAATAAAGATGGCGAACCGGGAGAATGCGATGCGTAGAAAGCGGCCCGCTGGATTCACCTTGCTCGAATTGATGATTGTGGTCGTGGTGATAGCTGTCCTGGCATCCCTGGCGTATTTTAACTACAGCCGTTATGCATTCCGGGCGCGGCGTTCCGACGGTCAAAGTCTGCTGCAAAATCTCGCAGCCGCCGAGGAACGGTACTACACGAATTTCAACAATTACACGACGAGTATTACCGGGGCAGCGCCCACCGGACTCGGCTTTTCATCGGTGACGTCACCAAAAGGGTATTACACCGCGGCGGCGTTTGTGGCATCCGCAAATCAAACATATACGCTCATAGCCACACCCGTTGGACCGCAGGCGTCCGATCAATGCGGAGCCCTGTCACTCACCAATACCGGGCAGCAGATTCCAGGGCCCACTGCGATGCCGCAGAACAGCAACGGCAATTGCTGGTAAGGTTTGACTACTTGGGGTGCGCGGCATTTCTGCCGCGCCGCGCACCGTAGCGCCTGTCGAGTCCGCCAAGCAGTTTCTTGAACAGGCGCGAAAGCTTTCCGCGCCGGGTCTTGCGCAGCTTCTCATCCTCGCTGGTCAGCCACGCCACCTGGATCACCCGGCGCTCGCCCTCAAAAGGCAGGTGGCCGTGGAAGGAATTGTCCGCGCGCCGGAACACCACAAAATTTCCGTATAGCGGCTTGATCTCCGGCGCGGCCAGATCGTCGATGGCGTCTATGCGGTTGAGAAAGCGCAGGCAGCCG
The DNA here is from genome assembly GCA_018969845.1 of Lysobacteraceae bacterium. Lineage (GTDB taxonomy): Bacteria > Pseudomonadota > Gammaproteobacteria > Xanthomonadales > Rhodanobacteraceae > Rudaea. The sequence goes on along the minus strand of JAGWXP010000001.1, from coordinate 21,601 downwards.
TCGCTGCCATCGGGCCAGGATTCGTTGAGATAGAGCAGGGCGGTGGCGACCTTGGAGCGGCTGTCGGTATGGATCGTGCCGTGGCGCTTGTTCAGCGACCGGCACAAGGTGACCAGAGTTGGATATTGGCCGAGGTTTTCTATCCCGAGGTGCACGCCGACTGCGGTGGCGACCGCCGGATTTGTCAGATCCTCAACCAGACGATTGATGCTCGGTCCGCAATCGGCCGCGTCCCAGGGAAAGAAACCGGCGCCGGCGTAATTCGGAAAATCCTCGCGCAATACAGCCGCCGCAGCCGCGGGCAACTGGCCGCCTGCGACCAGGAAATGAAACGGTTCGCTGCGCACCTGCGTGCCGGCGCGGTCGAGCCTGGCCGGATCGAACAGCGGCGGGGCATTTGCGTCGATGACCTGTGCAGCCATGTCCCACACTTCAATTTGGTGGAGGCGGGGGGAATCGAACCCCCGTCCGAAGATCCTACGTCCCCGGTTCTACATGCGTAGCGCGCTGTTTCATCTCATCCCGCGGCAACACAGCGTGCCAAGCGCACCGCGGAACCAGCCGGTTGAGAGTTAGCCGATGATCGACCGGCGACGGTCAGCGGCGATTCCGTGATGATGACCCTACACCGGCGAGCACGGACACAAACCGGTTCGGGGCTTAGGCCTTAAGCGGCCAGAGCGTAGTTGTCGTCGTTGGCAACTAAAGTTTTGCCGCTGGATTAACGAGGAAAGCTGCCCCCTCGGCATGCACCAGGCGATTTCGATATCCCCGTCGAAGCCATGTCGCCCCCGGGATGGAAAACTCCTTGTCGCCAGTATATGGCGATACCGCGGGTTTGTTCAACCGATCTTGGTCGACCTCGTTTCCAAAGGAGGCGGGACGAACCGGTTGCGCGCGGTCGCCGCGCCAGCTTCAGCGCGCCGAAACCGGCAGCCAAAGGGTAAAAACCGTTCCGCGTCCGGGAACGCTTTCTACGTCTATGCGTCGGATGATTCGGTCAGCAGCGACGGGAGGTCCTTGCGCATCAGATCCGTATTTGCCGCGCGCCTGAGTTGTTCCAAACGGTGCAGTGCGTCATGCCCGTTCGTTCCGCCGCCTTCGGTCGTCTCATAGGCATCGAGCAGATCGAGCCTTCTCCCCAAGAAAAGAGCGAAGCGAGGATATCACAATGCTGCATTATTTATGTCGTCGTGTTTAGGACGTCGGCCGATTCGCTCAATCAGTAACCGTACGTATTACGCACGACCGCAACCAGGCCCTAGTATGCACCGACAGAAAATACCGACGCATGAACATGCCGGCAATCCAATCAGCCACTCGTAGAAGATTTCCGGGCTCGCCGTGGCGGTCGGGAAACCGTCTGGTAATTGCAATCCGGGAGTCTGCATTCAGTCGCGTCGTTCGCGGGAAACCATTTACACGTTCCTCGCGAAATCCCGGAACGATGAGAAGCTCCGGCTCGAAATCATCGGCGCGTATCGCGCTGGCGAGCAACGCCTCGATGATTGTTTCGCTTGAGTATTTCATCGCAGGCTCGGAAAAACATGGGGTCGGACGCCGGCCCGATGTACTTGCGGGCAGCCCTTGCCGGTGCGACCCTGTCGGAGGACTCGCGGCTCGCGCGCAGTCGACTTCGCCGATTGCGTTGGCGAGTTTTCATGCATGCTGAGCTGAGCGAGGCACAGGCGAATCGGCGACCAATCCATGAATGATTCGCCTGCTAGAGCGTTAATCGATTCGGCGCATGTGCGGCGACTTGAGCTGATGGCGCGGTTGCTTGACGCAACCTCTCCGCGCGCGGTTGCAGCGGAAATCGCCGGCATGTTCGAGGGCGTCCGCGCGTGCCGCAAGGCGCGCGTTGTCTGGAACGTCGCCACTTCCGAGGAGACCCAGTCCGAACCACCGTCGCGCCTGGAGCCCCACGAACTCGCGCTTGCGCGCGCAGCCGTCGCAAACCACGAGGGGCCCGTGACCGAGGGCGAAAACATCGCGTTTCCCCTTTTCGCGGAAGACGGCCACTCGTCGATTCTCCTGCTCGAAGCGACCTCGCTTGTCGACGCAGAGCACCTGTTGGCCGAGCGCAGTGTCGAGTTGGCGGCGGCAGGTCGACAATTGCAGCACGCGCTCGAGATTGCCGATCTGCGGGACGCGTTGCAGCGCCTGGAACGCTCGGAAAATCTCCAGCGCGCGCTGTTCGCGATCTCGGAGCTGGCCAGTTCCGATCGGGACATGAACGAGATGCTGAGCGGTATCCACACGATCGTGGCGGGGCTGATGTACGCGGAAAATTTCTTCATCGTACGCTACGACGCCGACGCCGACAGCCTGCGGTTCCTCTATTACGCCGACGCGATGGACCCCGAGCCACCAGACAGCGAAACCGACATACCGCTGCAGGCACACCAGCATTCGCTGACCTGGTATCTGCTGCGTGATGGCAAGCCGTTGCGAGGATCCACACCGGATTTGCGCGGTCAGGTCTCTGGCCCACTTTCTATCCTCGGGCCGGACAGTGAAGATTGGCTTGGCGTGCCGATGTCGCGCGACGGTCGTGCGCTCGGGGCCGTCGTCGTGCAAAGCTATGAATGTGGCGTCCGCTTCACGGACGAGGACCGTGCGCTGCTCGAGTTCGTGAGTCGACACATACTGGTTGCGCTCGAACGCAAGCAGGGCAAGCAGGCACTGGAGCTGCAGGTGCGCAAACGCACTGCAGAGCTCGCCGAAGCGAATCAGGAGCTCATGCGCGAAATCAGCGAACGGCAGCGCGCCGAACGCTTGCAGAGCGCGCTGTTTCAGATTGCTCAGCTCGCCACCTCCGACATCGGCCAACTCGAGTTCTTTCAGCGCACACATCGGATTGTCGGTACCTTGATCAATGCGGAGAACTTCTACATCGCGCTGCTGAGTGCGGATCGCGCGAGTCTGGAATTTGCCTACTACGTCGACAAGGTCGAACAGAGCCCGCCTGCGCGGCCGCTCGGCGCGGGTTTGAGCGAATATGTTCTCAAACACGGCAAGACGTTGCTGCGCCGCACCGACATCCTCGATCTGGTGCGGAAAGGCGTCGTGGACCCGGACTTCGCCGTCTCATCCGGCCGGCCAGATGCGTGCTGGCTCGGCGTTCCGCTCGTCGTCGATGGGAGCAACATCGGTCTCGTCTCGGTACAAAGCATCGAAGACGAAAATGCATATGAAAGCGTCGACGTGGAACTCTTGGGCTTCGTCGCAAGCCAGATCGCGAACAGCCTGCAGCGCCGGTTGGCAGCCGATTCGCTCCGCGCAGCCTACGCGCAGCTGCAGCGGCGCGTCGAAGAACGAACGCGAGAACTGCATGAGCGGAATGCGGAACTCGAGGTCGCCTATGCGAAACTCAAGAACGCACAGGAACAGGCGATACAGTCTGAGAAGTTGGCGTCGATAGGCCAGCTTGCAGCAGGCGTCGCGCACGAGATCAACAATCCTATCGGCTACGTCAGCTCCAATCTCTCAACGCTGCAGGATTACATGTCGAAGCTGCTCGGCGCGGTCAATGCTTATGCGGCGCAGGCAAATGCGCGAGACGCGATCGCCGCAATGGAAAGCGAACGAATCCGCCGCGACGCCGAGATCGATTTCCTGTCGACGGATGCGCCGCAGTTGATTAGCGAGTCGCGCGAAGGTATCGACCGCGTCTGCAAGATCGTCCGCGACCTGAAGGATTTTTCGCGGCGCGACCGCAACGAAGCGTGGGTGAATGCCGACGTGCATCAGGGACTCGAGTCGACTTTGAACATTGTTTCCAACCAGATCAAGTACAAGGCCCAGATTGTGAAGACGTTCGGCGACCTGCCGATGATCGAATGTCTTCCGTCGGAACTGAATCAGGTTTTTCTGAACATTCTCATGAACGCGGCCCAGGCGGTGCAGAAGAACGGTCTGATCACGGTGAGCACCGGGTTGGACGGCGATAAGGTATGGATCGCGATCGGCGACGACGGCGAAGGCATTCCGCCGGATGTGTTGCCGCGCATTTTCGATCCGTTCTTCACGACCAAGCCGGTTGGCACGGGGACCGGTCTCGGACTTTCGATTTCGTACGGCATCGTCGCGAAGCATCACGGCAACATTGAGGTGACAAGCGTGCCCCGTCAGGGTACGTTGATGCGGGTGGAGCTACCGGTCGTCCAGCCAAAATAGTCGGTAAACAGGGAGGTTTCGTTTACCGCGTTTTGTTGGTCGATGACGAAGCCGGTATCCGTTACGCATTGACGCGCTTGTTGCGCAAGGACGGTTATCGGATTCTGACCGCGAGCAGCGGCGCCGAAGCTCTCGATGTGCTCGCCGTGAACCTGGTTCAAGTCATTATTTCGGACCAACGCATGCCGGGGATGTCGGGTGCCGAGTTTCTCGCGATCGGCAGCAACTGTATCCCATACAGTCCGCATCATCCTGTCGGGTTATACAGATCTGCAGGTCGTCACCGAGTCGGTCAACCAGGGTGCTGTGTTCAAATTCTTCACGAAGCCGTGGAGCGACGATCTGTTGCGCGAGCAAGTGCGTGATGCATTCCGCCGCTTTCGGCAATGCTGCGTGGTGACGGGAACGTCCCCGTACTCATGTGGTCAGCGATGAGACCGGCATACCAATGCCGGTATCCAGCTGGAACCTAGGCCAGCCGGTTCCTGGCGCGCATCGCCTGCTGCTTCTCGCGCTGCCAGTCGCGTTCCTTCTCGGTCGCACGTTTGTCGTGATCCTGTTTGCCCTTGGCCAGCCCGATTTCCACCTTGACCCGGTTGTGCTTCCAATACATCGCGGTGGGCACGAGCGTATACCCCTTGCGTTCGACGGCGCCCACGAGCTTGTCGATTTCGGTGCGGTGCAGGAGCAACTTGCGCGTGCGCCGATCGTCGGCAACGACATGCGTGGACGCCGAGATCAATGGCGGGATCGAGGCGCCGAACAGATACAACTCGCCGCCCCTGACCACGGCGTAACTGTCGCCGAAATTGATGCGCCCGGCGCGCAGGCTTTTGACTTCCCAGCCCTGCAAGGACAGGCCCGCCTCGTAACGCTCGTCGATATGGTATTCGTGGCGCGCGCGCTTGTTCAACGCGATCGTGCTGTCGTGGCTGTCCTTTTTTGCCTTGGCCTTGTTCATAATGGCGCGAATTGTGACGGAAACAGCGCATGATTCATATTCGCCGCAGCGCCATCGTTCCTTATCCGCCGGCGCGGATGTTCGATCTGGTCAACGATGTCGAATCCTATCCGCGCCGTTTTGCCTGGTGTGCGGGTTCCATGGTGCTGGCGCGCGAGCCGGATGCCATCGTCGCGCGGTTGGATTTGCGCATCGCCGGAACGATCCAGGGTTTCAGCACACGCAATACGCTTGTACCGCCGCAACGCATCGGCATGCAATTGGCCGACGGACCCTTCCGGAGTCTGACCGGTGCATGGGAGTTCATGCCGCTCGGCGACGCCGGTTGCAAAGTCCAATTCGCGCTTGAGTTTGAATATCGCGGCCGTGTTCTGGCGCCGGTATTCCGCAAGGGATTCGAAAAACTTGCCGACCGCATGGTTGACGAATTCTGCCGCGAGGCCGGGCGCGAAGATGCCTGAAACGATTCGTGTCGAGGTGGCTTATGCCGATCCGCAGCGCCAGATCCTGCGTGCCGTGGATATCGCTGCCGGCGCAACGGTGGCCGACGCCATCGCCGCGAGTGGGGTTCTCAACGAGTTGCCGGGATTCGCTCCGGCAGGATTCGGCATCTTCGGCCGCCGCGTCAAAGCGGAAACGCTCCTGGGCGACGGCGATCGCGTCGAGCTGTACCGTCCGCTGCAGCTCGATCCCAAGTCGGCGCGACGCAAGCGCGCCGAACGCCGGACTTAACTGCCCTGCTGTTTCTTCTTGTCCTCGTCCGGTCGCTTGTCGTCCGGATACTGACGCTTGTACTTGGTTGCTTCCTTGATCAGTTCGGCCGGATCTTCGGCGAAGTAGTCGCCTTCGATTTTCGCGAGCGAGTCGTTCGTGAAATACAGGGTAAGGTCTTTCGTCGCCATCCGTCCGTTGCCCTTGCGCAGCGTCGAGACGTAGTCCCAGCGGTTCTGATCGAACGGGCTGATGATGGAAGGCGAGCCCATGACCAAGGTCACCTGACGCTTGCTCATGCCGGGCTTGAGCGAATCGACCAGGTTCTTGTTGAACAGGTTGCCCTGCTGGATGTCGAGCTTGTAGATCGGGCTGCACGCCGCGGCGGCGATGGCGCAAAGTGCAACGGCAGCGGGGCGGAGGAACGTCGTCATGCGATGAACACCAGCGGGCGGAGGGCGCCGAATGATACACTAGGGATTGTAGAAGGAATGTTAGCGCTTTTGGCTTCGACTCCGCGCGCAAGACCCACAATCCTCACTGCGCGCCAAAAAAAACGCGCAGTCCCCCCTGAATTTACGGGGGCTAAAGCGCACCATGGAGTTCCTCATGGAAAACCAAGAATTGCGCAAGGCCGGACTGAAAGTCACCCAGCCGCGCATGCGCATCCTCGAAATTCTGGAAACTTCCTCCGGCAAGCATCTGACGGCCGAGGATATTTACCGTGAGCTGATCCAGCACCACCGCGACATTGGGTTGGCCACAGTCTACCGCGTCCTGCTCCAGTTCGAGGCGGCCGGGCTTGTGCTCAAGCACAATTTCGAAGGCGGGCAGGCGGTTTACGAGATCGACCGCGGCAAGCATCACGACCACATGGTCGACGTCGATACCGGCAGGGTGATCGAATTCACCAGCGCGGCAATCGAGAAGCTGCAGCACGAGATTGCCGAGCGGCACGGCTATTCGATCGAGGATCACAGCCTGGTGCTGTACGTGCGCGCCAAAAAGAGAAAGACGCCGTAGCGCCGCGCGTCAGGTTCGTGCGCTGACGAGCATCTGCTGCGCGTGCGCCAGCGTTTCGGGCGTGATCGTCACGCCGCCAAGCATGCGTGCGATCTCGTTGCGACGCGCCGTGCCGTCCAGCGTTTCGATTGTGATCGCCGTGGCATCGTCATCAGTCGATTTGGCGACGCGCAGGTGCGCGTGGGCTTGTGCGGCGACCTGCGGCAGATGGGTCACGCATAGAACCTGACGCTTGCCGCCGAGCCGGCGCAGCTTGCGGCCGACGATTTCGGCGACGCTGCCGCCTATGCCCGAGTCGACTTCGTCGAACACCATCGTGCCGATGTCGTCCAGACCGAGAGCGGCCACTTCGACGGCCAGAGCGATGCGCGACAGTTCGCCGCCGGAAGCGACCTTGCGCAGGGGGCGCGGCGGCTGTCCGGGATTGGCACTGACCAGGAAGTCCGCGCGCTCCGCACCCTGCGCATCGGGAACGCGGCTCTCCGATGCCGCAAGCTCGGTCGTGAAACGGCCGCCGGGCATGCCCAATTCGGCCATCAAGGCCGTGATTTCCTTGTCCAATTTCTTCGTCGCGGCCAGGCGCCGTTGCGACAGCTCCGCCGCGGCGCCGGCGTAATCGTTGCGGATCGCATCGCGTTCGCGTCGCAGCGTTTCCAGTTTTTCGCCCGCGCCGCGCAGGCCTTCCAGTTCGGCGCGCAGGGTTTGCGCGTGCGTCTTCAGTTCCGCGGCCGGGATGCGATGCTTGCGCGACAGTTCATGCAGCTTGGCGATTTGGGCTTCGGTTTCGGCGTAGCGATCCGGGTCCAGTTCCAGACCGTCGCGATAGCGCCCGATCGCGGTGTGCGCCTCGCCGAGCTGGATCGCGGCGGCGTCAAGCAGCTCGCGTGCAGGCGCAAGCGCGGGATCGAGTTCTGCCAGACAGGACAATTCGTTGCGCGCTCGGGTCAGCGCGCGCAGCGCGGCGAACTCGCTGTCGCCGTCGAGCAATTCCGCCACGGCCGCGCTGCCTTGCAGCAACTGTCCGGCATTGGCGAGGCGTTTGTGCGTTTCGTTCAACGCGTCGAATTCCGCCGGCAGCAGTGCGTGACGATCCAGCTCACCGAGTTGGTGTTCGAGCAGGGCGATGCGTTCGGCATGATCCTGTGTGCCGGATAGCGTACGTATCTGCGCTTCGACATCGCGCCATCGCCCGGCCAGGGCGGCGACGCGATCGCGTTCCGTCCCGTGTCCGCCGTAGGCATCGAGCAGGGCGAGCTGGTGCGCACGTTGCAACAACGCCTGATGTTCGTGCTGGCCGTGGATCTCAATCAGGGTTTCGGCCAGCACCTGCAACTGCGCCAGCGTTGCCGGACGGCCGTTGATCCAGGCGCGCGATGCGCCTTCGTTGCGGATCACGCGACGGATCTGGCACATGTCGCCGTCGTCGAAATCCTCGGATTTGAGCCAGGCGAGTGCGGCCGGCGCGTCAGCAAGCGAAAAGGCGGCGGTCAATTCCGCGCGCGCGCAGCCGTGGCGGACCACGCCCGTATCGGCGCGTTGTCCGGCCAGCAACAAGAGCGCATCGACGAGCAGGGACTTGCCCGCCCCGGTCTCGCCGGTGACCGCGGTCATGCCCGTGCCGAGCGCGATTTCGGCCTCGCCGACGATGGCGAAATCCTTGACGGAAAGCGTTTGCAACATATCCATGACGCTAACATGCAGCGCGATTTTGCGCCACGCCGCAGGCGCGCGCGTGCGCCTTCGGCTAAACTTTGCGGCTTGGCGACGAGAACCCGACCGATGTGGTACGCGATCTACGCACGCGACAACCCGGATAGTCTGCGCGCACGCAGTGCGGCGCGACCGGCGCATCTGGCGCGCCTGCACGCCTTGCGCGACGAGGGCCGCCTGCTGCTGGCCGGACCCTTGACCGCGATCGATGCGGAAGATCCGGGTCCGGCGGGATTCGCCGGCAGTCTGATCGTGGCGGAATTCGCCGATCTGGGCAGCGCACACGCCTGGGCCGATGCCGATCCCTATCGCGCCGCCGGCGTGTATCGCGACGTCGAAGTGCGTCCGTTCCGCAAGGTGTTGCCGTGAGCGGCCGGGTCGAGCAAATCCGCGCAACCCTGACGCGAAATTTCGCCCCCCTGCAACTGACGGTCGAAGATCAGAGCCATTTGCATGCCGGACATGCCGGCGCGCGCGACGGGCGCGGACATTTCAGCGTTAGCATCGTCGCCGCGGAATTTGCCGGGTTGTCACCACTGGCGCGCCATCGGCGGATCTATGCGGCGCTCGGCCAAATGATGCAAACCGACATTCACGCGCTCGCAATCGATGCGCGCGCTCCGGACGAAACGCACTGAAGGCTCGAAAATGCGCAAGATATTCCTGTTGGCTCTCGCCGCAATCGCAGGCTGCTCGTCAAACGGCGCGGACAATCGCATCATCCAGATGCCGTCCGGCAGTACCGCGGTCGAAACCGTCAACGGCACGCCGGTACCGGCGAGTCTGCTCGACGCCGTCGCCGAAGCGCACCGGCTGGATGTGAACCAGCCCAAGCAGCGCGATCAGGCGCTGACACTGGTCACCGATCTCGTGCTGCTGGCGCAGGCGGCGCAACGCGAGAATTTTGCCGCCGACCCCAGATACCTTGCCCGTGTCGAGGCCGCACGTCTGCAGGGCGTGGCGGATGCGGCGCTCGCGCAGTTCCAGCAGCGCACGCCGATCAACGACACCATGCTCAAGGCCGAATACGACAATCAGGTGGCGCGTGCCGGCAAGGTCGCCTACGATTTCAGCCAGTTGTTGTTCGACAACGAAGAGGATGCGCTCAGGGCCGAAGACGATATCGTTTCGGGCCAGCCTTTCGACAAGGTTTTCGATGCCTGGCGCAGCAAGGCCAAGCAGGCTCGCCGCTTCACCCGCGTACTCCCCGATCAGCTTCCGCCGGAACTGGCCAAGGCACTGGCGGATTTGCGCAACTGCGATTCCACCAAGGTGCCGGTCAAGACCGAATACGGCTGGCACGTGGTGCATCTGGACATTGCCAATCCTTATGCGCCACCGCCGTTCGACCAGGTCAAGGAAGGCATCCGCCGCAACCTGCAGATGAAGATCGGCCGCGAGCGTCTGGACAAACTGCGCGAGCAGGCGCAGATCACCTATCCGGCGGGAACCGCACCGCCCGCCGGCAAGCCCGTCGAGCAGGAAAAGCCAGCGGAGAAAAACGACTAGGGCAATGCGATCGCAGCGGCCACCTTCCAGCCGCGCGCGCGATGCTCGGCCACCACGGTGGTGCAGATGCCGCCGCGCACGCCGAATTCCGCGCTCAGGCGCATGAAGCGCGGCTGGGTGGCCTTTACCAGGTCGTCGAGGATGCGGTTGGTGACAGCCTCGTGGAACGCGCCCTCGTCGCGGAAGCTCCAGACGTAGAGCTTGAGGGATTTCAGTTCCACGCAGGTCTTGTCCGGCACGTATTCCAGATGCAGGGTGGCGAAGTCGGGCTGCCCGGTTTTCGGACACAGGCAGGTGAACTCGGGAATGCGCATGCGGATGGTATAATCGCGATCCGGTTCCGGGTTCGCGAACGTTTCCAGGTTTTTGCTGGGCGCGGTGGACACGGCACTCACTCCTGATGCGGCTTTCTTGTGTGGGCGCGCACCTTAGCGCAAGCCCACGCGCTGGACAATGTGGCGTCATCGGCGCCCAAACGGAATTCCCAGAAATACACCCATGCGCCTGACCACGATCAAGCTGTCCGGATTCAAATCCTTCGTCGATCCGACCGTCCTGCACCTGCCGACCAACATGACCGGCGTGGTCGGTCCGAACGGCTGCGGCAAATCCAACATCATCGACGCGATCCGCTGGGTGATGGGCGAAAGCGCGCCGACGCGCCTGCGCGGCGATTCGCTCGCCGACGTGATCTTCTCGGGCAGCACCGGCCGCAAGCCGGTCGGCGCCGCTTCGGTGGAACTGATCTTCGACAACGCCGACGGCCTGGTTGTCGGCGAATACGCCAAGTACAACGAAATTTCGGTGAAGCGCCAGGCCAGTCGCGACGGCCAGTCGCAGTATTTCCTCAACGGCGCGCGCTGCCGCCGCCGCGACATTACCGATCTGTTCCTCGGCACAGGCTTGGGCGCGCGCAGCTATTCAATCATCGAGCAGGGCATGATCTCGGAGATCATCTCGGCGCATCCGGACGAACTGCGCGGACACCTCGAGGAGGCTGCCGGCATTTCCAAGTACAAGGAACGGCGTAAGGAAACCGAAAGCCGCATCAAGGCCACGCGCGAGAATCTCGAACGCCTGAACGACGTGCGCGAGGAAGTCGACAAGCAGCTCGAACACCTCAACCGTCAGGCCAGGGCCGCGGCGCGCTGGCAGGAACTCAAGGCCGAGCACGCGCGCCGCGAGGCGGAACTGCGCGGCGTGCATTACCGCGCCATCGCCGGCGAGATCGATGAACATCAGCATGCGCTGGTACAGGCGGATATCGCCATCGAAGGACTTGTCGCCGAGCAGCGCCAGGTCGAGGCGCAGATCGAGGCGCACCGCGAAAAACACCAGTCCGCCAGCGACCATCTGAGCAAGGTGCAGGGCGAGGTCTATCGCATCGGCGGAGAGATCGCGCGCGTCGAGCAGCAGATCCAGCACAACCGGGAACTGCGCGAACGTCTGGAGCGTGCGCGCGCGGAAACCGAAAAGACGCGTGCGGAACTGGGTGAGCACATCGGCGGCGACCGGGAGCAGATCGAACTGTTGCGCACGGCGCTGGCCGAAGGCGAGCCGAAACTCGCCGCGCTCAACGAAACCGCGACGAAAACCGCCGACGCGCAGCGCGAAGCAGAAGCGAAACTCGCCGAATGGCAGACGCAATGGGACGCTTACGCCAGGGCTTCCGGCGACGCCTCGAAAGAAGCCGAGGTCGAACGCACGCGCCTGGATTATCTGGACAAGCAGGCGCTGGAGACGGCGCGTCGCCTGGAAACCCTGCAGGCGGAAAAGCGCGGCGCCGATTTCGACGCGCTGCGCGAGCAACTGGACAAACTGACCGCCGAACACGCTGCGCACAAGCAAACGGTCGAGTTGCACAGCCGCCTTCTGGAAGAACGCCGCGCCGCCTACGAACACGTGCTGGAGGCCGAACGCACGAACGCCGTCGCACTGAACGAAGCGCGGACGCGTCTGCAGGGATTGCGCGGTCGCCTGGCGTCGCTGGAGGCGCTGCAGCATGCGGCGCTTGGCCAGGAAAAATCCGCCGCGAGCGAGTGGCTCGCCAGGCTGGGCCTGGACAAGTCGCGCCGGCTCGGCGAAGTCTTGCGCGTCGAAGCGGGCTGGGAAACCGCGGTGGAAACCGTGCTCGGCGGTCTGCTCGAAGGCGTACTCTCGGAGGCGCCGCGCAATCACGCCGCTGAACTGGTCGGCGTACGTGAGGCCAATCTGGCTCTGGTCGAGCCGCGCGAAGGCGGCAACGTCCCGATGGGTACATTGGCCGCGCTGGTGCGCGGACCGCAGGCAGCCATCGATATGCTCGCGCAGGTGCGCGTGGCCGATTCGTTGGACGAGGCGAATCGCATCGCCGCTAATCTGGCCGCGCATGCGTCCGTCATCACACGCGATGGGGTGTGGCTCGGCGCCGGCTACGCGCGCGTGTTGCGCCGCGGCGGCGCGCAGGCGGGCATGCTTGCGCGCGAACGCGAAATCCAGGAATTGCGCGGCGAGATCGCGCTGGCGCAGGCGCGCGCGGACGAACTTACCGCCGAGATCGAAGCGATCAAGGCGCGCAAGGCGGAAGCGGAAAGCGCACGCGACGACGCCCAACGCGAGCTGTATACCGCACATCGGCGCGTCGCCGAACTTGCCGGACAGATGCAAAGCCACGGCGGCCGCATCGACACGGCGCGCTCGCGCGTGGTCAAGATCGACGAGGAGATCGCGGTACTGCAGGCGCGCATGCAAACGGACGAAGCGGCCACGCGCGAGGCACGGGCGCGGCTGGAGCAGGCAGTGGCGCGCATGGGCGACGAGGAACAGCGTCGCCAGTATCTGGATGGTGAACGCCGGCGTCTGCTCGAGGCGCGCGAGGAAGCGCGCCTGAACGCTCGCGAAGCCGCCGATCGCGCACATCAACATGCGCTCGGCATCGAATCCAAACGCACCGCGGTGGCCGCACTCGAACAGGCGCTGCTGCGCATGCACAGCCAGCTCGCGCAGCTTGAGGCTCGGCGGTCCGAGATCGCGCAGCAACTCGAATCCGGACATGCACCGCTGGCCACCATCGAAGCCGAGCGTCAGACCTATCTCAACCAGCGTCTGCTCGTCGACAAACAACTGGTCGAGGCACGTCAGGGCGTCGAGGAGCGCGACAGCGAATTCCGCGGTTACGAGGCCGAGCGCCATCGCGTCGAACATATGCTGGCGCAGCACCGCGAGGCTCACGCCGAACGGCGCCTGACCCACCAGGGCTTGCAAATGCGCGCGCAGCAGTTGCAGGAAGCCATCGTCGCCGCGGGTCACGACCTGCACGCGGTGCTCGATGCATTGCCGGCCGGCGCCGATGCGGCCGAATGGCAGCAGCAGCTCGACGTGCTCGACGCCAAGATCAAACGCCTGGAGCCGGTCAATCTTGCGGCGATTTCAGAGTTCGAGGAGCAATCGCAACGCAAGAGCTATCTCGACGCGCAGCTCACCGACCTCAACACCGCGCTGGAAACGCTGGAAGGCGCGATCAAGAAGATTGACCGCGAAACCCGCCAGCGCTTCAAGGAAACCTTCGACCGCGTCAATACCGGCCTGCAGGAACTGTTTCCACGCCTGTTCGGCGGCGGTCACGCGTTCCTCGAACTCACCGGTGAAGACTTGCTCGATGCGGGGGTGTCGATCATGGCCCGCCCGCCGGGCAAGCGTGTGAGCAATATCACCCTGCTGTCCGGCGGCGAAAAGGCGCTCGCCGCGGTCGCGCTGGTGTTCGCCATTTTCCGGCTCAATCCGGCGCCATTCTGCCTGCTTGACGAAGTCGACGCGCCGCTGGACGAAGCCAACGTCGGCCGCTTCTCGCAGCTTGTCACGGAGATGAGCGAACGCGTGCAGTTTCTGTTCGTCACCCACAACAAGGCCACGATGGAGGCGGCGCATCAATTGTGCGGCGTGACCATGCGCGAACCGGGCGTGTCGCGGCTGGTGCAGGTGGATCTGGCCGAAGCGGCTAAACTGGCGGGTGCCGCCTAGCCGCTGGAGACTTTGCATGAGCTGGAACGCATCGGTCGGAATTCCGCTCGCCATCGCCGGCGCGATCGTGTTCGCGCTGATCTACTGGTTCGGACGTCCGAGACGACCGGGACAGGGCAGGCGCATGCCGTCGCTGCGCGAGACCGGCGAACGCGTCGAACCGACCTTTGGCGATGGCGCTGCGAATTCTGCAGCCGCCGCCTTCGATCAGGGGCAAAGCGAACAGGATGTCGGCATGCGCGAAGCGCTGCAAAGCCTGAGTTCGGCCATTGCCGCCAAGCGCAATGAAGATGGCGGCGGCGCGGCCACGAAGCCCGCCGCAGGAATGCGCTCGGACCAGCCGATCGAGCGCATCGTGACGCTGTTCGTCGCCGCACCGGCAGGCGCGGATTTCCACGGCCCCGACCTTGTCGTCGCCGCCGAAAAGGCCGGACTGGATTTCGGCGATCTGGGCATATTCCACCGTCTGCTGTCGGGCAAGCCCGAAGCCGGGCCGGTGTTCAGCATGGCCAACATGGTCAAGCCCGGCAGCTTCGACATGATTCAGATCGAATCCCTGCGCACGCCGGGCGTGAGTTTCTTCATGACCCTGCCGGGGCCGCTGTCCGCGCTCGACGCGTGGGAAGCGATGCTGCCGACCGCGCAACGCCTGGCCGAACTGCTCGATGGCCGTGTGCTCGATGAGCAACGCAACGCGCTCGGGCGCCAGCGCATCGCGCACCTGCGCGACGAGCTGCGCGCCTGGGACCGCAAGCAGGAACGCAACCAGATACGTCTGCGATGATGGGACACGCGCACCGATGATTTCCGCATCCGAAGCACTCGAACGCCTGCGCCAGGGCAATCGCCGTTTTGTCTCCGAACAGCGCAACGGCGGACAGCACGCGAGCCAGAACCGGCGCCGCCAGCTGGCGGAGGGACAGGAACCGTTCGCCACCATCCTCGGCTGTTCGGATTCGCGCGTTCCGGCCGAGATCATTTTCGACCAGGGCCTCGGCGACCTGTTCGTGATCCGCGTCGCCGGCAACATCATTGCTCCGTCGCTGGTCGGCAGCGTCGAATTCGCCGCGGCACGTTTCGGCACGCCGCTGGTCGTGGTGCTGGGACACACCCAGTGCGGCGCCATCGCCGCCACCATCGAGGAATTGACCCAGCAAGGCGGATCGCAATCGCCGAATCTGCTGTCCATCGTCAATCGCGTGCGGCCGAGCGTGTTGCCGCTCATGGGCACCGAATTGCGCAACGACCTGAAGGCTCTGAGCCGCGAAGCGGTGCGGGCAAACATCCGTGCATCCACCAATCACCTTCGGCACGGTTCCGAGCTCATGGAAAGCCTGATCGAACAGAAAGGCTTCAGTGTGGTCGGCGCGGAGTATTCGCTGGAAACCGGGGTGGTGGACTTTTTCGACATTGCCTAGTGTGAATGTTCTAGCCGCTGCGGATACGTTTGTCTCAACGCCGCCAGCGGCGGTTTCCATCCACAGAGGCAGACCATGGCTAACAAGCGGAACAAGAATCAGACGTCGTCCACGGCGGGCAAGGCCCACGCCATCTGGCTGGCCGGTCTGGGCGCGGTTTCCATCGCGCAGAAGCGCGGCACCCAACTGCTCGCCGGACTCTCCGCCGAGGGCAGGGAATTTCAGGCACGCGCGCAGCGGCTCGTGCGCGAAGTCGGTGCCGATGCCGCCGTGCATGTGAAAGGCGCCGTGGCGCCGTTGCGCGTCGATCTCAAGCGCAACGCAGTCAAGATCGGCGCAGCCGTACAGAATGCCGTCGCCGGCGTGCTGGCGAAACTCGGCATTCCGTCGAAAGCCGATATCGAAGCCCTCAGCCAGCGCATGAGCGCTTTGAGCCGCCAGCTCAAGGCCGCGAAGTAAACAATTCACGCTCCAACGGAAGCTTGCGGCCGCCCTGTGCGGCCGTTTTTTTGTGGCCTAACGCCGATAGGCCTGCGCCAGCGTATTCAGATGTACGCGCTCCGCATCGCGCAGGAACGGCGCGATCAGCAGCATCACCTGATAGATGCCGTGGCTGAGGTCGTTCTGGGCCGGTTCCGGATTGACCCCGCGTACGGCGTGGTAGTTCAGCCAGAACGTGGCTACCAGGAGAACGTTCTCGGCGGTGGCGTGGATTTCGTCATGCGTCGCACGCAGGATTTCGGCCTGTGCCAGGCCCTTGAGCACGGCCTGCGCGCTGGCCGCTGCACGGTTGAGTATGCGCGCAAAGCGCTGCCGCAATTTGCGATTGCGGGCGAGAATGTCGACCAGGTCGCGGTACAGGAAACGGTATTCCCACATGCACTCGAAGACCAGGTGCAGTTGCAGCCAGACATCCTCGAGATTCGGCAGGCGGCCTTCGGGTACCGAAAGCGCATCGTCCATGCGCGATTCGTAGCGCGCGAACAGGCGCTCGACGATGTCGTCCTTGTTGCGATAGTGGTAATACAGGTTGCCGGGACTGATACCCAACTCGTCGGCGATGTGATTGGTCGTGACGTTCGGTTCGCCTTGCGCGTTGAACATCGCCAGGCTGGCGTCGAGGATCCGCTCTCGCGTTTGCTGTGTCGCCATCGCCGCGCGCGCTGCATTCAGCCGCGCAGTTTCTTGACCAGGTCGATGTACTTCTGCATCGCCTCGTCGGTCTTCATGCCCTTGAGTTTTGCCCACGCCTCGTATTTGGCGGTGCCGACGAAATCGAAAAACCCGGGTTTCGGGCCGGATACATCGCCGTCGGAGCCCTGCTTGAACAGCGCGTAGAGCTTGAGCAGGGTGTCGTTGTCGGGGCGTTCGTCGAGTTTCTTGACGTCTTCCGTGGCTTGCGCGAACTTGGATTTCAGGTCGGCCATGTCGTTTCCCCCGGGCGTTTGCGTACGGCTGCGGCGGTGGACAATGGCAAAAGCGGCCGGACGTGTCAAACAAGTGTTGGCTTTGCTATCTTTGCGCACGGTACCGAGGGGATACAATCCATGACCTATTTCGTGACGGGCGCGACGGGCTTCATCGGACGTCATCTGCTGGAACACCTGCTGGCGCGCAAAGACGACGTGCATTGCCTGGTACGCAGAGGATCGCAAAAAAAATTCGAGGATTTGCGCGCGCGTTTCGGCAGCGCGGGCAGGCGCCTGATTCCGGTTATCGGCGACCTGCGCAAACCGATGCTGGGATTGACGCCGACGCAGCGCAAGGCGCTGGCGGGTAAGGTCAGACACTTCTTTCATCTGGCCGCGATTTACGATCTCGCCGCGGATGCGGATAGCCAGATCGCGGCCAACGTCGAAGGCACGCGGCACGCGCTGGAACTCGCGGCGGCACTGAAGGCCGGCTGTTTCCATTACGCAAGCTCGATCGCGGTTGCCGGAATGTATCCGGGCGTGTTCCGCGAAGACATGTTCGCCGAGGCCGAGAACCTCGATCATCCGTACTTCCGCACCAAGCACGACGCCGAGGCGCTGGTGCGCGAGGCGAAAATCAAGCATCGCATCTATCGGCCCAGTGTGGTCATCGGTCATTCCAAAACCGGTGAAATCGACAAGATTGACGGTCCCTACTACTTCTTCCGCGCGCTGAAGAAACTGCGCGAAGCGCTGCCGGCGTGGATGCCGACCATCGGCCTGGAGGGCGGGCGCGTGAACATGGTACCGGTGGATTTCGTCGCTGCAGCACTCGATCACATCGCGCACAAGCCGGGCCTGGACGGCGGCTGCTTCCACCTCACCGATCCGGCGCCGCGCCGCATCGGCGAAGTGCTGAACATTTTCGCGCGTGCCGGACATGCGCCGCAGATGACCATGCGCCTGGACGCGCGCATGTTCGGCTTCATTCCGCCGATGATCAAGCAGGCGCTGGCCGGGCTGCCGCCGGTCAAGCGGTTTACCAGCGCGGTGCTGCGCGATTTGGGCATTCCCGCCGCCGCAATCGGCATGATCAACTATCCGACGCGCTTCGACTGCCGCGAAACCGAGCGTGCTCTCAAGGGCGCGAAAATTCGCGTGCCGGATCTGCCCGATTACGCGTGGCGGCTGTGGGATTACTGGGAGCGACACCTCGACCCCGACCTGTTCGTCGATCACTCGCTGTCGGGCAAGGTGCGCGGCCGCACCGTGCTGATCACCGGCGGTTCATCGGGCATCGGCAAAGCGGCAGCACTGAAGATCGCAGGCGCAGGCGCGAAGGTGATCATCTGTGCACGCGGCGCGGACGAACTCAACGCGACGCACAAGGAAATCGCCGGCGCCGGTGGGATCTGCCACGCCTATGTGGCCGATCTGTCCGACCCGAAATCCTGCGACGAACTGGTGCAGAAAGTGCTTGCCGAACACAAGGGCGTGGACATCCTGGTCAACAACGCCGGGCGCTCGATCCGGCGCGCGATTGCATCCAGTTACGACCGCTTCCACGATTTCGAACGCACGATGCAACTCAACTATTTCGGTTCGCTGCGTCTGATCATGGGTTTTCTGCCGGGCATGGCCGAGCGCCATCGCGGTCATATCATCAACATCTCCTCGATTGGCGTTCTTACCAACGCACCGCGCTTTTCGGCCTACGTGTCGTCCAAGGCCGCGCTTGACGCGTTCTCGCGTTGCGCACAGGCCGAGTTCTCCGACAACGGCATCAACTTCACCACGATCAACATGCCGTTGGTGAAGACACCGATGATCGCGCCGACCAAGATGTACGAATCGGTGCCGACGCTCTCTCCGAATGAGGCTGCCGACATGATCGTCGAAGCCATCATCGAACGGCCGGTGCGCATGGCGACGCGGCTCGGCACCTTCGCGCAGATCTTCTATGCACTCGCGCCGCGTGCCTACGAAATCCTGATGAATACGGCGTTCCGTCTGTTCCCGGATTCGGCTGCCGCCAAAGGCATGAAGGGACGCGGCGAGTCGGATGCGCAGCCGACCAGCGAACAGGTTGCATTCGCTTCGCTGATGCGCGGCGTTCATTGGTAGAACCGGAGCACGCCCAGACGATGCGTTGAATCGCATCGTCTGAGCTTCGGTTCTGGTGAGGCAGGAGCCGAACGGCAACGCACCAGGGATGGTGGCTTGGTTGCTCATGGGTGAGGCAGGAGCCGAACGGAAAAGCGCCATGGATGGCGCCATCGTCACTTCAGATCGATTGACGCCATCCCAACTGCTTTCAACCTGGCATTCAACGCCGCCAGATCACGCGACTTGAGCTCATCCCATGCCCGTAACACGGCATCGACCATCGGCGCCAGAGCCTTGAAGCCGTTTTGTGCATCGATGGAAGGCGCGGCATCGGCGCCGTCGACCGCACTCTGGAGCTTCATGAGCAATCCGGCAAGAAACTTGAAGTTCTTCGTGTCACGCGGCGGAAAGGCCCCGACATTGTGCGGATTGGGTGCCGAGCGCGTGCCGCTGATGGCCTGAACACGGATACGCAGTGTTTCCACCTCGTGAGACAGACCCTTCGCCTTGATGGTATCCAACGCATGCAGCATGGCATCGGACTCGCGGGCTGCGGATGCAACGCGCTCGCTTTGCGCCTGGATCGACCGTGCCAGCGCGAATTGTTCGGCATAGGCCGATGCCGGCAGGTGCACGCGCGGATCGGCAAGAACCCGCAGCGGCCGTTCTTGTTTGACGCCGTCCACCATGAGCACTACGCGATAGTCGCCCGGCGGCGCCCATAAACCGTCGGCCCAGGGATCGGGTTTTCCGGCTGGGACCGGCGCCGGATAGTGCAATGGCCAGACGAAACGGTGTGCGCCCTGCTGAACCGATAGGGTACTGGGTGTTTGTACCCATTCCGGCGCGGTGGACAGTTTCGACGGATCGGTCGGCGGCGCCGAATCGGCGCTGGAATAGTGCCGAACCAGGCCACCGTTCGCGTCGAAAATATCCATACTAATCGGTGATTTAGGCGGTGTATTCAATGTGTAATCGAGATAGGCGCCCAGTGGCGGATTCGGCGCCATCGGCTCGTCCTTTGGCATCGGGGTGCCGGTGAATTCGGGCAGGCGAACGCGGTATGCCGGCGCAGGCGCGAACAGCCAGAACTTGGCGCTTTCCTCTTTCGCATCAGCTTGACGCAGTACAGAAATATCATCCATGACGTAGATGCCGCGGCCGTGTGTGGCGAGCACAAGATCCTTGTCATGTATGGCGATGTCGCGCACCGAGGTCACCGGCAGATTTTGCTGCAGCGGCTGCCAATGATTGCCGTCGTCGAACGACACATACACGCCGCGTTCGGTTCCGGCATACAGCAATCCTTTCCGCACCGGATCGGCGCGCACCACATTCGCCGATTGATTCGCCGGCAGACCGGCGACGATGAGTTGCCAGCTCTTGCCGCCGTCATGCGTGCGATAGATGTAGGGCTTCTGATCGTCCAGACGGTGTCGGTCGATGGCAGCATACGCAGTGTCGACGTCAAATGACGAGGCGTCGATCTCGCTGACTTTCGACCATGGCGTGAGCGCTTTCGGCGTCACGTTGTCCCAGTGCACGCCGCCGTCGCGGGTTCGCCAGATCAAACCATCGTCGGTGCCGGCCCAGATGAATCCGTCGGCGACTGGCGAAGGCGCGATCGTATAAATCACGCCGCGGCGCGGGCCTTGCCCCAGATTGTCCGCGGCAGTGACGGGGTCGAGATTTTTTGGTGCGCCCGGATCCTCGCGGGTGAGATCGGGGCTGATGGGTTGCCAATGCTCGCCGTGGTCGTCGGTGCGGAACACGCGCTGGTTGGCGAAAAACAGTGCATGCGGCTGACGTGGCGAAAACACCAGTGGCAGGGTCCAGGTGCCGCGGCTGAGTCCCGGCAATGCCAGGGTCGGATCGATGTTGCGTACCTGCTGCGTGCGCAGGTCGAGCGTGTCCACGCGGCCGCCGAACACGGTTTGCGGGTCGTCCGGATCCGGCGCGATGTTGTCGCTTTCGCCGCCGACGGCAACCTCGTCGAATTCGCGCATGGTAATGCCGTCGCCGCTTCCGCCGCGGCTGGGCAGGCCGATGGCGCCCGAGTCTTGCTGCGCGCCATAGATCCAGTACGGGAAACGGTTGTCGGTGCTGATGTGGTAGATCTGCGCGGTGGGTTGGTTGTACCACGAACTCCACGTCGCACCGCCGTTGAGGGTGACGAGCGTGCCCTGGTCCACGCCGAGGATCTGGCGCTGCGGGTTGTTCGGGTCGATCCACAGCGCATGAAAATCGTCACCGGTCTGATCGCCCTTGAGTGCGATAAATGTCTTGCCACCGTCGTCCGAGCGCAGCACGATGGTGTTCATCGCGTAAATGCGATCCGGATTCTTCGGATCGGCCGCGATCTCGCCGAAATACCAGCCGCGCTGCCAGATGCGGTCGTCGCCGGTCATCTTCGTCCAGTTCGCGCCGGCGTCGTCGGAACGGTAAAGGCCGCCTTCGTCGCCATCGACGGTGGCGTACACCCGCTGCGGGGCCGCTGCGGAAGTCGCCAGGCCGATGCGGCCGAGTGTGCCGGATGCGAATCCATGACCCTGGATGTGCGTCCAGTGCGCGCC
>JAGWXP010000205.1 GCA_018969845.1 Lysobacteraceae bacterium | reverse complement strand
TGCCACAGGTTCAGCACGCCGATGAAATCGGATTTCGAATCGGCCCATTGCGCATGCGCCGCATCGGCCGCCGCACGCGCATCGGCGGGACGTTCGCGCGGATCCTGGATCGAAAGGAACGCCGTCAGAATCAGCACTTCGCGCAATGCGCCAAGCCGCTGCGCCTCGATCAGCATGCGCGCCAGCGCCACGTCGACCGGCCATCGCGCCATCGCGCGTCCGACATCCGTCAGGTGCTTGCCGTCGTCGACGGCGTGCAATTCTGCAAGCCGCCGCCAGCCGTCGCCGATCGCGCGCGCATTCGGCGCCTCGACGAAGGGAAACTTCTCCACCTCGCCGAGCTTGAGGTTGAGCATGCGCAGGATCACGCCGGACAGCGCCGAACGCAGGATTTCCGGATCGCCGTAGCGCGGTCGCGCCGCGTAGTCGTCTGCGCCGTACAGGCGCACGCAGACGCCCGGCCCGACGCGGCCGCAACGGCCCTTGCGCTGGTCGGCCGCCGCCTGCGCAATCGGCTCGATGTGCAGGCGTTCGAGCTGGTTGCGCGGCGAATAGCGCTTGACCCGCGCCGTGCCGGTATCGATCACGTACTTGATGCGCGGCACGGTGAGCGAGGTTTCGGCGACATTCGTCGCCAGCACGATGCGTCGGCTGCTGCCGGGCTTGAACACGCGATCCTGTTCGGTGGCCGACAGGCGCGCGTACAGGGCGAGGATTTCCGTCGCGCGATAGCGGCGGCGCGTCAGCGCCAGATGCGCATCGCGAATCTCACGCTCACCGGGCAGGAACACGAGCGCATCGCCGCGCGGGTCTTCGGCGGTGATTTCGTCGAGCGCGGCGACAATGCGTTCGGCCTGCGACGCATCGTCGCGCTCGTCCGCCGGCCGCCAGCGCACTTCGACCGGATGGCCGCGACCTTCGACATCGACGACGGGCGCGCCGCCGAAGTGCCGCGCAAAGGTTTGCGTATCGATCGTCGCGGAAGTCACGATCAGTTTCAGGTCGCGCCGACGCGCAAGCAGGCGTTTGAGGAAACCGAGCAGGAAATCGATGTTGAGACTGCGTTCGTGCGCCTCGTCGAGGATGATCGTGTCGTAGGCGTTGAGCCAGGGATCGGATTGCGTCTCGGCGAGCAGGATGCCGTCGGTCATGAACTTGATCAGCGCATGTTCGCCGGTTTGCTCGGCGAAGCGCACCTGGTAGCCGACCAGGCCGCCCAGCTCGGTGCCGAGTTCCGCCGCCACACGCCGCGCCACGCTGCGCGCCGCCACGCGCCGCGGCTGCGTGCAGCCGATCAGTCCAGCCATGCCGCGCCCGGCGGCCAGACACAATTTGGGAATTTGTGTACTTTTCCCGGAACCGGTTTCCCCGGCAAGAATCAGCACCTGCCGTTCCCGGATCAGGCGCACGATGTCATCGGTCTTGGCCGCGATCGGCAGCGATTCGTCGACGCGGATTTGCGGTACGCTCGCCACACGCGCCGCGTAACGCGCACGCGCCACATCCACGCGCCCGCGCCACGCTGCCAACGCCGGCGCGGCGGGATGCGCGCCGAGCTTTTCCAGCGCCCGCGCCAATGCGCGCCGGTCGGCGTGCATGGTTTCGTCGAGCAGCGCGGCGAGCGCGTTCGCAGTGTGCGGCGGAGGGTTCACGGCAGCGATCGACGCGATCTATCGATCGCATCGCCAGATTCGATTTTTACTTCGGGTCACGCCGGATTATAGTGCCTATGCATTCGCCAACAGGAGACCGTCATGGCCAAGCACGAAGACACGCGCATCGACATCGCGCCGAAACTGCGCACGCATATGTGCGCCCTGCTCAACCAGCAGCTCGCCGACACGCTGGATCTGTACACGCAGGTCAAGCAGGCGCACTGGAATGTGAAGGGCCCGCACTTCATCGCCCTGCACGAGCTGTTCGACAAGCTCGCCGAAGATCTGGAAGAACCCGTCGACGACATGGCCGAGCGCATCACCGCACTGGGGGGCGTCGCCGAAGGAACCGCACGGATGGCGTCGAAGGCCTCACGCCTGAAGGAATTCCCCGACGGCTGCATCGACGGCGTGAAGGCCGTCGCGGCGCTGGCCGACCGCTACGCGGAACTCGCTGCGTCCACACGCGCCGCGATCGACAAAGCGGCCAAACAAGGCGACGCGGACACGTCGGATTTGTTCACCGGCATTTCGCGCGAACTGGACAAAGCACTGTGGTTCCTCGAGGCGCATTTGGCTTGAAACTTCCATCCTCGCTTCGCTCGGGCTGTAGCTAGGCTCGGCCGCCCGGGGCCTCGCCAAGCAACCCCGCCTTCCGCGTCCTGCTTCAGGCGTTCAGACTCGCGCGCGATGCGCTACTCCGCATCGCGCGAACGCGAGTCTTCGCCCACAGCCGGAACCGATCCATGTACAGGTAAACGACCGGCGTGGTGTACAAGGTCAGCACCTGGCTGACCAACAGTCCGCCGACGATGGAGATGCCCAGCGGCCGACGCATCTCGCTGCCCTCGCCGAAGCCCAGCGCCAGCGGCATCGCACCGAGCATGGCCGCAAGCGTGGTCATCAGG
>JAGWXP010000052.1 GCA_018969845.1 Lysobacteraceae bacterium | reverse complement strand
GGAGTTGCCGCCATGCACGCTGCTTCGCGCCCCCTGCTTTCCGACGCGGGCGTTGATCTGCTCGACCGCTACTGGCGTGCTTCGCTGTATTTGTGCGTGGGCATGCTTTATCTGCGCGACAACCCGTTACTGCGCGAGCCGCTTCGACAGGCGCACATCAAGCGCCGGCTCCTCGGCCACTGGGGTTCGGACGCCGGCCAAACCCTGGTGTGGACGCACATGAATCGACTCATCCGCGAACGCGACCTGGATGCCATCTTCATTTCCGGTCCGGGCCATGGCGCTCCGTCCGTGCTGGCCCACGCCTGGCTGGAAGGACGCTATGGCGAACTGTATCCGGACAAAGGCGCCGGCATCGATGGCCTGTGCCGCTTCTTCAAGGAGTTCTCCTTTCCCGGCGGCGTGGGCAGCCATTGCACGCCGGAAACCCCAGGCTCCCTGCACGAGGGCGGCGAACTCGGCTACAGTCTCGCGCACGCTTACGGCGCGGCATTCGATCATCCAAACCTGCTCGTCGTCTGCATGATCGGCGATGGCGAGGCGGAAACCGGACCGCTGGCCGCAGCCTGGCATTCCAACAAGTTCCTCAACCCGACCCGCGACGGGGCGGTGCTGCCGATCCTCCACTTGAACGGCTACAAAATCGCCAATCCCTCGGTGCTGGCGCGCATCCCGGCTGAGCAGTTGGCCGACCTGATGCGCGGCTATGGCTACACGCCGCATGTGGTCGAAGGCGATGATCCCATGAGCGTGCACCGGCGGTTAGCCGCGATGCTGGAAACCGTGCTGGATGAGATCGACCAAATCCGGCGCCGCGCGCGCACCGATGCCGGTCTGCCAGCCTGGCCGATGATTGTGCTGCGCACGCCCAAGGGCTGGACCGGTCCAAAGACGGTGGACGGCCACCGCGTGGAAGGCTTCTGGCGGGCGCACCAGATCCCGTTGGACCCGCACGTCGACGCAGCTCATTTGCGCCAGCTCGAACACTGGCTGCGCAGCTACGATCCCGAGGCATTGTTCACTGCCGATGGCCGCCTGGTTCCCGAGCTGGCCGCGCTCGCCCCGACCGGCAATCGCCGCATGAGCGCCAACCCGGTGGCCAACGGCGGCGTGTTGCGCAAGGCCCTGCTTCGCCCCGACTGCCGCGACTACGCGGTCGCGGTAGCCAAACCGGGCGTGACCCGAGCAGAAAACACCCGCCCCACCGGCCGGTTGCTGCGCGATGTCATGCGGATGAATCCAGACCGCTTCCGCTTCTTCTGCCCGGATGAAACTGCATCCAACCGCCTGGATGACATTTATCAGGCCAGCGGCAAGGCATGGATGGCCGCCGTCCTGGCCGAGGATGCCGACGGCAGCCATCTGGCACGCGATGGCCGCGTTATGGAGATCCTTTCCGAGCACACGCTGGAGGGTTGGCTGGAGGGATACCTGCTTTCCGGGCGCCACGGCATCCTTGCCTCCTACGAGGCTTTTGTCCATGTGATCGATTCGATGTTCAATCAGCACGCCAAGTGGCTGGAGAAGGCCCTTGACGTGTCATGGCGCGCAAGCGTGTCTTCGCTCAACATCCTGGTCACTTCCACGGTGTGGCGCCAGGATCACAACGGTTTTTCGCATCAGGATCCCGGATTCCTCGACGTCGTCACCAACAAGAGTCCGCGCGTGACCCGCATCTATCTGCCGCCGGACGCCAACTGCCTGCTGGCGGTGGTGGATCACTGCCTGGACAGCGTCGACAAAATCAATGTCATCGTCGCCGACAAGCAAAGTCACCTGCAATATCTGTCCTTCGACGAGGCGGCGCGCCATTGCGCGAAGGGTATCGGCATCTGGAAATGGGCCAGCAGCGACGACCGCGGCGAGCCGGATCTGGTGATGGCTTGCGCCGGCGACGTGCCAACCCTCGAGGCGCTGGCGGCCACGGCTTTGTTGCGTCAGAACTTTCCGATGCTCAGGCTGCGCTTCGTCAATGTGGTCGACCTGTTCCGACTGGTACCGGACAGTGAGCATGCGCATGGCCTGCCGGACGCCGCGTTCGACGACCTGTTCACCCGGGACAAACCGGTCATATTCAATTTCCACGGCTATCCGTGGCTGATCCACAAACTGATTTACCGGCGGCGCAACAGCCGCAACGTGCATGTGCGCGGCTACAAGGAGCAAGGCAACATCAATACTCCGATGGACCTTGCCATCCGCAACCAGATCGATCGTTTCAATTTGGTAATCGACGCCATCGAACGCGTGCCGGCGTTGAAGGCTGCCGGCGTCGATGTCCGCGAGCGCATGCGCGACGCAATCACGGATTGCCAACGTTTCGCTTCCCGCGAAGGCTGCGATGCGGAGGAATACGCCAACTGGCAGTGGCCAGGCACCTAGACGCTGCGCGCATCCGACCGCTGTGAATCGCTCAATTGCAGGCGCGCGAACAAGGGCGCCTTAAGCAGATCGAGCACCAGCAGAAACACGAAAGCGCCGCCCAGCGACACGGCGACGATGGCACCGGGAACGGCCGTCATTCCGAGACCGGCGATCGCCAAAGTCGAGGCTATCGCCACGTCTGCCGCCGACGAAGCGATAAGCCAGATGCTGGGACGTGACGACCACCAATGTCGGCGATCACGGTTGATGTAGCACGTCGCCTGATTGCCGAACACGACCAGCAGGAAGGCAAGCGTGGGTACGGCGTCAGCATCGAGCTTCCATTCGCGCATGGCAATCAGCAGCATCCCGGAGCAATACACGAGTTCGCCCAACCCGACCAGTACGCCGGCCAGCGTGATCCTGTCGATCTGCCAGCGGTTCGGCCGCGCCGTCGATTGCACGTTGTCGACGGTCAGCGCCATGCCGAGCAAGTCTCCGGTGACCATGATCAGCACCATCAAGAAAGGCGTCAGGATCGCCTGCCCGGTCAGCAGAAGGCCGACGGCGAGAAACAACGCCTGCACGGTTTTCTTCGTGATCACATTCAGCGTGTAGCTGAGCACACGCTGGAAGGCCCTGCGACCGGTCCGGACGGCGGCGACGATACCGGCGAGCCCGGGCTGCGTAAGCACCATGCCAGCCGCGGACTTGGCAACATCCGTGGCGGTGGATACGGCGATACCCATCTGCGCCTGGCGCAATGCCGGTGCATCGTTGGCGCCGTCGCCGCACATGCCGACCACGTGGCCGCGTGCTTGAAATCCTTTCACCAGATTGAACTTGTCTTCCGGCAGAACGCCGGCAAACACCGCATACTGACTGGCGTGCACTTGTGCGGGCATCGGACCGGGCGGATAGATCGGACCGTCAAGCCCGATCTGACGGGCGATGACGGCAGCGGTCGTGGCCGCATCGCCCGTCACCATGACGGTACGCACACCCAACGCATGCAGTTCGACGATCAGCTGCGCGGAATCCGCGCGCGGCGGATCGCTCAAGGCCACGAATCCGGCAAGCGTCAGATTCTCGGCAGAGCCAGCCGCCACGCCGAGTACGCGATATCCCTGCGCCAGCAACGCTTCGGCGGCATCGGTCGTCGCCCGCGCGACCGGTGGAACCAGCCGCAAGACCGTCGCCAACGCGCCCTTGACGACCCGGCGTTGCGATCCATCGGCATCGATGACCTCGGCCTGGGCGATCCTGGTCGCCGGATCGAACGGCACGAAAGCCTGGCGGCGCTGCAAGCCGTGCTTTCCGCTTGCGGCCGCCGCCGCATGGATCGCGGCATCGACCGGATCCAGCCGTCCTTCGGCGCTGGCAAGCGCGGCAAGTTCCAGCACCTGCGCCTCGCCGAAATCACCGAGCGCGTGTACCGCCGTCACGCGCAGCGCGTTTTGCGTCAGCGTACCGGTTTTGTCCACGCACAACACATCCAGAGATGCGGCCTCGTCAACGGCGGACAAGCGTGTCGGCAGCACGCCCTGGCCGACGAGAAAGCGCGCACCGAATGCCGCTGCCAGGGTGAATGTGGCCGGCAGGGCCACAGGGATCGCCGACAGCAGTGCGGTCAATCCGAGTGAAACGATGGCAGCAAGCGGCCATTTCAGCCACAGGCCGTAACCGACGAGCAACACAATGACCGCGCCGTTGACAAGCGCCAGATTGCGGACGACATGCAGGACGGCGTTCTGTTGCGAGCTGACCACGTGCGCGGTGCGCACGAGTTCCGCGGTACGACCGAAGCGCGTGTGCTCACCGGTCGCCGTCACTTGCGCCACGGCCTCTCCGCGCCGCACCAATGCGCCCGCGTAACCGAGCGAGCCGGCACCGGCGTCGACCGGTACGGATTCGCCGGTCAAAAGAGATTGGTCGAGCCGTACCTCGCCTTCGACCAAGCGCACATCCGCCGGAACCACGGCCCCCAACGACAGTTTCACCACGTCGCCCGGGACCAGTTGCGCAGCCGGCACGATGTGCCAATTCCCGTCGCGCCGCACGGACGCGTTCAGCGCCAGACGGGATTTGAGTGCGGCCAGCGTCGCCTGCGCGCGGCCTTCCTGAAACAAACCGAGCGCCGCGTTGAAAACGAGCAACAAGGCGATGATGGCCGCTTCCAGCGATTTGCCCAGAGCCAGTTCGAGCGCCATGGCGATCTCCAACATCCACGGCACGGGCGTCCAGAATTTTTCAATCGCGCGACGCCACGCGTGGATAACCGGATCGGCCACGGCGTTGGCACCGAATTGCGCCAAGCGCTCCCGCGCTTGCGCGCTGGTCAATCCCGAGTCTGCCAGTGGCTCGCGGAGAGATTCTTGCGCTGACAGAGTCATGGGTGAAATGTCCTTTGCGCTGAAACCACGAACGTCGCAGGCGCCATCGCGCGGCACGTGACAAACGACGTTCGCGTACACCAGGCCCGCAATCTTCGCACGCCCACAAGCTGACGTTGCGATGGCCTCTTTTGATGGCGCGCGCGTTCCCTGACGACACGGGCGAAACAGAGCGCGACTCGCCTGATCGGTCCGCAGACTTGGTGGTTGCAACCCTGAAGTCTATTTGCGAGCAGCGCCGGGAATCTTATAGTGCGCAACCCGACATTCCCGAAACAAGGTTCTGCCATGCGCTTTCACCTGCTTGCCGCCGCGGTGTTGATCCCTATCGGCGGTATTTGTATTGCGGCAGATTCCGAGCAGACACCGAACTCCGATCTGACACTGCCGCCAGTTGAAGTGACGACGTCGAAAACACCTGAACCGGTCGACCAAACGCCGGCAATGGTCAGCGTCGTCGACAGCGAGGATTTGGATGATACAGGCGCGTCGAACATGGCTTCCGCCCTCGGTCTGGTTGCCGGCGTCGAGGCGCAGGCGGGTGGCGACGCCGGACCATCGAGCGCGGTGCCTGCTTTCTGGGGGCTGCACGAATTCGACGCATTCCTGCTGGTGGTCGATGGCGTTCCCTGGGGCGGCGCGTTCAATCCCATGATCTCCACCTTTGACCTGAACGACGTGCAGCGTATTGAAATTCTCAAAGGCGCCGCACCCGTCATGTACGGTGCGACCTCGTTTGTCGGCGTGGTGCAGGCACTCCACTATCCCGCCGGCGAAGCTTCCAATGTCGCCTCCCTCGCCTACGGCAATCATGACTCCTGGAGCGCTTCGGCCGCATTGACGCTGCCGCAAACGGGCGATTACAGACAGTCCTTCGCGATCGACGGGCAGAGTCTCGGGTTCTCCGACCGTCGCGAGGCCGTAAAGAACGGGCAGGCTCTGTATCGCGGAGCGTTGAGTCTCGACCACGGCACATTGACCATCGATGCCGGCCTGTCGGCCGTGCGCGACGTGCCCCCCAGTCCTGTCGTCCGCTCCGGAACGACGCTCAGTCCCGCGATACCGGTCGACGCGAATTTCAATCCGGCGGATGCAAGGATAGACCAGGACCAGAATCACCTCGCGATCGGGTATGCCCGCGACACCGCATGGGGCGAATGGAGCAGTCGCGTTTCGATAACCCGTTCCAACATCACCGACATCCGCGCGTTCCTGCACCCCGATTTGAGCGGCGCCGCCGATACCCAGAACCAGAGCCGCCGGATCGATGACGACTATCTCGATACCCACCTGACCCATCGCTTCGGCAATAGCCTTGCCTTCATTGTCGGCGCCGACGCCCTGTATGGATACGGCACGCAGACCACGCGCAACGGCAACAGCGCTTATACAGTGCCACTGGATGGATCCGTGCTGCCGCCGCCCACCACGTCGCTGCCGGTCAACGAAATCGGCGTGGTCCGGGACCGCCGCAACTTCCTGGGCCAATACGCGCAACTCGATTGGAACCCCGATTCGCAATGGGATGTCGTGGCCGGACTGCGTCTGAACGAAACCTTCGAGAACAAATTCTCGTCGGATCTGGTCGATCCCGATCCGCTCGTCTCGGAGACTCATCAGAGAAATGTCGTCAGGCCAACAGTGACGCTGGGTGCCAGCAATCGCCTCTGGCAGAGCGGCTCCGACGAAGCGGTCCTGTATGCCGATTACCGTAATGCCTTCAAGCCGTCGGCGCTCGACTTCGGGCCCGACTATCAGCCTGCCGTGCTGCTGCCCGAAACGGCACAAAGCTATGAAGCCGGCCTCAAGGGAGCGCTCCTCGACGGTCGATTGAACTGGCAAGCCGAAGCGTTTTTGTCGAATTTCAAGAATCTGGTGGTTCCATCCAGCTCGGGATTCCTGGTCAATGCAGGCGGAGAGCGGCTGCAGGGCGCCGAGCTCGAAGCGCATTACCAGCTCGCGCCCGATCTCGTCCTCGCGGGAAGCCTTGCCTACCACGATGCGTATTTCACTCAGTACCTGTTCGCCGATCCGGATACCGGCAGCAACGTCGATGTGGCCGGAAAAGCCTTGCCGCTTTCCCCGCACCTTCTCGCTTCGGCGGGGATTCTCTACACACCGAAAACCGGTTTCTACGCCACCCTGGTCGGCAATGTCATCGGGCGGCGCTTCCTGGACGAAAAGAACACCGCGCCGGCCGGCGCATACTCCACCTTGGCGGCGACGGTGGGCTATCGATTCGGACGATATGCGGTGTCCGTCCAAGGCACCAACCTTACGAATCGCAGGCCGCCCGTGACTTCCAGCGAATTCGGCAGCCAGTCGTTTTATCTGCTCAATGGCCGTACGGCGTGGCTGAAACTGAGCTATAGCCTGGATCGATAAGGACCCCAGGAACAGGCACGCGCCGCACCGGTATTTCCCTTTCCTCCACAATGCTTTACAATAAGCGGCTGATTCAAATAGCCTGACGGTAATCCCATGAAAGTCCTGTCCTCGCTCAAATCCGCCAAGTCCCGCCACCGCGATTGCAAGATCGTGCGCCGCCGCGGCAAGGTTTTCGTGATTTGCAAGTCCAATCCGCGTTTCAAGGCGCGCCAGCGCTGAGCGGTACCCTAGCGGTGCACAAAGGCCGCCGCGCGCGGCCTTTTGCGTTTGTGGCCGGTCGCGACGCGCTGAGAACGATCCGAGATTTGCCGGGCAAGTCATGGATTTGCTTGGCCGAATCTGCTACAAATTGCTGTGTAGCGGCATGCGCCGCGTGACTGGAGGAGTCCGCCATGAAGCATCAGTTCCTCGCCGTTGCCTGCGCTACCGCGGTAGCGGCCTTCGGAGCCGGTCAACTGGCCCATGCCGAAACCTTGCTGATGAAACGCGTGCGCGAAGAACGCGGCATGCACGCCCCGCATCGCGGCATGACCATGAACCAGGTCGAACGCAGGTTTGGCGCGCCGATGCGCAAACTATCTCCGGCTGGCGGCGATGCGGCGAGGCATCCGGTGATCAATCGCTGGGAGTATCCGAACTACATCGTGTATTTCGAGCGCAGCATCGTCATCGACAGCGTGGCCGTGCACGCCGAGCCGGGTGAAATCGGCCCCAAATCCCAGTAAGACCCGATGACATCCGCTGTGTTTCGTCTGCCTGCGGAATGGGAGCCGCAGGCAGGCGTGCTGCTGGCCTGGCCGCAC
Organism: Lysobacteraceae bacterium; assembly: GCA_018969845.1. Taxonomy (GTDB): domain Bacteria; phylum Pseudomonadota; class Gammaproteobacteria; order Xanthomonadales; family Rhodanobacteraceae; genus Rudaea. Next base: position 5,560 of record JAGWXP010000052.1, on the reverse strand, counting down.
GCGCAAACCGACTGGGCCGAACGTCTGGCGGATGCGGAAGCTGCCTTTGCGGCACTGACCTGCGCCATCGCGCGGCATGAGCCGGTCTTGGTATGTGTCGCCGATGCTACCGTACGCGCACGAGCCACTCAGCTTTTGACTGCGGCAGGAGCGGATGCGAGCCGTTACCGTTTCATCGAAATCGAATACGACGACACCTGGCTGCGCGACTCCGGTCCGATCACACTGCGTTCGGCCGATGGATTCCGGCTCATGGATTTCCGCTTTACCGGCTGGGGCGGAAAATTCGCCGCCAGCCGGGATGATCGCGTGATCGAGGGACTCGCCGCGCGCGAACTGTTCCGCAATGCCGACCATCGTCGCGTGGACTGGGCTCTGGAAGGCGGCGCGATCGAATCCGACGGTACCGGCACGATCCTCACGACCTGGCGCTGCCTGCATCAGCGCCATCCCGAGCAGAGCCGCGAGCAGATGACGCGATTGTTGTGCGACAAGCTCGGCGCCGAGCGCGTGTTGTGGCTGGAGCGCGGTTATCTGCAGGGCGATGATACCGACGCGCACATCGACACCCTCGCCCGCTTCGCGCCGGATAACGCAATCGTCTTCCAATCCTGCGACGACAGGTCGGACCCGCATTTCGACGAACTTGTCGCCATGCGCGCAGAACTCGCGGGTCTGCGGACTGCGGCCGGCCAACCCTATCGCCTGCATCCCCTGCCCTGGCCCAGGCCCATCTTCGACGACGGCCGGCGTCTCGCCGCGTCGTACGCAAATTACCTTGTCGTCAACGGTGCCGTGCTGCTGCCGGCGTATGGCGATCCCGCGGATGCGGAAGCCGCACGCGCCATCGCCGCGGCGCATCCCGGACGCGCCGTGATTGCGGTACCCTGCCGCTCACTCATTTGGCAAAACGGCAGCTTGCATTGTCTGACCATGCAGTTGCCCGAGGGAGTCCTGGCATGAACAAGATCCTGCGCGTCGCGCTGCTCCAGGAACGCGACCGCGGCAGCGTCGCCGCCAATCTGGATGCGATCGAAGCAGGCCTGCGCACTGCGGCGGCGCGGGGCGCACAGGTGGTCCTGCTGCAAGAACTGCACAACGGGCCGTATTTCTGCCAGCACGAGAACACGGCCGAGTTCGATCGCGCCGAGCCGGTTCCGGGGCCGAGCACGACACGCCTGGGCGCGCTGGCCGCGGAATTGCAACTCGTCGTCGTCGCCTCGCTGTTCGAGCGCCGCGCCGCCGGCATCTATCACAACACCGCCGTCGTCTTCGACCGTGCAAAAGATATTTGTGGAAAATATCGCAAAATGCACATTCCGGACGACCCCGCTTTTTACGAAAAATTCTACTTCACGCCGGGTGACCTCGGTTTCGAGCCCGTTGCCACATCCGTCGGCAAGCTCGGCGTGTTGGTGTGCTGGGATCAATGGTATCCGGAAGCCGCGCGCCTGATGGCGCTGGCCGGCGCCGACCTGCTGCTTTATCCGACCGCGATCGGCTGGGATCCGGCCGACGACGCGGCGGAGAAGTCGCGCCAGCGCGATGCCTGGATCACCGTGCAACGCGGCCACGCCGTCGCCAACGGCCTGCCGCTGCTCGCCTGCAACCGCACAGGACACGAATCCGCTCCAGATGGCGGACGCGGCATCGATTTCTGGGGATCGAGTTTCGTTGCCGGGCCGCAGGGCGAGATGTTGGCGCAGGCTTCAACCGACATGCCGGAATTGCTCGTCGCCGACATCGACATGACGCGCAGCGAGGGCGTGCGCCGCATCTGGCCGTTCCTGCGCGACCGCCGCATCGACGCTTACGGCGATCTGCTCAAGCGATTCCGTGACTGAGATGGATGTCCCAACAATCGAATCGGCGCTTGCCGGCCAACCGCACGCGCGCGCGGTGCGCGATGGCGTCGAATATACGCTGCTCGGCACGGCGCATGTTTCGCGCGCGAGCGTGGATGCGGTACGTACCGCCATCGAAACCGGCAGCTACGATGCGATCGCCGTGGAATTGTGCGAGTCACGCTATCGCGCCATGCACGACCCGGAAGCTTGGCGCAATCTGGATTTGTGGCGCGTGATCCGCGACGGCAAGGCCGGCATGGTGGCGGCGAATCTCGCGCTGTCCGCGTATCAGCGTCGTCTCGCCGAGCAGTTCGGCATCGAGCCGGGCGCGGAATTGAAAGCGGCAACCGATCTGGCCACACAGCGCGGCCTGCCGCTGTGGCTGATCGACCGCGAAATCAGCATCACCCTCAAGCGCGCCTACCACAGCGTCCGCCTGCGCGACCGCCTCGGCATCGTTGGCGGGCTCATCACGAGTCTGTTCGAGCGCAGCGAAGTCAGCGAAGACGACATTGAAAAGCTCAAGCAAGGCGACATGCTGCAAAGCGCCTTCAGCGAATTCGCCGCGCAGTCCGAGGGGTTGTATCGCAGCCTGATCGGCGAGCGCGACGCCTTCATGGCCGCGCGCCTGCGCGAGGGACGTTTCCACGAGGAGCCGGGCAAACATCCGGCCAAGCGTGTACTTGCCGTGGTCGGTGCCGGCCATGTCGCCGGCATCGAACGCGAACTTGTCGCGCAAACCGCAACGCCGGATGCAATCCTGGCGCCGCTGAACGTGGCGCCGGCGGGTTCGCGCTGGCCGAAATGGCTGGGACTTGGCGTATTGATCGTGATCGCCGCCGCGATCGGCTACGCCTTCAGCCGCGGCGACGGCCATGGTACCCAGGCATTGCAGGACTGGATCGTCTTCACGGCAGCCGGCTGCGCGCTCGGTGCGCTGGCCGGCGGCGGTCACCCGTTGAGCGTGCTTGTTGCGGCGATTTCCGGCCCGCTGAAGCCGTTCCGCCCGTTCGCGCCGTCCGGCGCGTTCAGCGCCGGCGTGGAAATGTGGTTGCGCCATCCGCGCGTGGCCGATTTCGAAACCCTGCGCGACGACGTGCTGCATTGGACCGGCTGGTGGAAGAACCGCGTCTCGCGCACCCTGCTCGTGTTCATGCTCACCAACATCGGCATGATGATAGGCGAGTGGACGGCGGGGATACGCATCCTGCACCGCATCCTGTAACCCGGGATCAGGTTTTCAACGCGCGCAGCCGCGGGAACGCGCGTGCGCGCGCATCACGCAGCACGCGCCGCGTGGCCAGACGCGCGTCGTCGAGCAAGGCGTAGATCACCGGCAGTGCGGCCAGCGTGACCAGGGTCGAGAAGACCAGTCCGCCGGCGATGGCACGCGCCATCGGATAGTACGGCGTGTCGCCGCCGCCGATGGTCGCGTCGCTCAGGCACAACGGCACCATGCCCAGGATCGCCGTGCCCATCGTCATCAGGATCGGCCGCAGGCGATCGCGCGCGCCGCGGATCAGTGCCTCGCTGCGGGTCAGGCCATCGAGGCGCAACTGGTTGATGTGCACGATCATGACGATGCCGTTGTTGACGACCACGCCCATCAGGATCAGCACGCCGATCGAGGCCATGATCGAGAATGTCGTGCCGGTGAGCCAGAACAACCAGTACACGCCGAGAATGGAAAACACGAACGTGGTCAGAATCGCCGCCGGGTAAATCAGCGATTCGAACATCGCGCACATCACCACGTACACGAGCACGAGCGCGATCAGGGTATTGAACAGCATCTGCTGGCCGGCCTCGTTGGCGAAGTCGAAATTCTGGCCGTAGCTCCAGCGATAACCTGGCGGCAACTGCATCGCGTTCATCGCCGCTTCGAGTTTGGGCTTGACCTCGTCAAGCGTTGCGCCGGGCGCAAGGTTGGCCTGGATCGCGAGCGAGGTCTGACGGTTCTCGCGTTCTATCGCCGACGGCGCCGCGCGGTTATTCATCTCGACCATCGACAACAGCGGAACCATCGTCCCGTCCGCGGCGCGCAACTTGTAGTCGGCCAGATCCGCGAGGCTGCGCGTATCGTCGCCGCCGAAACGCAGCCACACCGGAATCTGCGTGCCGTTGTCGTGGTATTCCCTGAGCGGCAAGCCGCGCAGGGCGATGGCGATGTACTGCGCGATTTCGTTCGCGGAAAACCCGTAGGTGCGCGCGCGCACGCGATCCACGTGCACGGCCAATTCGCGATCGCCGCCATCCTGTGCGGTACGCACGTCGCGCAACCCGGGCACGTGCTGCAAAGTCTGGATCGCGGACGCGGACAGCTCGCGCAGCGTCGTGCTCGAATCGCCGTTCAGGAACACCTGCACGTTCGTGTTCTGGTTCTGCGACTGGAAATCGAAACCGATGCTGCCGATCGGAACCTTCGGTACGCCTTTGCGGATTTTCTCCATGATCTGCTGCGAGTGCCCGCGCCCGGCGTCATCGTCGGTGAGCAGGACGTTCGTCATCGCCTGCCCTGTCTCGTCGAAATAGCTGTAGATGTTCTTGATATGCAATTGTTTGCGGTGGGCGTCCAGCCATTTCTCGACGGTGACGATGGATTTGTTCAATTCGTCGAGCCGGTAGATGCCGTTGAGCTGGTATTGCAGATGCAGCTCGCCGGACTGTCCCGACGGGAACATGTCGGTCTTGGCGCGGGTGATCGGCACGAAGCTGGCCACGAACAGGGCGAGGAGCCCCCATACCATCACCTTGCGATGTCCGAGCGTCCAGGCAATGGCGGATTCGTAACGGCGCTGGAAACGCGAGATGAGCGTTTCGCGGCCGATGAAGTGCGGTGGCGGCAATTTCGCCGACAACATCGGTACCAGGCTCACCGCAACCAGCCACGACGCCAGGTGCGCGATCGACATGGCGATTGCGACCTGGGTCAGGAAGATGCTGATCTGGTTCTTCGCGCCAAAGATGTTCGGCAGGAATACGACAATGCTGGTGAACGTGCCGGCGGCGATCGCGATACCGACGACCTGGGTGCCCTGCACGGCGCAATACCAGGGCTTGTCCGAATATTTCTCGCGGTACTGGTAGATGCTTTCGACCGCGACAACCGCGTTGTCCACGAGCATGCCGACCGCCAGCAGCAGGCCGAGCAGCGACAGGATGTTCAGCGTCATGCCGAGGAAGTACATGCAGCCGAGCGTGATCACCATACAGATCGGAATCGCCAGCGACACCATGAACGTGGACGGCCAATCGCGCAGAAAGAAATACAGCACGAATACGGACAGCAAAATTCCTATCCCGCCGGCCTCGCCGAGTTCCTTGAGGCTGTCGGTGACTGCCTTGGCGTCGTTGCCGAGGAAGTACAACTGGATGCCGCGCATTTCCGGATCGCGGCCGATGCGGTCGATCTCGGCCAGCGCGCGGCTGGCGACCTCCACCAGATTCGCGTTGCGCTCCTTGGAAATATCCACCGCGATCGCCGGCTTGCCGTCGAGGTGACGGCGGTAGTCCAGCCGCGCGGGCTTGAGCGTCACGCTTGCGATGTCGCCGAGCCTGAGCCCCTTGTCGTTGAGCGGCATGGCGCGAATGTCGTCGAGGCTGCGCCATTCGCCCAGCGGCTGCACCTGATAGCGCAGATTGCCGTCCGTGATCGGGCCGGCCGAAGCGGAAAAATTCGCATCCGAAAGCTTCGCATACAGATCGTTCAGGCT
>JAGWXP010000204.1 GCA_018969845.1 Lysobacteraceae bacterium | reverse complement strand
TGCAATATAGCTCGGCGGCGGGTGGAATCACCGAGCAGTCGACCGGGCCAACGGTCAAGAACAAATAAGCCGGGTAGAAAGAACACGCTAACATTTTTCAATGTTTCACCGCGGCAATCCCGCCGCAAACCCAGAAGGAGAACATCATGAAACGTAAACTTACCCCCCCCCGCCGCGCTGCTGATCGCGCTGTTGCTGGCTGGTAGTTCCGGTGTCACATTAGCCCAATCCAATAACGGACCGATCATCAATAATAGGGCGGCATTGAACGGGGCGTCTAACCCCACCGTTGAAGTGCCCACTGTCGTGATCACGGTTACTCAAGCACTGCTGCTGCCACTCGAGTCACGGGCGTCGTATAGCTTGCACAACGGTGGCAGTGCGGTTTCCATGGATTCCGGCGGGGATATCACCGTCAACGCGCCAACAGATATCCGCTTCGTTATCCAAAGCGCGGACGGCACCGTGTACAGACCGGTCGGCGTAAGCTTTAGGCAAGCTGGAACTCCGGATCCAAACGGCCCGAACAACTTCACGACGAGTGTCGCCTATCAGACCATCGTGATTCACGATGACGATCGTGTCGCCGGCGAAACCTATGTTTACCGCATTGTTTTCGAAGATCAGAACGGTTTCCTGCACGTCCTCAGGTAATGCGTAGCGCCTAGGTTGGCTTGAGCAACGCGAAACCCAAAACCGATGCAAGAGTAAACCATTGGGCCGGCTGCGGATCGACGCTGCAGCCGGCCCAACTTGCACTACCCGATGACAGCAACCGGACCGAGGAATCCGCGCATGAACGACGCCGTCACTCCGCTCGTCATCGGCGTCACCAGCCACCGCAATATCCCTGCGGCGGAGATAGAGCCGATCCGGCGGCGCGTGCGCGAACTGCTCGCACAATTGCAATGCGAGTTTCCGCATTCGCCGCTGATCGTGCTTTCCGCACTGGCCGAGGGCGGCGATCAACTGGTGGCGGAAGAAGCCCTTGCCCTCGGCGCGCGACTGGTCGCGCCGCTGCCATTACCGCGCGTGATCTACGCGCAGGATTTCGACAACGACAGCGCGCGCACGGCGTTCGATGCGTTGTGCCTAAAGGCGCATGTCATCGAACTGCCGCTTCAGCCCGGGCACGACGCGGCGCAAGTCGAGCACGGCAGCATCGAACGCGACCGCCAGTACGCACGCGCCGGCGTGTTCATCGCGCGCCACTGCCATCTCTTGCTCGCGATCTGGGACGGCAAGCAATCCGAACGCCTCGGCGGCACCGCCCAGGTTGTCGACTACTTTCTGCATGGCGTCATGCCGGGCCTGATCGAACGCCGCCGCGGCGCGCGGCGCTGGCTGTTCGGCTATGGCGACGAACGCCTGGTGTGTCATCTGGTGTGTTCGCGCGACACGCCCGATGGCGTGCCGACGCTGCCACTGCGGCCCGGGCAGATGCTCTGGCGCACGGCGGGTTCGGTATCCGCGCCGGATGCGCCGCTGCCGGCACGCTTCCTCGAGGGGTTCGCGCTGGCCGGCAAGTTCAATCGCGACGCCGACAAGTATCGCGCGCGCATCGCCGCGGCCGCCGCCGATCCGGTCGAGCGCGGCGCGCCGCCGGCGTTGGCCGCACTGTTCCGCGCCGCCGACTGGCTTGCGCTGCACTTTCAGCAGCGCGTGCTGCTGTCGATGCGCGTGGCCTACACCGTGGCGGGACTGATGGGCATCGCCTTCGCCGTCTACGACAACCTCGCCGACAGCAACGCCTTCATTTACGTGTTCCTGCTGCTGTTTGCCAGCGGTGCGGCGATCAGCACGCTGGCGCGGCGCCGCGAGTGGCACCGCAAATATCTGGATTACCGCGCACTGGCCGAAGGCCTGCGCGTGCAGGGCTACTGGCGCCGCGCCCATATCTCGCTGACCGGCGATCCGGAATTCGCCCAGGACAGTCTGCAGCAAAAACAGGACATCGCCCTGGACTGGGTGCGCGACGCGATGCGCAGCGCCGACCTGGTGCGCACGCCGGATGCGGTACGCGCATCGGCCGCGCAGTTGCGCGAAGTGATCGCCGAATGGATCGGCGACGACAACAGCGGTCAGCTCGGCTACTACACGCGCAAGGCCGTGCAACGCGAACACGACTATCGCACCACCGAGCTGATCGGCCGCATCAGCCTGTATGCCGGCGTCGCCATCAGCATCGTGCTGGCCGCGTTCGCGTTTCGTCTTTCCGCCGATGCAAAGAACGATCTGATCGTGCTGATGGCAGTGTTCTCGGTTTCCGGCGCGGTGCGCGAAGCGTATGCGTTCCGCAAGGCCGACAAGGAGCTGATCAAGCAATTCCGCTTCATGCACCGCCTTTTTGCCGATGCGCACCGCGCCGTGCAAGGCGCCCGCGACGACGACGAACGGCGCGAAATCCTGCGCGCGCTCGGCGAGGCCGCGCTCGCCGAGCATGCCGAATGGGCGATGCTGCACCGCCAGCGCCCGCTCGAACACGGGCGCATGTGATGCTCAGGCCGGCGCCCGCGCGTGATGGCGCAGGTGATCGGCGATGTAGCTGGCGACAAAGAAATACGAATGATCGTAACC
>JAGWXP010000203.1 GCA_018969845.1 Lysobacteraceae bacterium | reverse complement strand
GCGTTGGGGAACGGAGTATTGCTCCCGTGCGTGCATTCGCCGCTTTCGTTTCTGTGTTCGCCAGCCTCGCCGCCACGGCGGCAAGCCTTCCGGAATTCCCGCCGAACGCGGTCTGGAACCGTGATGTCAGTCAGGCGCCACTGAACCCGAATTCAACTGCGATGTTGAACCATTTGCAGTCGCTCGGCGGATGGGGCTCGGGAGCGACAAGCTTCCAGATCGATTTTTCGTTTTATGTGCTGCATGCCGCCAACGGCATTGCGACGACTCCGGTCACGCCGCTGGGCGGGGCAGACAGCTACTACTACCCGGATTGCGGCGATTTCCACACGCCACCGCAGGCCCCGGAGCCGCTGCCGATTCCGTTGCCCCCCGGCGGCGGCATCGAGGGCACGGGACCGCCGTACGTCGTATCACCGCCAAGCTATACCTGCGACAACAACCATAACGATTGCCACATGCTGATCGTGCAGGGCAACACATTGTACGAATCAGGCAATTCGAATGTCGTGAACGGGCAGGTGCAGTCCGAGTGCGCATTGACCTGGGATCTGACCAAGGTGTATCCACCGCAGGGACGTGGCGAGCAGTGCACGAGTACCGATGGGGCCGGATTCCCGGTGGCCCCGTTGTTGTTCAACGCTGACGAAATCTACACCGCCGAACAGAAGCAGAACGGCGATCTAGGCCACGCCATCCGCTTCATTTTGCCGAATCCGAGAATGATGAAGGGTGCATATGTGCATCCGGCCAACCATGCCGGCGCTCCGAGCGATACCAATTCCAATGCGGTTCCCTACGGGTCGCGCTTGCGGCTGAAGGCAAGCTTTCCGGTTTCGACCTTTGTTGCGGGCAACCATGCTGATGGCGGCAATGCTGCGGATGCTGCCGCACGCGTGCTGTTACGCACATTGCAAAAGTACGGGATGGTATTGGCGGACGGCGGCAATGTGCCACTGACCGCGGAATCGGATTACTACACCACGCACAAATGGTCGGAGCTTGGCATGGACCCGACTACGCAAACGGGAGCGCAACTGCTGTTCGGCGTGCAAGTGACGGATTTCGAGATCGTGTATAGCGGCGATCCGATCACGCTGACCTACAACTGCGCGCCCACACCCGCCGACTTCATCTTCATCGATGGATTCGATTACTAGAAATCCATGCGCTTGCGCCGCCTCGACGCAATCAAAAATCCATGAAGTAGCCGCCGTTCACCGGAATGTTCGCGCCAGTGATGAAGCCGGATTCGTCGGCGCACAGGAAATCGACCACACGCGCGATCTCGGAGGGTTCGCCCAGGCGTCCGACGGGGATGGCCGCGATGATCTGGCTGCGCACGTTTTCCGGAATCGCCGCCACCATCGCGGTACGGCAGTAGCCGGGCGAGACGCTGTTTACGGTGACGCCCTTGCGCGCAACCTCGCGTGCAAGGGCCATGCTGAAGCCGTGCATGCCGGCCTTGGCGGCGGAGTAGTTGGTCTGGCCGAACTGGCCGGTCTGACCGTTCACCGACGAGATGTTGACGATGCGGCCGAAGCCGCGCTCGATCATGCCTTCGACCACGGCGCGACAGGTGTTGAACACGCCACCGAGATTGATCGCCAGCACGTCGTTCCATTGCTGCGGACTCATCTTGCGCAGCGTGGTGTCGCGGGTGATGCCGGCGGCGTTGACCAGTATGTCGATCGCACCGTGGTTGGCTTCGATGGCCTTGATCGCCGCGGCGCAAGTATCGAAATCGCCGACATTGATCGGCTCGAATTGGATGAGGTTGCCGAATTCGGCGACCTCTTTCCGGAATTCGGTCACGCGCTCGGCACGGCTGGCGAGATCCGCCGCCACGACGCGGCGTCCGGAGCGGGCCAGGTATTTGCAGATTTCCGTGCCGAGACCGCCGATGCCGCCGGTAACGAGCGCGACGCGCTTGCTCATCGTAACTCCTCACGCAAAGAGATTTGCGCACCGCGGGGTGTTGTGCGGCGCAACAGGCGCGCGATGGTAGGCGGGGCGGGCGGCGCTGTCAAACGCGGCGAGTCAGGACTTGGACGACTTGCCGGCGGTGCTGTTGGCGTGGGCCTGCCCGGCGGCGGCGCTGAGGAAGCCTTCCTGCACCGATTTCCACAAGTCGAGATTGCGCTCGGTCATCTCGTTGAGCATCGACCAAGGCGTCTGGCCGAGGATGTTGTTGAGCTGACTGCGGAATTTTCCCTGTTGGTCGAGGAAGATCTGCAGGCTTTTTTCCAGATACGAGCCCATGAAACCCTGCATCGAATCGCCGTAGAAACGGATGATCTGCGACAGCAGCTGCGTGGTGAACATCGGCTGCCCGGTTTCCTCGTGCTCGGCGATGATCTGCAGCAGCACCGAGCGGGTGAGGTCCTCGCCGGTCTTGGCGTCACGCACCTCGAACTCCTCGCCGTCGATCACGAGCTGACGCACCTCTTCGAGCGTGATGTAGCTCGAAATCTCCGTGTCGTAGAGCCGGCGGTTCGGATACTTCTTGATGACGCGCACTTGTGCCATGCGGCAAACTTAACAGATTTTGCCGCGGCGCGGTAGAGTTTTGCTGCGCAGCATTTTTGT
>JAGWXP010000202.1 GCA_018969845.1 Lysobacteraceae bacterium | reverse complement strand
CCAGCGCGTCCATGATCGTCTGCTGGAAGGCGTGGCCCATGTGCAGCGTGCCGGTGACGTTGGGCGGCGGCAGCAGGATGCAGTAGGGATCGCCCGATGCCTGCGGGTCGGGCTTGAAATAACCCTGCCGCTCCCAGTGCGCGTACCAGCGGGATTCGATCGCGGCGGGCTCGAAACTCTTGTCCATCGGCAGGCTCGGGCAGGCGCCGGGCGACGGCGCGCATCGGGAGTGGGGAGACGGCGATTGTACGGGCGCCCGCGGACGCCCCCAAACGCGCGGGTTTCCGCGCTCAGCCGCCGCGGATGCGGCGTCCGGCGGCGTGCACGGCGTCGACCATCACCTTGACACGCTCGGGATCGACGTCGGGAGTGACGCCGTGGCCGAGGTTGAAGACGTGACCGGGATGCGCGCCGAAGTCGGCGAGGGCCGCCTCGACTTCGGCGGCGATGACCGCGGGTGTCGCCTGCAGCACGGCGGGATCGAGGTTGCCCTGCAGCGCGACGCGCCCGCCGACACGCGCGCGCGCCTCGCCGAGCGCGATCGTCCAGTCCAGTCCCAGTGCCGCACAGCCGGTATCGGCAAGCGCCTCCAAGTGTGCGTTCGCGCCCTTGGAAAACAGGATCAGCGGAGTGGATTTTGCGGCATTGTGACTTTGTAAACTTTGTGCGATCCGGGCGAGATAATGCAGGCTGAATTCGCCGAACATGTCCGGCGCGAGCAGGCCACCCCAGGTGTCGAACACCATCAGCGCCTGCGCGCCCGCAGCGGCTTGTGCCGCGAGATAGGCGGTGACGCTGCGCGCGACGACGTCGAGCAACTTGTGCATCGTCGCCGGATCGTCGAGCGCCAGGGCCTTGGCGCGCGCGAAACTCGCAGAGCCTTGGCCTTCGATCATGTAGCAGGCCAGTGTCCACGGACTGCCGGCGAATCCGATCAGCGGAACCTTGTCGTGCAATTCGCGCCGGATCAGGCGTACCGCGTCCATGACGTAGCGCAAATCCATTTCCGGATCGGGCGCGGTGAGCGCGGCGATGTCGGCGTGCGTGCGCATGGGTTTGGCCAGCCGCGGACCGGCGCCTTCTTCCACCGACAGTCCCAGGCCCATCGCGTCGGGAATGGTGAGGATGTCGGAGAACAGGATCGCGGCATCGAGCGGATAACGAGCGATCGGTTGCAAGGTGACCTCGCAGGCCAGCTCCGGCGTCTTGCACAGGTTCACGAAACTGCCGGCGCGCGCGCGCGTGGCGCGGTATTCGGGCAGGTAACGCCCGGCCTGGCGCATGATCCACACCGGCGTGCGGTCTACAGGTTGGCGCGCGAGGGCGCGCAGAAAGCGGTGATCGGACATGCGATTCCTAGGGTTGCGTGCGCCGTGCTTCGGTTTGCAGCGGCCCCACCCGCCGCGGCCAGCCGGGGGTGGTGCCCTGCGCCGCGAGTTCGCCGCGCGCGGCACGGGCTGCCTGCAGATTCTGGTACGGGCCGCAGACCAGCAGCCAGACGTCGGCGCCGTTCTGGCGCAGATGCACTTTGTACACTTTTGCGAGCGGCGGATTGGCCGATACCAGACCGCTTTCACTCGGCGCCTGTGCCAGCTCGATCACGTAGGCATCGGCGGGCAGGGCGAGAAAATCCTGCGCGGCTGGTGCGGGCTCGACCCGTGCCGGTTTGGCCGGCGCCTGCCCGGCAGTGCTTGCCGGCACCATCGGCCCCTTGACGCGCGGTTTCGGTGCGGGCTTGAGTGTCGGCGCGGCGGGCATCGGCTGCATGCTGTCGCCCGGGTTCGGCGCAGCCAGATAGCCCGGCAAGGCGCTGGCCTTTGCAGTAGGCGGCGCTGCCGGTGCGGCGGGAAACGCTTCGTGCGCCGGAGCGGGCGCGGCGGCGGGAGCCTGCGCAGACTGCGGTACCTGTGGGACATCCGCGTTGCCGGTCACCTTGCAATCCCAGCCCTTGCGGTCGGCGCTGGGTACACAGTTATACTTTTTCCCGGGTTGGAAGGTATCCACTTTGCCGTAGTCGGACGGATCGGCCTGCGCCACCGCGGCGGCGGACAGCAGCGCGAGTGCGAAGAATTCACGCGGCCGCATACGGCGAGTCCTGGCCCTGGGTGAACATGATGTGGAAGCCGCGCTTGAGCTGGGCATCGCGCGCATGCTCGAACGCGGCCAGCGCGGCGTCGCGTTCCAGATACACGTCGCGCTTCAGGCTCACGCGGCCGCCCGGCTGACCCCATTCGCGGATCAGCATCCAGCCGCCAAGCAGATCCTGCTGCAGGGCGATCTGGTAGTAGCGCGGCGTCTCCGCGGCGAGAGGCTTGGTCTGCATGTAAAGGCGCATGCGCCTATTTTAGCGTGCCGCGCTCAATTCGGCCCGAATTGCGGACTCGTCCACCGTTTCGGCGATTTCGGCACGGCCCACGCCGCGCCACAGGATCAGGCGCAGACGGCCGCCGGCGTTTTTCTTGTCCAGGCGCATGACCGCCAGCAGGGCGTCCGCGTTCGTGCCGCCGGGAATCGACGTCGGCAGTCCGAATCGGATCAGCAAATCGCGCAAGCGCGTCGTGTCCGTATCGGCGGACATGCCCGACCGCGCCGACAAGCGCGCCGCCAGAC
>JAGWXP010000051.1 GCA_018969845.1 Lysobacteraceae bacterium | reverse complement strand
TTCACTTTCACCGACTGCAACAACGGCACGGTGAGCTGGCATTCGGACGTGCCCGGTTACAACAATGCCAATGACACGCCGCTGCCGATCCAGCGCCTGACGCAGATCGCGGGCACGACCTGTCCGTAGTAACCATGGGCGATGCGATTCAGTGTCGCTCGGCGTATCGTCGCGCGACGTAATCCTCGACGATACCGACGAACTCCTGCGCGATGTTCGCGCCACGCAACGTCATCGCCTTGTGGCCATCGATGAACACCGGCGCCGCCGGCGCCTCGCCGGTGCCGGGCAGCGAAATGCCGATGTCGGCATGGCGCGACTCGCCCGGCCCGTTGACCACGCACCCCATCACGGCCAGCGTGAGATTCTCCACGCCGTCGTATTTGACGCGCCATTCCGGCATCTTGGCGCGGACATGATCCTGCACGGCCTTGGCCAGTTCCTGGAACAGCGTGCTGGTGGTGCGCCCGCAGCCGGGGCAGGCGGTCACCAGAGGCGTGAAGGCGCGCAGGCCCATCGTCTGCAACAATTCCTGCGCCACAATCACCTCGCGCGTGCGCGATTCACCCGGCTCCGGCGTCAGCGAAATGCGGATGGTGTCGCCGATGCCTTCCTGCAGCAGCACGGACAGCGCCGCGGTCGAGGCGACGATGCCCTTGCTGCCCATGCCAGCCTCGGTCAACCCGAGGTGCAGTGCGTAATCGCAGCGGGCGGCAAGATCGCGATAGACCGCTATCAGTTCCTGCACGCCAGAAACCTTGCAAGACAACAAGATACGATCTGAAGTTAATCCAAGTTCCTCTGCGCGTGCCGCCGAATCCAGGGCCGAGCGGATCAGCGCTTCGCGGGCGACCCTGGCCGCGTCCCAGGGTTCGGTCCGCGCGTGGTTGTCATCCATCAGCGCCGCAAGTAACGCCTGATCGAGCGAACCCCAATTTGCACCGATGCGCACCGGTTTTTCGTACTTCAGCGCGAAGTCGACGATCGTCGAAAACTGGGTATCGCGCTTTTTGCCGAAACCGACATTGCCCGGATTGATGCGGTACTTGGCCAATGCGCGCGCGCACGCCGGTTCGGCGGCGAGCAGCTGGTGCCCGTTGTAATGGAAATCGCCGATCAGCGGCACGCCGACGCCCATCATGTCCAGGCGATCGCGGATGTGCGGCACGGCGGCGGCGGCTTCCGGCGTGTTCACGGTGATGCGCACGAGTTCCGATCCTGCGCGCGCCAATTCCGCGACCTGTCTGGCGGTCGCCGCCGCGTCCGCCGTGTCGGTATTGGTCATCGATTGCACGACGATCGGCGCATCGCCGCCGACGCGCACGGATCCGACGCCCACACCCACGCTGCGCCGGCGCGGCCGCACCGACGCAATTTGATCTTCGCAGTTCATCGCCACAGCAATACCAACCGGATGCGCGCAGTTGACCCGTTCGCCGTGCGGCCGTCAAGCACCTTCGCCGCGTACGGAGTCCGCAATTCGAAGGTCGTCGTTCGCCGCCTGCGGTGCGGAGGCGCCGGTATCGCCATCCGCCGTTGCGCGCATTTCGATGCGGAAATAACCGCCGCCGTTATCGCTCGCGCGCAAGCCGCGCAAGGTTTCGATGGCGGGCTCCACCGGCCAGCTGAAGGGATCGCCGGGCCGGGTCAGTTCGATTTCGGTCGCATCGCGATCGAACAACGCCGGCACCACGATGGCCGGCGTCGCGCTGTCGCCATGCATGTCTTCCAGTGCAACCGCGCGCATCGCGGCGCGCGGCATGCCCTGCGCGTCGTAGCTGCGCACGGCCGCCGGCTGGGCGCGCCGCGCCAGCAATTCCACGCCGGCCTGCATTCCGCCTGCCTCGATGCGCAGCCAGCGGATCGCTCCAACCATCCAGTCGCGCGATTCGTCGTCGTCCGCCTGGGCGGCCAGTCCGACCAGTTCACCGACTTTCATGCGCAGGCCATCGGCCTTTTCCCATTGCAGCCGGTAGCCCCCCAGACTTTGATCGAGCACGCGTGCCGGCAAGTGCCGGACCCGCGCGACGGCGCTGCCGGTATTCGTCCAGGTCGCGGCGCGATCGCCCTCGTGCAAGGTGATGGCGACACCGCGCGTCTTGACCAGGAAACCTTCGAAATCCATATTCCCTGCCAGCACGTAATGCAGGTCATGCAGGCCAATGGCGCTGTCGAGCATATGCCCGGCCGGCAGACGCGAATGGCTGCGTTCGCCGCCACTCTGCCAGGCCTGCGCCAGACGCGCGACGAAATCCGTCGCCACCGTGACCGTCGCCCCCCGGGCGCCGAACGCCGTGGTTGGCGCACCCGGCGGCAACAGCGCGACATGTCCCTCGAGAAATCGCAATAGACCGTTGATTTCCAGCGCCCAGCAATCCAGGTCCGGCTCCTCGCGCTCCTCGGGCAGATAGCCCGGGCCGCGATCGACGTCCGTGCGTATGGCGATCGCACCGACCGGCGCGCGCCCTTCGCGCAACTCGCCGTGCGTCGACCAGATTCGGGTCAACGCATAGATGTCGCCATTTTCGCGCTGGGTGAAGCGGTACGGATTGGAAAGCGCGAACAACAGCGAATGGATATAGGCCAGGCGGACGTTCGTGACCCCAGCGCGCGGATCGGGCACCGGTTTTTCATCGGCGCCGACCGCCGTGGCGAATCCGAACAGGTCGTGCAGATTCTGCCACGCACCGGGCGGCGGCGCGTGGTAGCGCAGATACACCTGATACAGACTTCCGCCACGATGCTGGATGGCGCGGGTCAGCGCCAAGGCGACGGATTTGCCGCGCAGGAACGGCACGGCGCCGGCCGGTGCGCACAGATCGTAAATCGCCGCGCAATAACCGAGCGCCAATTCGTGCTCGAATTCCTGAGCCAGTTGTCCGAGCTGCTGCTTTTGCGGCGGCAGCGGAAAACTGTCCCCCAACACCTGCTTGACAAGCACGGCGATGATGTTGCCGACCGGCTCGCGCAGCATTTCCAGCGCGTCGATGCGCTGCTGCGGATCGATGCGCAACTGGTTGGTCTCGCGCAGCGCCGAAATAAGCAGCCGCGCGGTCGCTCCGGGATTCGCCAACGGCATCTGCGCCAGCCACTTGCGCAGGGACTTGGCGTCACTTGCGAACGAGTTGCGGCGCGGAACGTGCCGTTCCGGCAGCCCGCTCGCCAATCGCTCGAACAACGCACTCATTGCCAGCCCCTGTCCATCGCGGTCGCAAGTATACTCCCGAACGCACGCCGCGGCCGATCAGATGCCCCGCAAGGCCTGCGCCAGCATGCGGCGCAGCAGGCGTTCGGAGAAGCCGCGCGGCTGCGCCAGACCCATGCGCTCGAACAAGGCGGCATCCTGCGCCCGCGGCTTTCCACCGAACAATGCGCCGGTGACAAAGCCGGTCAGGCGCAGCTTGCTCGCAGCCAAGGCCTGCAGATGCTGCAGCACGGACAGCAGACGCAATTCGGTTTCGTCGAAATCGCTGCCGAACGGGAAACGCGGGAAGCGTTCGCGGTGCGGCGCCAGCGCCGCTGCCAGGTGCGCTGGCGTGTTCCGCCGCCAGGCATCCGGGATGGTGAAATCATCGCGCAACTTTCCGGCGGCCTTGGCCTGCGCAGCCAGTCGATCGACGAAGCGCGCATCGGCAATGCCGAGCATGGCGATGATGCACTCCTCGTCGGATTTGCCGCGCAGGTCGGCGACGCCGTATTCGGTCACGTAAATGTCGCGCAGGTGGCGCGGGATGGTGGTCTGAGCGTAATTCCACAAGATGTTCGAACGCACCCGACCAGCGCTCGTGCGGGTGCTGCGCAACATCAGGATCGAGCGCCCGTCCGCAAGCGCGTGCGCCATCGCCACAAAGTTGTATTGTCCGCCGACGCCGCTGACGACCTGCCCGTTTTCCAGCGTATCGGATGCTGCCGCGCCGAGCAGAGTCGCCATCATGCAGGAATTGAAAAAGCGCGCGCCGCGGCGCTGCAGCGCGTCGAGCGTTTCGCGTCCGCCATACAGTTGATTGATGTCGGATACGCGCGTCATCGACAGGCCGTCGAAGTCCGGACCTTTCAATCCGCGCAGCCAGTCGTAGAATTCCTTGGAACCGAGATAAAACGCGCCGCGCAAATAGCGCCCGTCGTCGCGTGCGGCGACGCCGGGATCGCGGCCCGCCGCCAGCGCCTTTTCGACTTCGAGATCGTCAAACACGCGGCGCGAAAGGATGCCCGCGCGTGCCAAGTGCATGAATCCATCCATGACCATCTCGCTGGCGCCGTACAGGCCGTGAACCAGCGGATCCCTGCCGCCGCAACGCGCCGAGAGGTTCGCGTCGACGTTGCCGAGCGCGTCAAGTGCGGCGCGATAGTCCGCATTGTGCCGGTGCCGCAGCAGCAAACCGTGGACCAGTGCATCGGACAGGGCGCCGATGCCGATCTGCAGCGTGCCGCCATCGCGCACCAGCGTG
Organism: Lysobacteraceae bacterium; assembly: GCA_018969845.1. Classification (GTDB taxonomy): domain Bacteria; phylum Pseudomonadota; class Gammaproteobacteria; order Xanthomonadales; family Rhodanobacteraceae; genus Rudaea. The sequence continues at coordinate 9,334 of JAGWXP010000051.1, read as the reverse complement.
CTGGCATGCAATCCGAGCGCATATTCGGCGACATCGACCGGCGAGCGCGGCAGCGCGAACAGCGTCTGCGCCGCGGCCGGATCATCGAGAACGACATCAAAGAACGATTCGTCGACCAGCGCCTCGTTGCCGACGAAAGGCAAATCCGGATGGATCACGCCCACCGTCAGCGGCCGCGGCGCGCCGAGCGCGGTCATGCGCTCGAACAGATCGGTGGTCGTATCGGGATTGCAGGCAAGGCTGTATTGGCGCGCTGCGCCTTGACTGCGCACCGCTATGAGCTGCGTGACGACATTGATGCCGACGCCGGCCAGATCGCGCGCCGCGTGTGTGTAATTCAGGCTCGCGTAGTCGCGCTGCGACTGCACAACGCCGAGCATCGCGCCGGACTGCAGATAAAACTCGTGCACGCGGACATTCGCCGGCAGCGCGTTCGCATGTTGCGCCGCGATCCAGGCAAGGTCGGGATAATCCTTGCCGAAGTGGCGTTCCAGAAACGGCACGAGGAAACGCCGCTCCAGATCACTTTTTGCCTTCGGCCGCGCCAGCGACAGCGCCGTATAGATGTCGAGTTTCAGCTCCTGATTGCGCACAGCCGCGGCGTAAATCGCGTTGAGCAACACGTTCGGCTTGCCCAAACCGAGCGGCGTGGCGAGTTTGAGCGCGCCGCCCGCGTGGGCGAGGATGCGCGCGCAACACGCCTGCGTATCGGTGAAGAAATCCGTCATCGCGGCATCATCGCAGATTGCGCGCCAGCCGGGCACATTCGGTATCATCCCCGGCGGGAGAGGAAAATGGCCGAGCGCTTCAAGATCGCCATCGTCGGATCCGGGCCGGGCGGGCTGTCCGCCGCGGCGCGCGCGGCCGAGCGCGGCGAATCGCATGTGCTATTGGAAGCCGAGCCGCATCTGTCGAACACGATCTTCCGCTACCAGAAGGGCAAGTTCGTGATGGATGAGCCCGGGATACTGCCGTTGCGCGCGCCGGTGCCGTTCAAGGCGGGTTCGCGCGAAGCCATCCTCGACGGCTGGGACGAAGCGGCCAAGCGCCTGAAGATCAACGTGCGCCACAAGCACGAAGTCAGCGCGATCAAGCAGGCGTCCGGCGGCGGCTTCGAATTGAAATGCGGCAACGGCCAGACCATCACCGCGGATTTCGTGGTGATGGGCATCGGCCTGCAGGGCAACATCCGCAAGCTCGGCTGCCCCGGCGAGGATCTGCCCTGCGTGCAGTACCAGCTCGACGATCCGGACGAATACTCCGGCGAGACCATCGTCGTGGTCGGCGCCGGCGATGCGGCGATCGAGAACGCAGTGGCGCTGGCGCGCCAGAACAACGTCGTCATCGTCAACCGCAAGGACGAATTCGCGCGCGCCAAGAAAGGCAACGAGCAGGCCATCCTCAAGGCAATCGAGGACGGCCGCATCGAGTGCTACTACAACTCCGCGCCCGAGCGCGTGGATGCGCTCAGCGTCGGCCGCAAGAAAGGCCGCATGATCCTCAACACCGCCAACGGCAAGGCGCAAATCCTCATCGACCGCGTGATCGCGCGTCTGGGCGCGACTGCGCCGCGCGCCTTCGTCGAAGGCTGCGGGGTGACGTTCCCGAGCAAAGACCCGGCCGCCGTACCGGCGATAAGTGCGCAGTACGAATCCAACGTCAAGGGCCTGTACATCGTCGGCGCGCTCGGCGGCTATCCCTTGATCAAGCAGGCGATGAACCAGGGCTACGAGGTGATCGAGTACATCCTCGGTCACAAGGTGGAGCCGGCCGACGAACCGTTGCTCAAGGCCAGGTTCGCGAAGATGCCGGGCTTCCGCACGGTCGACGAGGCGCTGGCGCGCATCCAGAAGAACGTGCGCCTGCTCGCGGCGATAACGCCGCTGCAATTGCGCGAGTTCATGCTCGACTCGGACATCCGCACACCCAAGCCCGGCGAGACGATCTTCTCGCGCAACGATTACACGAATACCTTTTTCAGCATCGTCGAGGGCGAGGTACAGGTCGTCGTCGACGAGGCTGCGAACAAGCGCATCGCGCTGCGCCGCGGCGAATTCTTCGGCGAGATGAGCCTGATTTCCGGCCGCCGGCGCTCGGCGACGGTGCTGGCCGGCGCGAATTGCGTGCTGATCGAGACCCCGCGGCGCTCGATGAACCGGCTGATCGCCTCGGTGGAGGCGATCAAGCGCGCCATCGACGAGGTGTTCATCCTGCGTGTGCTGCAATCGCGCTTCGCGCCGGAGGCGTCCGCCGACCAGCTCGCCGACGTGGTCGCGGCGGCTCGGCTGGAGCGTTTCAAGGCCGGCGACGTGCTGTTCAACGAGGGCGAGGTTGGCGACTGCCTGCATCTGGTACGCGTGGGCTCGCTAACCATCTCGCGCAACATCGGCGGCAAGGACGTGGTGTTGAGCTACGTGCCCGCCGGCAACTATGTCGGCGAGATGGCGCTGATGGGCGAGTCGCGGCGCTCGGCGACCGCACGCGCGGCGATCGCCAGCGAAACCGTGCGCCTGGATGGCGAAAGCTTCAAGAAGCTGGTGAACAGGATTCCGGTGCTGCGCCTGCGTCTGCAATCCGAATACCGCCAACGCACGGCGGCGAACCTGGCGATGCAGGCGCTGCCGAGCGGCGGCGACGTCATCTCGTTCCTGCTCGCGCAAGGCGCCGGCGAGGCGACCGACATCCTGCTCATCGACGAATCGCTGTGCGTGCGCTGCGACAACTGCGAGAAGGCCTGCGCCGAAACGCACGGCGGCACCTCGCGCCTGGATCGCGAAGCCGGACCGACCTTCGCCAGCGTGCACGTGCCGACCTCGTGCCGGCACTGCGAGCACCCGCACTGCATGAAGGACTGTCCGCCGGACGCCATCCACCGTGCTCCCAACGGCGAGGTGTTCATCGCCGACAACTGCATCGGCTGCGGCAACTGCGAGCGCAACTGCCCGTACGGCGTGATCCACATGGCGTACAAGCCGCCGAAAAAACCGGGACTCATCCAGTGGTTGCTGCTCGGCCGTGGCTCCGGCCCGGGCGAAGCGCCGTATGACAGTCACGAGCATGCCGCGGGCGAGATCAAGAAAGCGGTCAAGTGCGACATGTGCAAGGACCTGTCCGGCGGCCCGGCCTGCGTGCGCTCCTGCCCGACGGGCGCGGCGATCCGCATCTCGCCGGAAGAATTCCCGGCCTACGCGCAGTCGCGGCGCTGAGCGAACGCCATGCACGATTCCATCCTCACCTACGCCCGCTCGCGTTATCTGTGGATCGCGTCGGCGCTGTCGGCCGCGTCGCTGATCGCCTACAACCTGTACGATCCCGGCGGCCCGCCGAACGGTGGCACCTGGCTCGGCTACACGTTGGGCACGATCGGCGCGCTGCTCATCGTCTGGCTGATGCTGTTCGGCATGCGCAAACGTCGCTACGGCAGCCACACCGGCACGCTGCGCGGATGGCTCTCCGCGCACATTTACCTCGGCACCTCGCTGATCCTGATCGTGTTGCTGCACGCGGGATTCCAGTTCGGCTGGAACATCCACACCTTCGCCTTCGTGCTGATGCTGTTCGTGATTTTCTCCGGCTTCTTCGGCGTCTACGTCTATCTGCGCTATCCGAATCTGATGACGCGCAATCGCGAAAGCGCCACGCGCGACGCCATGCTCGACGAGGTCGCCGAGATCGACCAGAACGCGCTCGCCCTGGCCGACGGCATCGATCCCAAGATCCACGCCATCGTGTTGCGTTCGATCCAGAACACGCGCCTGGGCGGCGGCGTATGGACGCAACTGCGCGCGCACGACGGCTCGGACATCGCGCTCGATTCCCTGCACGCTGCCATGGCCGAGCGCGACAAGCGCGCGGATATGAAAACAACCGAAATGCCGACCATGTTCGCGATGGTCGATTTTCTCGCCGGCCGCGCCACCGACAAGCAAGGCGAGGCGATGCGCGCGCTGATCGATCTGATCTCGCGCAAGAAAGGTCTTGCCACCAAGGTCGCGCGCGACATCCAGTATCAGGCGATGATGGAAATCTGGCTGTACATTCACGTGCCGCTGTCGTTCGCACTGCTGGCGGCGCTGATCGCGCACATCGTGTCGTCGTTTTTCTATTGGTAGCGGGGCGACGCGCTTGCGCGATGCGTTGAAGCGCATCGCGCGCGGCGGCACGCTGGTGAGACAAGGATGTCGAACGGCAACGCACAAAGGACGGTTTGCTACGGGAGACTTATTGCATGCGCTGGCTTATCCGTCGAGTACTGAAGAAAAGCAAGGGCGCCGTCAGCTACGAGGAGGACGTCCACTACGGCGACGTGCTCACGATCGGCCGCGCCGCGGATCAGGCCATCTTCCTGCCCGACCTGCGCGCGGCGCTCAATCACGCGCGCGTCACCCTGCTCGCCAGTGGCCAGTACAAGATCGAATCGCTGATTCTCGCCGGCATCCGCGTCAATGACGCGATCACCTACACCACGACCGCCGGGCCCGGCGTTGTGGTGGCGATCGGCAATACGCGCCTTACCCTGCTCGCCGCGCCGCAGGATTACGACGCTGCGGTGGAAGTCTCCACGCTCGACCAGAGCGAGCAGAAGGCCGAAAGCGCGCAACGCGCCAAGCCGACGCGGCTGGTACAGACCGGGCTGAGCAAGCGCCGGCCGTCGTGGATCTTGTTCGCCGGGATTCTCGTGTTCGGATTGATCCTGCCGATGATCGGTCACTTCGTGCCGGGCTTCGGCGAAATGCTGCGTCGCACGCCACTGCTGCCGAGCACGCAAAGCTGGAATCCCGGCACGCTCGACGCCGCGCATCATTTCTTCGCCCGCGACTGCACCCGGTGTCACCAGACGGCATTCCTCACCGTGCGCGACAAGGCCTGTCTGGCCTGTCATGCCAACACCGCCGCCCATGCCGATCCGGTCAAATTCAACCTGCCGCAACTCGGCAATGCCCAATGCCGCACGTGCCACCAGGATCATCAGGGCCTGCGCGGCCTGATTCGCCGGGACCAACGCCTGTGTTCGGATTGCCACGCAGACCTGAAGGCGCGCACGAAGGGCGCAAGCAGTTTTGCGGACGTCAGCGATTTCGGCACGAATCATCCCGAATTCAAGGTGAATCTGCCGCAGTGGGACGCGAACGGAAAATTCGCGCCGGTACGCACCACGTGGACTGCCGACCTGAAGGAAGATTCCGGGCTCAAGTTCAACCACGAAAAGCATCTCAAGCCCGAAGGTTTGAACACCCCGAACGGCCACCGCGTGCTGACCTGTGCGACCTGCCACGTGCCCGACGCGGGCGGTGCGAAGATGCGCCCGGTGAATTTCGAAACCATGTGCCATGATTGCCACAAGCTCGGTTTCGACACGCTCGCGCCCGATCGCGAAGTGCCGCACGGCAAGGTCGCCGCAGTCGCCTACACGCTCAGCGAGTATTACGCCAAGGTGGCGCTGGAAGGCGGCTATCAGGACGCGCGCTCACCCGACATCGTGCAGCAGCGCCGCCGGCCCGGAGCGCCGCCGCTGTCGCAACAGCAACAGCAGGAGGCGCTGGCCTGGGCGCGCCAGCGCGCGCGCGAAGCCACCGACAGCCTGTTCACCGGCAAGGCCTGCAGCACCTGCCACAAGGTCACGCCGCCACGCACGCCGGACGACACCTGGCACGTGGCGCCGGTGCGCGTTTCGGGCGTCTGGTATGCGGATGCCAAATTCACGCACGCCAAGCACACCACGGTCAAATGCGAGGACTGCCACGCCGGCGCGGCCAAGTCCACGCAGTCCAGCGACCTGCTGATCCCCGGCATCGCCAACTGCCGCACCTGCCATGGCGGGGCGAAGGCGAAGAACAAGGTCGCCACGACCTGCATCGCCTGCCACGATTATCATCAGTCCGCGACTCTGAAGATGGGTACTTTATGACGCCCTCCTTGCGGTATCATCGCGGGACAGGGGAACTGGCGGCGCCGGGACAGCAGTAGCACCGGCGCGAGGCACCGCGCTTGGGGAGAAGAGCGATGCGCAAGAATCGGATGCTCGGGCTGGTGTTTTCCGCGACGCTGTTGAGCGCCTGCGGTGGCGGCGGCAATTCGGCCAGTTCCGCGGGCACCGCACCGCCCCCGCCGCAGCCCACTCCGGATTCCGGCTGCACCGGCGCCTGCGCCAACGCGCAGACCTTTCTGGGCGTTTCCGATGTGCAGACCATCATCGCCCAGGCCGCGGCAGAGGCGCAGGCGCAGGGCAAGCCGGCAGTCATCGCCGTGGTCGACCGGGTCGGCAACGTGCTCGCGGTTTACCGCATGAACGGTGCGCCGGACACAATGACGATCACGTCGGGTCGCAACGTGGTCGGCGGCCTGGAAGGCCTGGCCGTGCCGAGCGAGTTGGCCGCCATCGCCAAGGCCGTAACCGGCGCCTACCTGTCCAGCGAAGGCAACGCATTTTCCACGCGCACCGCCAGCCAGATCATCCAGGAACATTTCAATCCCGGCGTGCTCGGCACGCCGGCCGGCCCGCTATTCGGGGTGCAGTTCTCGCAACTGCCCTGTTCGGATCTGACTACGCATTTCACCGCCGGCACCGGCGCCGGGCCACACAATTCCCCGCTCGGCTTGTCTGCCGATCCCGGCGGATTCCCATTGTATAAAAGTGGAACGCCGGTTGGCGGCATCGGCGTGGCGGCCGACGGCATCTATGGCCTCGATCCGAACGTCATGGACAAGGACCGCAACATCGACGAACTGATCGCGATGGCCGGCACCTACGGCTTCGGCGCGCCCGCCGACCGCCGCGCCGACACGGTCACCGCCGGCGGCATCACCCTGCGCTTCAGCGACGTCGGTTACAGTGACCTGGCCACGCACCCGCAAAGCGCGCCGCCGTATTCCGCGCTGACCGGCGCGCTGATGACAGTGCCCGGCTACTTCGACGGTAGCGCGATCCTCGCCGGCACGGCCTTCGGCCAGATCGCTTCAGGCATCCGCCCGGATGATGCCTACTATCCGGGGCTGGACGCCTTCGTGCTCGACGACGGCCACGGCAACAACCGCTATCCGCCGATCGCGGGCAGCGATGGCGCAAACGCGCTGACCGCACACGAGGTGCAGACCATCGAGCAGCAGGCGCTGACCATCGCCAACCGCGCGCGCGCACAGATCCGCAATCCGCTCGGCAGCCAGGCGCGCGTGACCGTGTCCATCGTCGATACCAACGGCGTTGCGCTCGCCATCGCGCGCACGCGCGACGCGCCGGTATTCGGCATCGACGTGTCGCTGCAGAAGGCGCGCACGGCGGCGTTCAATTCCGGCAGCTACGCCGCCGACTCTCTGCAAGCGCTGGCGCCGGCCAATTATTTCGCCGACAGCATCGATGTTGCCGACAAGAAGGCGACTTTCACGACCGTCGCGCAAAGCCATATCGGCGACTACGTCAGCGCCGTGCGTACCTTCCTCGGCATGCCCGATGCGCTGACAGGCAACATCGCCTTCACCGATCGTGCCGGCGGCAACCTGTCGCGGCCGTTCTTCCCCGATGGCATCGATGGAACCCCGAACGGGCCGTTCAGCCATCCGTACCCGCAGTGGAGCCCGTTCCAGGAAGGCTTGCAGCTTGATCTCGTGTACAACGCAGTTGCCCTGAATCTGGTCGGCTACCTGAACGCGCAGGGGTTTGCGATCAGCGCCGACAACGTGCCAGCGACGACGCAATACTGCACCGCAAGCCCACGCCTGGCGAATGGCATCCAGGTCTTTCCGGGCAGCGTGCCGATCTATCGCGGCAATGTACTGGTCGGCGGACTCGGTGTGTCCGGCGATGGCGTGGATCAGGACGACATGGTCAGTTTCCTCGGTCTGTACAACGCCGGCATCGCCCTCAACGGCACCATCGGTAATGCACCCACGGCGATACGTGCGGACAATCTCGCGCCGCAGGGCGTGCATTTGCGCTACGTGCAATGTCCGCAGGCGCCGTTCCTGGACAGCAACACCGACAATGTGTGCGACGGGAAATGACATGAACGCGAACTTGCGCCTTCGCCCAGCCCTCGCCGCCATGCTTTGCGGCGTTGCCGCTTTTTCCACAAGTACACACATTCGTGCGCAGGACGCCACCACGGTTCCGCATCTGCTCGAACTGTTCGGCGTATTGCCGGCGCCGACCTACGATCCGTCCAAATCCGAAATCCCGCGCCGCCGGCCCGGCCATCCCTACGCGCCGCCGCCGGAATTCAAGATCGTCAATCCGAACGGCGTGCCGCCGGCGCCGGTGGATCAGGCCGGCGCGTTCATCCCCGTGCCCGATCGCTGGCGCATCATGGAAACTCTCGGTTTCAAGTTTCCATGGTACGACCCTTACAACCAGAATGTTTACAAGGGCGACAAGCCCATCGATGGCAAGGATCATTTCCTGGTGTTGACCGGGATATCCGATACCTTCATCGAACCGCGCAGCGTGCCGACGCCGGTCGCGCCGCAGAACACCGGCAACCCGGGCGAACAGGGCGTGTTCGGCGGCATCAATCAATTGCTGCTGGTGCAGAACTTCATCGCCAGCGTCGACTATTACGAAGGCGATACCACGTTCAAACCGCCCAACCTCGAATACAAGGCGACGCTCGCCTTCAATTACAACCGCATCAATACGCGCGAGGTGCGCGCCGTCAACATCGACCCGCGCCTGGGTACGAATCGCGACGACGGCTTCGTCGGCGTGCAGGAGCTGTGGTTCGACAAGCATCTGCGCGATGTTTCCTCGCGCTACGATTTTGACTCGCTGCGCATCGGCATCCAGCCGTTCTCGACCGACTTCCGCGGTTTCCTGTTCCAGGATTCGCAGCCCGGCATCCGCCTGTTCGGCAATCGCGACAACAACCGCTGGCAGTACAACATCGCCTACTTCCGGCGCCTGGAAAAGGATTTGAATTCCGGGCTCAACGATGTCACGAAATCGCCTCGTCATGACGACATTCTCGTCGCCAATTTGTATCGCCAGGACTGGCCGTGGCTGGGCTACACCTCGCAGGCGACGATCGTCTTCAATCACAACGCCGACGGCACAATCTACGACTCCAACGGCTTCATCCAGCGCCCGGCCGCGATCGGCCTGCAATTGCCGCGCAAATACGACGTCACCTACCTCGGCTACAACGGCGACGGCCACATCGGCCGCGTCAACCTCACCGTTTCGGCGTACGGCGTGTTCGGGCACCAGAATCATGGCGTTTTCGTGGAACCGTCCACGAACATTCGCGCCGGTTTCCTTGCCGCCGAAGCGTCGATGGACTTCGACTGGATTCGCGCGCGCCTGTCCGCGGCCTACGCCAGCGGCGACAAGAATCCCTACGACCGC
>JAGWXP010000050.1 GCA_018969845.1 Lysobacteraceae bacterium | reverse complement strand
ACCTCGTCGATCTTGCCGTCGAACAACTCGAAACCCGAAAGCAGCGGGTTGCCGCCGATACCCACACCGCCGGCCGGCGCATTCGGGCCTACCGCCGTGGTGTAGCTGGCCACGCCATTGACATAAAACGTGGTGGTGCCGTTGTCGCGCACCAGCGCAAGCTCCATCCATTGCGTGGAAATCGGTGTAACGGGGGCACCGATATTTCCGCCGTAGAGCACGCCGTAGTTCGCGCCAAACCGGTAGATGCCCCAACCCGCCGTGCTGGTATTGCCGTTGTAGGCAATGGCGGCATTGCCGGTCGTGCTGCCATTGGATTTGACCCAAGCCTCGATGCCGAAATTATCGGTCAACGCGGAGGCGACTGCAGTCGTATTGTTGTATTCGTCGGTCGTGCCATTGAACGCCATCGACAGTGTGCTGCCGATGCGCGGAGGGACATCGGACGCATACGTCGGAGCGCCAACCTTGTTCAGATTGAATGCGCCGACGCTATCGACTGTCGAGGCGGCACCCGCGCCGCCAGCAGTCGCGCCTGCATCGGCCTCGCCCATGTGCCACTGGTTGAGCACGGTAACCGTCGCCTGCGCCGGCAACACCGCGATCGTCAAGACGAGACCGGCAAATACCATCGGCAAGCTGCGCATGGGAATTTCCCCTGTAGGTTGGCTGCGACCGGCGCGCATCATGGCGCGCAGGAGCGTTCGCCGTCAACACTTCTTGCGCAGATGCAGGATGTTGCGGCCGTCAATGTGTTCGTAGCGGAATTCGTCCATCAGGTGGCGCACCAGTGGTATGCCGTGGCCGCCGATGCGCACGGTATCTATGCTGTCGCCGTCCGGCGGCGCCTGCCAGACGGTCGGATCGAACGGCTCGGCAAGATACTCGATGGTCGCGTCCACCGCACCGGGCGAACGCGCCAGTTGCAGATCGATCGGTCCCGAAACCTGTTGCGCGTGCATCAGCACATTGGTGAGCAACTCGTCAACGGCGACCTGCAACGCCCGCAATGCGGTCTCGGGTACGCTCGGCAGCAGGGTTTTTTCCATGCGCTCGTTGAAACGCCCGATCGCGGCGCGATCGCGCTCGACGCGCAGTTTCCAGACCACGCCCGTGGTAACCGGCGCCGCTGCCCGCGGTCCGTGCCACCAATTCCGCCAGCGTTCTCGCCACCCGGCCATGCGCCAATGCTGACGAAATCGGCGTGGCTTGGCAACGTCAGGATTTTTTCGCCGGCGGCGCGAGCGTTTCAAGCAACGGCGGCTTGATGTAGGGATGATCGGCCGGCCACGGCTGCACCGGCACTTTTTTGGCCACGAATTCCCGCATCGTGTTGCGGTACATTGCCGCGGCCGCGCCGTCGCCCACGCGCACGGCTTCGAAGATCGCCTCCGCCTGCGACTTCTGCGCGTCGTCGAACTTGCCGTTCGCCGCCTGCGCCAGCGCCAGGGCGGCGGAATCGCCCGCGTCCGGGCGCTGCTTGTGCAAGGCCTGCGCGTAATCGAGCGCCATGCTGCGTTCGTCCGCCGACGCCGTGGGGCAGGTACTGGCCAGACGCACGAATACCTGCATCAGGTCACCGTCCTGCGCGCGCTTGGTCAGCTGCCGATTGACCTCGTTCAAGCCGTCGCGGCATTGTCCGCTCATCGCCAGTGCCGCGGCCAACCGCGCTTCGGCGCCATCGTTGCCGGCCAGGATGCGCACGAGCTGCCGGTACTGTTCGGCCGCTCGCGCATAGTCACCGTTGCGCATCAGCGCATTGCCGAGCAACAGGCGCGCGTCGGGCTGATCGGCATCGGCGCGGACCGCGCGCTGGTAGAACGGCAATGCCTGCGCGGCGTCGCCGGCAAACTCATAGACCATGCCCTGACTCAGGTTGGCGCTGGCGCCATCGGGACTCAATTTGAGAGCGCGCGCGGCCTCGTCCTGGGCGAAGACACGATTACCCATCAGCCCATCCAGCCGTGCCAGCAGCGCAAGCGCTTCCGCATCGTTCGGATCCTCCTTGAGCGCATCGGCTGCCTTGTCGCGCGCCGCGGCGAAGTCGCGCCGTGCCAGCAGCTGCCGCGCCTGTTCCAGCGGCGTGCCGCGCAAGGCCGGTGCCGCCGGCGCGGACTGAAAGATTCCCACGACCAGCGGATCGGCCAGATTCGGCGGCGTCGCTCCGGCCTTGGCTTGCGCCGCCTTGGCCTGCGCTGCATCGCCCTGTCCGGCGTAGGCGTCGGCCAAGTCCTTGTACAGCGCGTTCGCCTGCGGCTCGAGCTTGAGCGCCTGCTGCAGATGCTCGATCGCGGCGGAGTAATTGCTTTGCTTGATTTCCAGGCGGCCGAGCATGGCGAACAGCGCCGCGTGCTTGTCGCCGGCCGGCAGCGCGCCGGCGAGAACTTCGTGCGCGGCGTCGAGATCGCCGAGCTCGATCAGGATGGCGGACAGGCGGTAGCGGATCGGCAAATAGATCTTGTCCAGCGCCAGCGCGGCCTCGAAGTCCGCACGCGCGTCGGCATTGTGCTTTTGTTCCTGCGCCACCACTCCGCGCAGGTACAGCCAGCGCGCGTCCTTCGGTGCGAGCTGATTGGCATCGTAGAATGCGACGGCCGCGACGTCGTTGAGCCCGGTGCGGAAATATACCGCGCCGATATCGGCATAGGCCAATGCCAGCCGGTCGCCGATCAGGTCGACGCGGGTCTTGTCGAAGTCCGCGCGTGCGGCGGCGAGCTGTTTGGCCAGTTGCGGCGACAATTTGCTCATGTCGGGCACCGGCAATGTGCGCACCAGGGCGTCATCGGCGGCCACGGCAGCGACCGCGAAGACAGCGCAGAACGCACAGCAGATCAGGATACGCAAACGCTTCATCGTGCTCACCGCCAGACAACGGGGCGCAAAGTGTAGCGGCCCGCACCGCCGCTCACCAGTTCGCGGCACGCAGCCGGTTTGCTACGCTTCAGGAAAACCGGGAGAGGCCATGAGCAATCACAACCAGTTCGGGCTGTTGCGCGAGCGGCGATTCCTGCCGTTTTTCCTGACGCAGGCGCTGGGTGCGTTCAACGACAACGTGTTCAAGAACGCGCTGGTCATCCTGGTCGCCTTCCTGACCGCGCAGCTCACGGTCAAGGACGTGAACTTCTATACCAATCTCGCCGCGGGTCTGTTCATCCTGCCCTTCCTGCTGTTTTCGGCGACCAGCGGCCAGCTCTCGGACAAATTCGACAAGGCACGCCTGGCGCAGCTCGTGAAAGGCCTGGAAATCGGCATCATGACCGTGGCCTTCGCGGGATTCCTCGTGCACAGCATCCCGTTGCTGCTCGCCATGCTGTTCATGATGGGCCTGCATTCGACCCTGTTCGGACCGCTCAAGTATGGCTTGCTGCCGCAGGTGCTGGATCCGGGCGAACTGACCGGCGGCAATGGCCTGATCGAGATGGCGACGTTCGTCGCCATCCTGCTCGGCACCATCGCCGGTACCAGCCTGATCCGCGTGGACGGTATCGGCGCCTGGCTGGTCGGCGGCACCACGATAGGCATTGCGATCAGCGGCCTCGGCAGCGCGCTCGCGATGCCGCGCGCGCCGGCGCCGGATCCGAACCTGAAACTCAACTGGAACCCGTTCAGCGAAACCTGGCGCAACGTCGCCTACATCCGCGGCAATCGCAGCGTATTCCTGTCGTGCCTGGGCATTTCGTGGTTCTGGTTCTACGGCTCGATCTATTTCACGCAGTTGCCGAACTACTCCAAGGTCGTGCTCGGCGGCGGACCCGGCGTGTACACCCTGATCCTGACCGTGTTCTCCGTCGGCATCGGCCTGGGCTCGGTGCTGTGCGAAAAACTGTCGGGCCACAAGGTGGAAATCGGCCTGGTGCCGTTGGGTTCGATCGGCATGACCGTGTTCGGCGCGGACCTGTATTTCGCGCATCCGCGCAGCGTCGGCGAGTTGAACCTCGGCATGGCCGCGATGCTGGCGCAGCCTCACGTCTGGCGGATTCTGATCGACCTGGTGCTCATGGCGATTTTCAGCGGCTTCTTCATCGTGCCGCTGTTCGCACTCGTGCAGTCGCGCAGCGACAGCGCGCGCGTCTCGCGCGTGATCGCGGCGAACAACATCTTGAACGCCCTGTTCATGGTCGTCGCCGCGATCGTCTCGGCGCTGCTGCTCAACAAGGCCAATCTGAGCATCCCGGGCCTGCTGCTCGCGACTGCCCTGATGAACGCCGGGGTCGCGGTATACATCTACACTCTGGTGCCGGAATTCCTGTTGCGCTTCATCGACTGGGTGCTGATCCACACCTTGTACCGCATCCGCACGCACGGACTGGAGAACATTCCCGAGCACGGTCCCGTGCTGTTGGTGTGCAACCACGTCAGCTTCATGGATCCACTCATCGTGATGGGCTGCGTGCGCCGTCCGGTGCGCTTCGTCATGTATTACAAGATCTTCGAGATTCCGTTCCTGCGTTTCATCTTCAAATCGGCCAAGGCGATTCCGATCGCGGGCGCGAAGGAAGACGCGATCGTGATGGAACGCGCCTTCGCCGAAGTCGACAAGGAACTGGCCGCCGGCAACATCGTATGCATCTTCCCCGAAGGCGGAATCACCCGCGATGGCACGATGCAGCCATTTCGCCGCGGCGTTGAACGCGTGCTCGCCGCACGCCCGGTGCCGGTGGTGCCGCTGGCGCTGCGCGGCCTGTGGGGCAGCATCTTCAGCCGCCGCGATTCGATGCTCGGGCGCCTGCGCCTGCCGCGGCGGTTCTGGTCGCGGATCGAACTCGTCGCCGGCTCGCCCGTACCCGCGTCGCAGGCCAGCGCGGCGACGCTGGAAGCCAACGTCAGAGAACTGCGCGGAGAGGCGGCCTAGAAAAATCCGCCCAGCACCACCAGCGCGATCAGCGTCAGCCAGATGACGAGTACGCGGCGTACCAGCACCATCGCGTCGTCGAGCGCGACGAGCGGGCTTTGCGCATCGGCGCTGCCGTCGGCAGCGACATCGGCGGCGACGCTGGCGCGGCCGATGGCATCGAGAAAACCAAGATCCAGGTTCGTGTAGCCGTGCGGATGCGCTCGGTGGTAGTCGCGCCAGGTGCTGAACACGGCGTCGAAGTTCGAGGCCAGCGCAAGCGCCAGCGCCATCAGGTGGGCGGGCAGCCAGTCGAGCAGCGCGGCAAACTTGCGTGCCAGCGCGGAATCGTCCGGCGCCGGCATCGCAGCAAGCAGTTGCGACAGGCGATACAGCAGCGCACCGCAGGGGCCGATCAAGACGAACCAGAACAGTACCCCGAACCAGCGCGCAAGCGCGGCCTCGAACGTCGCCGCAACCAGGCTTTCCGCGGCGAACGGCAATTCGGAAGCGGCGCCTTCACCACGCAAGACCTGCGCGGCGGCAAGACGCGCCGCGCTATCCGGCGCCTTGTCGATCGCTTCAACATCGCGTTCCAGATCGCGCGGTCCCCACGCGTAGTACAGCACGACAACCGCGAACACGAATCCGGCCAATCCGAACCACGGCGCGTGCAAGACGGCTTGCAGCAAGACGCAGACCAGTACCGGCAAGCCGATTCCAACAGCCAGCGCCACGCCGGGAACGGGCGGCCCGAGCCAGCGCAACCAAGCGCGCCACCAGGAATAATCGCGCAGCCGCGCCAGGTCCGGCAGCACATGGGCGACGAACAGAACGATCAGAATTGCAACGAGTTTGATCGCCATGCGCGGATTCTACCCTTTCACCCCGACCGGTGAAGCCACAATATCGGCCAGATCGATCGCGGCAGTCTCGCGCAGCCAGTGCTCGATCAGCTTGTACGACACCGACAACGGCGAGGAAATGCCGAGCGCGCCACTGCGAATTCCGTCGACGAGCTCCTCGGCACCGAACCAGCGCGCTTCGGCCAATTCGGTGCCCAGCGTGATCGTCGCATCATCGGCATGCGCGGTGAACCCGAGCATGATCGAGGCCGGGAACGGCCACGGCTGCGAGGAATGGTAATCGCACTCGCCCACGCGCACGCCGGCTTCCTCCAACACTTCGCGGCGCACGGCGTCTTCCAGGGTTTCGCCGGGCTCGACGAAACCGGCGAGCGTGGAATAGCGCCGTTCCGGCCACTGCGGTCCGCGCCCGAGCAGGCAGCGGTCGCCGTCGCTGACGATCACGATGACGGCCGGATCGGTGCGCGGAAAATGCGCGATGCCGCATTGTGGATTCGTACACTTGGCACGATGACCGCCGGCTTCCAGCCGCAGCGGCGCGGCGCAGGCGGGACAAAACCGCGTGCGCTGCTGCCAGTGCGCCAGACCGCGCGCATAGGCGAACAGGCCGGCGTCGAAGGCCGGCAGGCCGGCGCCGGCGCTGCGCAAATCGGCGAATGCAGCACCCGTTTCGGCCATGGCGCGTGCGGCCGCGCCGTCATCGAGCGCGAGCGCGAAATGATCCGCCTCGCCGCTGCGACCCAAAAAACTCGACGCCGCACCCGGCGCCAGACGCGCACAAGAATTGCCGTCGAACTGAACCAGGCTGCCGCGATCCGCGCTGAGCAGCGCGCGGCCATCGGGGTCGAGCAGGACAAATCGCGCTTGCGGCGCCTGCGCGTGTGCGGCCAGCCAAGCCGCGTCCTCGCGCAACTCGCTGGCGCGGTCGAGCTCCAGCGCGGCGAAGGCGTTGGCGCGGCTGCGCGCGCTCGACATCATGGTGAAGTCTTCACACCGTGAATGAGGAACCGCAGCCGCAGGTCGTCTTGGCATTCGGATTGCGGATCACGAACTGCGCGCCGTGCAGGTTCTCGGAGTAATCGACCTCGGCGCCCATCAGGTATTGCAAGCTCAGCGGATCGACCACGAGGGTCACGCCGTCCTTGACCACGGCGAGGTCGTCCTCGGCACGCTGCTCATCGAAAGTGAAACCGTACTGAAAACCCGAACAGCCACCACCGGAGATGTACACACGCAAGTTCAGGTTCGGATTGTTTTCTTCCGCAATCAACTCGCGCACCTTGTGCGCTGCCGCGTCCGTGAACACGAGCGGCGTCTGGATCGATTGGTAGTTCGGCGTCTCGTTCATGCGATCAAGATCGCGCCGTGGCGCGCCAAATTCAAGTGCCAGCGGGCTTTTCCTCCGGCTTCGGCAGTTGTTTGGGAGGTTCCGCCCGGTGCACCATCTTGCCGTTGATCTGCGCGCCAGCGGACATTTCCAGCACTTTGTAGAACACATTGCCTTCCACGCGCGCGTTGCGGGCCAGTTCCAGACGCTCGGACGCGGTAACGTCGCCGGTGATCGCGCCGTTGATGACGATGTGCGGCGCCTGTACCTCACCGGCGACAACGGCGTGTTCGGACAACGTCAGCATCGCCTGCGCGCCGTCGCCGCGGATCGCGCCTTCGACTTTGCCGTCGACATGCAGGCGTCCCGAGAAAGCGACGTCGCCCTTGATCGTCGTGTCGGCCGCGATCAACGTGGTGCACTCGCTGGCCGGCTGTGCGGGCTTGCGGTTATGGCTGAACATCGGCGGGCTCCTGATCGGTGAGCGCGTCGGACCAGGCAAAATCCTGGTCGGCGCGGCCCATGTCGCCGCCGGCGTCGGCTTCGACATGAACGCGGTTGGGGGCGAATCCGGCGGGCAGCATCACGGTTCCACCCACTTGCTGAAAATACTTGAACGAAAACGGCAGGCCGGAGGCGTCCTGGTTCGGTGCGAGATCCGTCCACGCCAGCGTGGCCAGCTTGCCGGCGCGGATGCCGTCGACGGACAGCCTGACGCGCCCGCTCGCGACCTGGCCGGACTTGAGCGTCTGCGTCAAGGTCACGGTGAAATTGTAGACATTGGGCGTGCCCGCCGCCGTCATGCGCACGCCGTGCACGGCCAGGCCCTCGGGCTTGCTGCGGCCATCGGTGAGCTTGCTGTAGAACGCCAGGTCCGCGCGCAGGCCGGCGATTTCCTCTTGACGGTCGCGCAGGCTCTGCTGCAAATCGGCGTTCGCCGCGCGCGCCACCTGTTCGGCGCGTTCGGCGATGGCGATTTTTTGCAGCCAGGCGTCGCGCTCCTGCTGCGCGTGGGCGACGCTCATGTGCGCGCCGATACCGACCAGCCAATGTTGCAGCGCCATGGCGCCGGCGAGCGAAGCCAGCCAGAGCAGCGCGACCGCGGCCGCCCAGCGCCAGCGTCGCGCGGGACGCTGCGTGCGCACCACGAGGATGGGCGGTGGCAGAACCTTGGCCATGGGGAATCGTGCGGAGCGGCGCGCGGCCGGCGGAGCTTTTCGTTATAGCCGCCGCCGCGCGTGGGCGTCAAGCGCGTGCGTCACGGAAACGGCGACGATCGTGCGACAATCGATTCCCGCGCCGCTTCAGGAACATCGCCATGTCTTACCTGTGGATCAAGTCCCTGCACATCGTCTTCGTCGTGACCTGGTTCGCCGGCTTGTTCTATCTGCCGCGCCTGTTCGTCTATCACGCCGAGTCCGCCGACGCTGCGGTGCGCGCGCAACTGAAGATCATGGAGCGGCGCCTGCTTACGATCACGCATATCGGCGGTGCGCTGGCGCTGCTCTGCGGCATCCTCACGCTGGCGCTGGCGCCCGAATTTCTCAAACAACCGTGGCTGCACGCCAAACTGACCCTTGTGCTCGGACTCGTCGCCTATCACGTTTATCTGGTGCGCCTGAAAAACCAGTTCGCCGTCGATGCCTGTGCGCGATCGCCGCGCTGGCTGCGCATCTTCAATGAAGTTCCTGGGCTGTTGCTGATCGCCATCGTCGTGCTTGCGGTGGTCAAGCCGGGCTGATCGAACCGGGGCGATCCGCCGCCGTTTTCCGCCATTCAACTCGGTTTATAGGGTGCCGCCGAAACGGTATAGTGCGGACAAACGGCGCAATCCATGCTCAAGCAAGACGACACCCAACAGGCGGCGGAGCTTAGGCTGGCTTTCATACGCCATTTGCCCAAGCGCCTGGAAACCTTGCGCAAGCGCGGCCTGCGCCTGTGCACGCAGGGATGGGACATCAACGCGCTGTCGATCCTGTTCCGCGAATTGCAGACGCTGGCCGGCGCCTGCGGCCGCTACGGCCTGCTCGACGTCGGCGAACGCCTGTTCGCGATGGAAAGTTTCCTCGCCCCGTTCGTGGAGAATGTGGCGATTCCGGATCGCGCCCAGACCGAAGCCTTCACGATGCAGTTGACCGGTCTGGATGTGCTGATCGCGCAGCACGAGGAGCGCCACATCGAACCGGCCGTGACCCAGGCCGCGCAACTGACCGTGGCGCCGGCGCGCGCCGGCAGCTATCCACTGCAGGTGACGCCGCCCCCGGAATACTGGAAACGCTTCGGGCCCGCGCCGGAGAGAGCTGCCAACGCTCCGGCCGCCACCTTGCCGCGACCGGCCGCCGCACCCGCCGCGGCTGCCGCACAAAAGTCATCGCCCGCGCCGACCGCGGCGGCGATCACGGCAATACCACCCGCTGCCGCGCCGCCGCCGGAAGCCGCCGTGGCCTCGCCGGCTTCCGAACAGCGCAAAGTCTTCCATTTGAGCGACGGCAATCCGCTGGCCTGCGAGATCGATCAAAAGATCGAGGCCGCCGGCTACGAACTGACCTTGCTCGATCGCGTCGACGAACTCAAGGAAGTGCTCGCGGCATTTGCGCCACACCTGGTCGTCGTCGATGCGCCGTTCCAGGATGCGCTCGAACCCGTCGGCGACATGGTCAAGGCCGCGCGCACGCGGCTGGGCAGGCGCCTCGGCCTGCTCGCGTTTTCCGACTCCGGCGAACTGCCCGTGCGCCTGCGCGCGATGCGTGCCGGCGCGGACAGTTTCATTCCGCTGCCGGTGCAATCGGGCGACGTGATGGCGCGCATCGCCGAATTGCTGGACGCGGACACAGCCGATCCGTTCCGCGTGCTGATCGTCGAGGACGACCGCTCGCAAGCGATGTTCGCCGAGTCGATTCTGCGCAAGGCCGGCATGCGTACGCTGGCGGCGACCGATCCGCTCGCCGCGCTGGATCACCTGGACGCATTCAAACCGGAACTGATCCTGATGGATCTGTACATGCCCAACTGCTCGGGCATGGAACTGACCGCGATCATCCGCGAGCGCGAAGCCTTCATCAACACGCCGATCGTGTTCCTGTCCGGCGAACACGACGAGGAAAAGCATTTCGAGGCGCTCAATGCCGGCGGCGACGATTTTCTGTCTAAACCCATTCGGCCCAAGCACCTGATTTCGGCGGTGACCAACCGCGTGCGTCGCGCGCGCACGCTCGGCCGCCGCGCGCAGGCGAACAATCCGCGTGACCCGGTGACCGGCCTGTACCAGCGCGCCCACATCGTCGACCGTCTCAATGCGATGCTGGCCGGCGACGAGACGGACGGCGGTCTGGTCTACATCGAACTCGACGGCGCCGGACGCATCCGCGAGCGCGTCGGCCTGACCAGCTTCGACGCCCTGTTCAATCAGATCGGCGCCTTCCTCGCCGCGCATATCGGTGCGAACGATCTGGCCGCGCGCTACGGCGACACCAGTTTCGTGCAGTTGTGCCAGGGCGATGCGGACGCGCTCGCGCGCCTGGCGGCGGATCTGCGCGATCGCACCGCGCGCGAAGTGTTCGAGCACGAAGGCAAGTCGCTCGCGGTGTCCTTGAGTTTTGGAATCTGCGCGTTCGACGCGGGGCTGGGCGATGCCGGCGCCATGCTCAACGCAGCCGAACGCGCGCTGGTAGAGGCACGCACGCGCGAGAACAGCCACATCGGTGTCTACCGGACGGCAGCGACCGCGGTTGCGGGCGGCGAGCCGCTGGTGGAGATGATCCGCGCGGCGATCAAGGCCGAGGATTTCCAGTTGCTGTTCCAGCCGATGGTAGCCCTGCAAAGCGGCGACGATGAGCAATTCCAGGCGTTGCTGCGCCTGCGCGGCGACAATGGCAAGCTGCATACGGCGGCCGAAATCCTGCCGGTGGCCGAACGCGCCGGACTCGCCGCCGACATCGACCGCTGGGTGGTCTCGCGCTGCCTGCTGGTGATCGCCGAACGCGCGCGCCAACGCCGGCCGGTCACCTTGTTCGCCGGCCAGTCAATCGAGGCCGCGCGCGATGCGCAGCGCGCGGCGTGGATCGGCCAGATGCTGGAAACGCGGCGCCTGCCCGGCGAGCGGCTGGTACTCGAGTTCCGCCTGCCCGAAGTCATCGCGCACGTACGCGAAGCAACCGCGTTTACCAGCGCGCTGCGCGCGCTGAACGTGGGCGTCTCGCTTGCCGCCTTCGATGCGAATCCCGCCTCCCTGCAACTGCTGCAGCACCTGCCGGCCAACTACCTCAAGCTCGATCAGCGCTACAGCGGCAGCGCCTTGCGCGATCCGGCGCTGCGCGAGGAATTGCGCCAGATCGTGACGCGCGCGCACGACGGCGGCCGTCGCGTGATCGCGCCGCTGATCGAGGACGCGCAAACCGCCTCGCTGTTGTGGACGACCGGCGTCGACTACCTGCAGGGCGATTTCATCCAGCAGGCCGGCCAGGACATGAGTTTCGACTTCCATGCCGCCACCGCCTGAAGCGCGCCGCACCGTCCTGCAGCGCCTGCGCCCGGCAGCGCCGTGGATCGTGCGCGTGAGTCTGACGATCGTCGTCGTCCTGGCCCTTGGCGCGCCATTCGCGCTGCCGCCTGCGCAGGCGTTGTGGATCGCGCCGTTGTTGCTCTCCGCTGCGCTCGGCGGATGGCTCGGTTGGCGTGTATATGCGCAGTCCGACGCGGACGGACCGATCGCATCAACCCCAGCGCCGGCACCTGTCGCCAAACCCGCCGTTCCCGCACCGGCGGCCGACGCGGATCTGCGCGGCGAGCTGGAAAAATTGCGCAGCGTGCAGGCCGAGTTGTTGCAAGCCAAGCAGGCCGCGGAAAGCGCGATGATGGCCAAGAGCGAATTTCTGGCCACGATGAGCCACGAGATCCGCACGCCGCTCAACGGCATCATCCCGCTGCTCGACATCCTGCTCTCGACCCAGCTCGGCGCGGATCAGCGCGATTACCTGCAAACCGCGTACAAGTCGGCGCGCGAATTGCTGCGCATCGTCGACGACATCCTTGACTATTCCAAGATCGAGGCGAACAAGCTCGATCTCGAATGCGTCGGCCTGAACCTGCGCGAGCTGCTCGACGCGGTGCAGCGGCTGCTGGCGAAATCCGCCGAGGCCAAAGGCCTGGCCCTGCATGTCGCGATCGAACCCGGCGTGCGCCTCGCCGTGCGCGGCGACCCCACGCGCCTGCGCCAGGTGCTCACGAACCTGGTCAGCAACGCGATCAAGTTCACCGCGCGCGGCTCGGTGCAGCTCCACGTCAGCAAGCGCGGCGAGACGCGCACCCACTACGAAATTCTGTTCGCGGTCAAGGACACCGGCGTCGGCATCGCGCCGGACGCCGCGGCAAAGCTGTTCCAGCCGTTCTCGCAGGCCGACGCCTCGACCACGCGCATCCACGGCGGCACCGGCCTGGGCCTGGTCATCTGCAAGCGCATCGTCGATCTGATGCACGGCAAGATCGGCTTGCGCTCGGAACCCGGCAAGGGCTCGATGTTCTGGTTCAGCGTGCCGCTCGCCAAGGCGCTCGGCGACGTCGCCGGCGTGCGCCGCGACCTGCACGGTGCGCGTGCCCTGGTGCTGTGCACCGATGCGGCGCTGATGCGCCGATTGACAAGCCAGATGGCGGCCTGGGGCGTGACGTTCCAGCAAACCGCTGCCGCACCGGACGCGCTAGGCAAGCTGCGCTCGGCGGCGAACATGGGCGAGTCATGGGCCTACGACCTGCTGGTGGTGGACAGCGCGGCGATCCCGGCCGCGGCCAGCGCCGGGCTGCTGCGCAACGTCGTGCGCGAGCCGACGCTCAATCGCGTGCACTGCGCGCTACTCACCGGCGCAGAACCCGTGCCCGCCGAATGGATGAACGAGGCGCGCGCCGCGACCCTCGCGCGTGACGCGGGCGAAGGCGAGCAACGCGCCGCCCTGCTCAAGTTGCTCGGCGCCAGCGAGGCCGCGGAAAAATTCGTGTCTCCTCGCGAGGAGGCCGTGCCACTGGTGCAGATCGAGGCCGCACCCGCCGTCGCGCAACCGCTCGGCGGACATGCGCTACTGGTCGAGGACAATCCGGTCAACCGCCAGGTCGCGCAGCGTCTGCTCGGCTTGCTCGGACTGAGTTTCGCCCTGGCCGAAAACGGCAAGGAAGCGCTCGAACAGCTCGAACGCGAGGCGTTCGACGTGGTCCTGCTGGATTGCCAGATGCCGGTCATGGACGGCTATACGGCTGTACGCATCCTGCGTCAGAACGAGACCGCGAAATCGTCCCGGCACATGCCGGTGATCGCGATGACCGCCAACGCGATGGCCGGCGATCGCGAAAAATGCCTGCGCGCGGGCATGGACGACTACTTGTCCAAACCGCTCAACCGCGCCCTGCTCGAACAGACGCTGCGGCGCTGGATTCCGGCCGGAGCGACTTCGCGCACGCCGAGCGCGGCGCCGACCACCGCCGCCGCGCCACCACCACCGCGGCCCTCCCCAACACCCGCTTTCGCTGCGGAATCCTCGCCGATTCCAGCCGTCGCCACGCCGGGCGCCGCGCTCGACGCCGACGTTGTGCGCGATCTGCTCGACGTGATGGGCGACGAATTCACCGATCTCGTGCGCGTGTATCTGGAAGACACGCCCAAGTCGATCGCGTTGCTCGAGAAGGCAGCCGGCAGCGCCGACAACCAGGGTTTGATCGCACCGGCGCATTCGCTCAAGTCCACCAGCGCCAACCTCGGCGCGCTGAGCCTGTCGGA
>JAGWXP010000201.1 GCA_018969845.1 Lysobacteraceae bacterium | reverse complement strand
CGCTTGCCGGGATAGCCTTCGGCGTACTTGTTGGTCAGCACCGAACCCTGCGCTTCGAGCACGCGCGGGCTGGCGTAGTTTTCCGACGCAATCAACTCGACGTGATCTTCCTGGCGCTGACGCTCGGCCGCGATCGCGGCGGCGAGTTCAGGGTCGTAGCCTTCGATCTTCAGATTGGCGGCGAACATGCGCGGAATCTCCTTGGCAGGAAGCCAATGGTAGCGGTTTTTGGCCTTTTCCGGCATGCGCATAATGGCGCGAAATCGCCGCATCGGCGATAATTGGCGGCCAACCAGCGACGCAAACGGCGAGCGCAGACGTTCGCCTGCGTCGCGTCCAACGGAGTCAGGAATGCAATACATCTACACCATGATCGGGGTAAGCAAAGTCGTGCCCCCGAAGCGCGAGATCATCAAGGACATCTCGCTGTCGTTCTTCCCCGGCGCCAAGATCGGCCTGCTCGGCCTCAACGGCGCGGGCAAATCCACCGTGCTGCGCATCATGGCCGGGGTGGATACCGAGTTCAACGGCGAGGCGCGGCCGCAGCCGGGCATCAAGATCGGATACCTCGCGCAGGAACCGCAGCTCGATCCGGAAAAGACCGTGCGCGAGTCGGTCGAGGAAGGCGTCGCGGACATCACCGACGCGCAGAAGCAGCTCGATGCCGTGTATGCGGCGTATGGCGAGGAAGGCGCGGATTTCGACAAGCTCGCCGCCGAGCAGCATCGGCTGGAAGCGATCATCGCCGCAAGCGACGGCCACACCCTGGATCGCACGCTGGAAGTGGCCGCCGAGGCGCTGCGGCTGCCGTCGTGGGACGTCAAGATCAAGACGCTTTCGGGCGGCGAGAAACGCCGCGTGGCGCTGTGCCGCCTGCTGCTGTCCAAACCGGACATGCTGCTGCTGGACGAGCCGACCAACCATCTGGATGCCGAATCGGTGGAATGGCTTGAGCAATTCCTGCAGCAGTTCCCCGGCACCGTGGTCGCAGTCACCCACGATCGCTACTTCCTCGACAACGCGGCGGAGTGGATCCTGGAACTCGATCGCGGCCGCGGCATTCCGTGGAAGGGCAATTATTCGTCGTGGCTGGAGCAGAAGGACGAACGCCTGAAGCAGGAAGAAGCCGGCGAGAAGGCGCGCCGGAAGGCGATCCAGCGCGAACTGGAATGGGTGCGCCAGGGCGCGAAGGGCCGCCAGTCCAAGGGCAAGGCGCGTCTGAACCGCTTCGAGGAGCTGAGCTCGGTCGAATACCAGAAGCGCAACGAGACGAACGAGATCTTCATCCCCGTCGGCGAGCGTCTCGGCGACTCGGTGATCGAGTTCAAGAATGTAACCAAGTCCTTCGGCGACCGCATGCTGATCGACAATCTGAGTTTCAAGATTCCGCCCGGCGCGATCGTCGGCATCATCGGCCCGAACGGCGCCGGCAAATCCACCTTGTTCAAGATGATCACCGGCAAGGAAAAACCCGATTCCGGCGAAATCGCGCTCGGCAAGACCGTGCAGCTCGCCTTCGTCGACCAGTCGCGCGAGGCGCTCGACAATGGCAAAACGGTGTGGCAGGAAATCTCCGGTGGAGCCGACATCATCACCATCGGCAAGTTCGAGACGCAGTCGCGCGCCTACATCGGCCGCTTCAACTTCAAGGGCGCCGACCAGCAGAAGATCGTCGGCACGCTCTCCGGCGGCGAACGCGGCCGCCTGCATCTGGCCAAGACCCTGCTCACCGGCGGCAACGTGCTGCTGCTCGACGAACCGTCGAACGATCTCGACGTGGAAACCCTGCGTGCGCTGGAAGAGGCGCTGCTCGAGTTCCCCGGCAGTGCAATGGTGATCTCGCACGACCGCTGGTTCCTCGACCGCATCGCCACGCACATCCTCGCCTTCGAGGACGACGCGCACGTCGAATTCTTCCCCGGCAACTTCCACGAATACGAAGCGGACAAGAAGGCGCGTCTGGGCGAGGAAGCGGCCAAGCCGCATCGGATCAAGTATCGAAAGCTCGCGTAAACATGTCCTTTGTTTCCGCTATCGACACGGCGACTCGGCGCAACGCATCGCTGCTTTGCGTCGGCCTCGATCCGGAACCTTTGAGGTTTCCGGCGCATCTGCGTGGACGGCCAGACGCGGTCCATGAATTCTGCCGCGCCATCGTCGATGCCACCGCGGACCTGGTGTGCTGCTTCAAGCCGCAATTTGCGCACTTCGCCGCGCAGCGCGCGGAAGGCGCACTGGAACGCCTGATCGCGCACATCCACGCGCAGCATGCCGGCGTGCCGGTGATCCTCGACGCCAAGCGCGGCGATATCGGCTCCACCGCACAACACTACGCGGCCGAAGCGTTCGAGCGGTACGGCGCCGACGCGGTGACGGTGAATCCCTATCTCGGTCGCGACTCGGTGCAGCCGTTTCTCGACCGCGCGGACAAGGGCGTGATCGTCTTGTGCCGCACATCGAATCCCGGTGCACGGGATTTGCAAGACTTGGGCGTCGGCGGACGACCGCTTTACCAGCACGTCGCGCAACGCGTCGCGCGCGACTGGAACGCGAACGGCAACTGCGCGCTGGTCGTCGGCGCGACCTATCCCGAGGAACTGCGCGAAGTGCGGGC
>JAGWXP010000049.1 GCA_018969845.1 Lysobacteraceae bacterium | reverse complement strand
CGAGTTGAAGAACAACCGCGAAGAACTGCTCAAGACCATCGATGCCATCGTGCTCCCGCACTTCGATATCGACTATGCCTCGATTCTGGTGCTTGGCCAGAACGCGCGCAGCGCCACGCCCGCGCAGCGCGTGCGCTTCGCCAAGGCGATGTACAACTCGATCACGCACCGCTACGCCGAGGGCCTGCTCAAGTACACCGAGGGGCGCGTCAAGGTGCTGCCATTCCATGGCCTGTTGAACGAAAAACGCACGCTGGTGCGCACTCAGGTCGTGCTCGACGACGGCAAGGTGGTGCCCGTGGACTACGCGTTCCGCAAGTCCAGCGACGGTTCGTGGAAGGCCTACGATGTCATCATCGAGGGCATTTCCTACGTGACCAACTATCGCAACCAGGTCGCGGCGGAAATCGCCAAGTCCAGCCTCGATGCACTGACCACGCGCCTGGAATCGCAGGGCGCCGACGCGCTCAAGAGCATGGAGAAAAGCGGCAAGTGAGCGCGCCGTTCTTCGTTCTCGAAGCCGACACGCTGGGCGCCCTGCGCGCGACCGGCGCAGTCTCGTTCGCGAACGCGAAGCAGGCGCTGGCGCAGATGCCGCCGCCAGCGTGCGGCAGCGAGATGAAGGTCGATCTTGGTGCGCTCGACGGCGCGGACAGCGCCACGCTCGCGGTCCTCATCGCCTGGAGCGCAGCCGCGCGTCGCGCCGGGGCGTCGTTGCATTTCTCGCGCGCGCCGCAGGGTTTGCGCAACCTGGCGATACTGTGCGAGGTGGACGGACTGCTCGGGCTGGCCTGAAGCCGCGGCCCGTGACTCAGTGTTGCGGCGGCGTTCCGCCGTTCTGGTTCGATTGTTTGTGCTTCTGCTGCTTCTCGTAATCTTCCTGCTGCTGCAACAGTTTGTCGGCGTCGTCCAGATCATTGCCGCCCTGCAGCGACTGGATCACGCTCAGCGGCGGCTCGCCGCGATAGATCTGGTACAGGCGGCGCTGGCGATAGGCGTCGCGGTAGAATATATAGGGGTCGTACACACCCTCTAGCAGACCTTCGGCGTCGATCGCGCTCGAACGCAATGTCACCAGATAGGCCACGGTGGGCAGGTATTCGGAGTGCAGCGGCTTGCTGTGGTTGCGCGCGTAGATATTCAGCGGATCGAAGAAGTAGCCGTCCACCGGCAGCCGCCAGACGTCGCGCAAGGTGGTCGATCCGTACAAGGGCAGTACGAGATACGGGCCATCCGGCACGCCCCACTTGGCAAGGGTCACGCCGAAATCGCTGGGGCTGGCCTCGATGCCCATTTCGCTGGCCGGATCGAAGAAGCCGAGCACGCCGACCGTGGTGTTGATCGCCAGCCGGCCGGTGGCTTTTGCGGCTTGCGGCACATTCGCCTGCAGCAGGTCGTTGGCGATGGTAATCGGCGATTCGATATTGGCGAAGAAATTGCTGATCAGCGTGCGCGACGTCGGGTTTGTCACCTTGCGATAGGCGACCGCGACCGGCCGGATCGCGACCCGGTCGGCGAAATCGTTGAACGCATACATCTTGCGGTTGAACGATTCCAGCGGGTCATCCTTGCGCGGCATCGGCGTGGCGCAGCCGGCGAGCAGGGCGGCAAGGAGGACGGGAATCGCGAAGCTCCGCAGCAGCGGCAATGGCATCGAGGTTGGTCGATCGGAACGAGGGAGCGGCAAGCCTACCGCAGGAACGGGGCATATTGCACGGCAACATGGTCATGCCGGCCAGTTGCCGTTCAGACGCCGGGTTTGCGCTGCAGCACGCCCTGCCGCTACAATGGATGCTGTGTAATAGTCTGAATTGCTTTCGATTTTGAGGATTTTATGGCACGCATTACCGTGGAAGATTGCCTGGAAGTGGTCGACAACCGCTTCGAACTCGTGCTGATGGCCACGCGCCGCGCGCGCCAGGTCGCCAAGGGCGCCGATGCGCTCGTGGAGGCGAACAACGACAAGCCGACCGTGGTCGCGCTGCGCGAGATCGCCGGGCGCAAGGTCAGCAACGAGATGATCGACCAGATCGACCGCGTCGAGCGTGAGCGCAAGGAACGCGAAGCCCTGGAGTGGGCGGCTGCCGAGGTCGATGAAGACATGAAAGGCGGCGACGATCTGTGAGCCATGACGGTCGACGAATGCAGCAACCGTTGACCGCCTGCGGCCGGCGCACGGCCTGACCGGGCGCACGGAACGGTCATGAGCACGGCGCTGCGGGAAGCCATCCCTGCCGACGTGCAAGCGCTGGAACAACGCCTCGGCGCCTATCTGCCACAGGATCAGATCGCGCGTGTGCGCCAGGCCTACCAGACCGGCGCGCGCGCACATGAAGGGCAGACGCGCAAAAGCGGTGAGCCCTACATCACGCATCCGGTCGCTGTCGCCGGCATTCTCGCCGAAATCGGCATGGATGCCGAAACCATCATTGCGGCGATCCTGCACGACACGCTCGAGGACACGCCGCTGTCGCGCGCGGAAATCGAAGCCGCGTTCGGCGCCACCGTGGCCGAACTCGTCGATGGCGTCACCAAACTCGACAAGCTGCGTTTCCGCAGCGTCGCCGAAGCGGCGGCCGAAAGTTTCCGCAAGATGCTGCTGGCGATGGCGCGCGATCTGCGCGTGATCCTGATCAAGCTCGCCGACCGCCTGCACAACATGCGCACGCTGGCGGCGATGGCGCCAGAAGCGCGCCGCCGCATCGCGCGCGAGACGCTCGACATTTATGCGCCGATCGCGCAGCGCCTCGGCATGAACCGCACGCGCGCCGAACTGCAGGACCTGGGTTTCCGCGCGCTGTATCCGGATCGCTATCGCATCATCGCCGAGCGCATCCGGAGCGCGCTCGGCAACCGTCGCGAGGCGATGGGCAGGATCGAAACCGCGCTGGCGGCGCGCCTGGAGCAGGAAAAAATCCCGCGCCGCGTGGTCAGCCGGATCAAGTCGCCGTACAGCATCTACGCGAAGATGCGTGCGCAGCACAAGAGTTTCGCCCAGGTCATGGATGTGTACGGATTCCGCGTGATCACCGCGGCGACGATGGATTGCTACCGCGCGCTGGGCGCGATCCATGCGCTGTACAAGCCGCTGGATGGCCGTTTCCGCGACTTCATCGCTATCCCCAAGGCGAACGGCTACCAGTCGCTGCACACGGTGTTGTTCGGTCCGATCGGCGCGCCGATCGAAATTCAGATCCGCACCGAGGAAATGGATCAGGTCGCCGAACGCGGCGTGGCCGCGCATTGGGTATACAAGACCTCGTCCGAACCGGCCACGGCCGCGCAGGCGCGCGCGCGCGAATGGGTCGCGGGCCTGGTCGACGAACAGACCCGCGAAGCGTCGTCGCTCGAATTTCTCGAAAATGTAAAAGTGGATTTGTTCCCGGACGAGGTCTACCTGTTTACGCCCAAGGGCCGCATCCTTGCCCTGCCGCGCAACGCCACCGCGCTGGATTTCGCCTTCGCCGTTCACACCGACGTCGGCACGCACGCCGTTGCCGCACGTGTGGATGGCACTCTCGCGCCATTGCGTCAGCGCCTGACTTCCGGGGAAACCGTCGAGATCATCACCGCGCCGTCGGCCGCGCCGACGCCGCAGTGGCTGGAATGGGTGGCCTCGGCCAAGGCGCGCACCGCGATCCGGCATTTTCTCAAGCACCTGCAGCACGAGGACGCCGTGGATTTCGGCCATCGCATGCTCGACCGCGCGCTCGACGCCCGCGGCATCAGTCTCGACGCGATTTCCGGCGCGGCGCTGGACCGTTTTCTCGCCGACGCACGCTACAGGCGCCTCGAGGAATTGCTCGCCGACATCGCGCTCGGCAACCGCATGCCGGACCAGGTCGCCGTGCAATTGGTGCAGACGCTCGACGGCGCGCAGACATTGCTGCCGCACCAGGCCCACGCGCAGGAAAAAATCCTGATCAGTGGCGCCGAGCGCGGCGTGCTCAGTTTCGGCAATTGCTGCAATCCGGTGCCCGGCGACGAAATTGCCGGCTACCTGTCGGCGGGCAAGGGTATCGTCGTGCATCGCAGCGATTGCCCGAACATGCCCGAATACCGCAAGACTCCCGAGCGCATCGTCGCCATCGACTGGGACCGCGACGTCACCGGCGATTATCGCGCGCGCCTGCGCATCGTCGTCGACAACAAGCCCGGCGTGCTCGCCACGGTCGCGGCCGCCATCGCCGAGCGCAATTCCAACATCGAGAACGTCGAATACCAGGAACGCGACCAGCAGACCTCGACGCTGATGTTCACCATCGAGGTGCGCAATCGCAAGCACCTCGCCGACGTGATGCGCGGAGTACGCAATGCGTCGGCGGTGCATGGTGTTTACCGCTATCCATAAGGAACCGCTGAACAAGCTGGTGCGCTCGGCCGCTCGCGCGTCGGCGGTGCTCGGACTGCGCAGGCAGGATGCCGGAGCGAACATTCGCGCAGCGAATGGCCCGGCGGGCGAGCCGCGGAAGCGGCGAGTAATGCTCATGTACTAGCGTGTACACTCCGCTTCCAGCGCTCCGGCGTCGCACAATCTGCCGTCGCTCGCGACGCTTCTTCAGCAGTTCCTCGCACCTTTGGAGTCCTGCACGTTCATGACTAGGCAAATCATCGTTTCGGCGAACGCGCCCAAGGCCATCGGCCCGTATTCGCAGGCCGTGCGCTGTGGCAACACGCTGTATTTCTCCGGCCAGACGCCGATCGATCCGGCCACCGGCGCGCTGGTGCCGGGCGACATCAGCGCGCAGGCGCGGCGCGTGTTCGAAAACCTGAAGGCCGTCGCCTCGGCTGCCGGCGCGAAATTCGAGAACGTCGCGCGCGTGGGCATTTATCTCACCGACTTGTCCGACTTCGCCGCAGTCAACGCGGTGATGAAGGAGTATTTCGCCGAACCCTATCCGGCGCGCTCGACCATCGGCGTGGCCTCGCTGCCGCTGAACGCGCAGGTCGAAATCGACATGATCGCGGTGTTCGACTGATCACGCCGCGCCGCGTATGCGCGAATCCACTGCCGCGCAACCGGTGACCGCGCTGCCGGGCGTAGGTCAGGCTCTGGCGAAAACGCTGGAGCGCCTCGGCCTGCGCACGCTGCAGGACCTGTGGTTTCACCTGCCGCTACGCTACGAGGATCGCACTCGCATCACGCCGATTCGTGATCTGCAGCCCGGCGCGGCGGCGCAAGTCGAAGGCCGCATCGAAGCGGTGGAACGCGGATTCCGCTACCGCCCGCAATTGCGCGTGGCGATCGGCGACGATTCGCGCGCGACCTTGCTCTTGCGCTTTTTCCACTTCAACGCGGCGCAGGCCAACCAGCTCGTCGTCGGCACGCTGCTGCGTTGCTATGGCGAGCCGCGCCTCGGCGCGCAGGGCCTGGAAATGGTGCATCCGCAATACCGGCGCGTGGCCGATACCGCGGCCGCCGCGGTCGAGGAGCGCCTGACGCCGGTGTATCCGGTGACCGAAGGGCTTTCGTCCGCGCGCCTGGCCGGCGTGATCGCGCGCGCCTTGCAGCGCCTGCCGGCGGATGCAGAACTGGAGTTGATTCCGCCGGATCTGCGCAAGGCATACAGACTGGCTTCGTTGCGCGATGCGTTGCTGTTCGCGCACCGACCGCCACCGGATGCGGATCTGGCGCAACTCGAGCTTGGACTCCATCCGACGCAACAGCGGCTCGCCTTCGAGGAATTGATGGCTCAACATTTGAGTCTGAAGCGTCTGCGTGCACGCGTGCGTCAGCATGCGGCGCCGGCGTTACGCGGCGGCGGCGAATTGCGCCGGCGCTTTCTCGCCGCGCTGCCGTTCGCACCCACGCATGCACAGCAGCGCGTGGCGGCGGAGGTCGCGCACGACCTTGCCAAGCCCGCACCGATGCTGCGACTGGTGCAGGGCGATGTCGGCTCGGGCAAGACCGTGGTTGCTGCACTGGCCGCGCTCGCCGCCGTCGAAGCGGGATTCCAGGCCGCGCTGATGGCGCCGACCGAGTTGCTCGCCGAGCAGCACTTCCGCAATTTCCAGCGCTGGATGCAGCCGCTCGGGGTCGAGGTCGTCTGGCTCGCCGGAAAACTGAAAGGCAAGTCGCGCAGCGCGGCGCTGGCGCACATCGCCGGCTCTGCGGAAGCGCACCCCGCGCAGATCGTGATCGGCACGCACGCGCTGATGCAGGAAGGCGTGGCGTTCCACGACCTGGCCCTGGCCATCATCGACGAGCAGCACCGCTTCGGCGTGCACCAGCGATTGGCTTTACGTGAGAAGGGTCGCGTGGCGCAAGCGGCGCCACGCGGGCGAGGCATGGAAGCCGAGTTGGAGGGGAGCGCCATGGAGGGCCGCCTGGAAGACCGAGTGCCGCACCAGCTCGTGCTTACCGCCACGCCGATTCCGCGCACGCTGGCGATGACGGCGTATGCGGATCTGGACGTCTCGATCATCGACGAGCTGCCGCCCGGGCGCAGGCCGGTGACGACGGTGGCGATCGCCAATGCGCGACGGCACGAGGTGATCGAGCGCATTCGTGCCGCCTGCGCCGACGGCCGCCAAGCGTACTGGGTGTGCACGATCATTGAGGAATCCGACCTTCTTCAGGCGCAAGCCGCCGAGGCCGCATACGCGGAACTGACCTCGGCCCTGCCCGGTCTGGCCATCGGTCTGGTGCACGGACGTCTCAAGCCCGCGCAGAAGCAGGCGGTGATGGACGCGTTCGCTGCCGGAAAAATCGCGTTGCTGGTAGCGACCACCGTGATCGAGGTCGGCGTCGACGTGCCGAACGCGAGCTTGATGATCGTCGAGAACGCCGAGCGTCTCGGCCTTGCGCAACTGCACCAGTTGCGCGGCCGCGTCGGCCGCGGCAACGTCGAATCCAGTTGTGTACTTCTATACCAGGCGCCGTTGTCGGCGATGGCGCGGCAGCGCCTCGACGTGCTGCGCGTGAGCAACGACGGCTTCCGCATCGCGGAAAAAGATCTCGAACTGCGCGGCCCCGGCGAAGTGCTCGGCACGCGCCAGACCGGCGAGCTGGCCTTGCGCATCGCCGATCTGGCCCGCGACGCCGCTTTGCTGCCACAGGTGCAGCGCGCCGGTGCGACGGTGCTCGACCAAAGTCCGGCGCTTGCCGACAAACTGATCGAGCGCTGGATCGGACAAGCCGCGCGGTATGCGGGCGCGTGACGTGGAATTGTTGCGGCGCTTGCGCGCGGCATGCGCGAGCTTTGAACCCGGCGCGTTGGCCATCGCGCGACTGCGCTGCCCGTTTTGCGGGCCGAGTTTGCTGGTGCGCTTGAACCGCGACGAGCACGGCGTGCGTTGCATGCGTTGTGGAGCGAGTGTGATTCATTTGTCTCTTGGCGTCGCCCTGCATGCGCATATGCCGGACATTGCGGCTAGCGACGTTTATGAACTCTCCGCGCGCGGCCCGCTGGTCGCGTATCTACGCCGGCACGCACGCAGCCTGATCGTTTCAGAGTACCTGCCCGAGGTGCCGCGTGGCACGCATCGCAACGGTGTTGGCAGCGAAGACGTGCAATGCTTGACGTTTCCCGACGCATCTTTCGATCTCGTCACGCATACCGAAGTGCTCGAGCACGTCCCCGACGATAGCCGCGCATTTCGCGAATTGCGCCGCGTGCTGCGGCCGGGGGGAGTAATGCTGTTCACGGTTCCGCTGCATGGCGCTGAGCGTACTGTTGAGCGCGCACGTTTGCGCGATGGTGCCACCACGCATCTGTTGTCCCCGGCGTATCATGGCGACCCGCTGCGTGCCGGGCAGCGCATCCTGGTATATAGGGATTACGGCCGCGACATCGTCGGACGGCTCGCAGAAGCAGGTTTTACGCGTGCGCTAGTGCACTCCGTGGGTGTAGATTTTCGGCTGATCAAGGCGCGCAACGTCATCGTGGCCTATGCGCCGAATCGTTGAGTGGGGATTCAAGCATGCCGCACAAACTTCCCATCCTCATCGACACCGATCCCGGCGTGGACGACGCGCTGGCGATCCTGATGGCGCACCGCCATGCCGATGTCGTTGGCCTGGGCATCGCCGCGGGCAATGTCGGACTCGCACACACGACCGCGAATGCGTTGAAGCTGGTGGAAACCATCGGCGCGACGACGCCGGTGTTCGCCGGTTGCGCGCAGCCGCTGGTAGCGCCACCGCCCGAAAGCGCGGCGTTTGTGCACGGGCGCGACGGCTTCGGCGACACCGGCTATCTGCCGGGCGCGCGGCGCGCGGATGGCGAACCCGCGGCGTTGGCGATCCTGCGCCTCGCACGTGAGCACGCGGGCAAGCTCGTGATCGTGGCGCTGGCGCCGTTGACCAATCTGGCGCTGGCGCTGCGGCTCGATCCGGATTTGCCCTCGCGCGTGGCGCGGCTCGTCGTCATGGGCGGCGCGGTGACCGGGCGCGGCAACACGTCCGTAGCGGCAGAATTCAACATCGGCTTCGATCCGGAAGCCGCGTCCATCGTGTTCGCGGCGTGGCCGCAGATCGAACTCGTGGACTG
This sequence comes from Lysobacteraceae bacterium, assembly GCA_018969845.1. GTDB lineage: Bacteria > Pseudomonadota > Gammaproteobacteria > Xanthomonadales > Rhodanobacteraceae > Rudaea. The sequence goes on along the minus strand of JAGWXP010000049.1, from coordinate 5,388 downwards.
GGAGCTGACCACGCGCCATGGCATCGGTTTCGACACGATCGCGCGCTGGTGCGCGGCGGACGATCCGCGTGCGCGTTTGTTCGATGCGATTTCGCGCAAGACCCGCGCCTGGTCGCAGGCGCGCGGACGCCGGCAGCTGATGCTGGCCGATCCGCTGGCGATGGCGGTGGCGCTGCAGCCGGAACTGGTGACGCGCACGCAGGAGCTCCACGTCGACATCGCCCTGCACGGGGCGGCGCGCGGCGCCACTCTGGTCGACTGGGAGAATCGGTCGGGCAGGGCACCGAACACGCGCATCGTGGTGGACGTGGATCAGGCGGGCTTCGAGGCGCTGGCGGCGTCCGCGTTTGGCACGGAGTGAACTGCGGCGCCCCCAATCGCTACTGTCCGGGACGGGGCGGAGTCGGGTGCCGCGGAGCCTGCGTCGCCGCGGATGGGGTGGCGACCAGGATATAGGCAAGCCTCGCCGGGGACTGTGCAGATGCGCACCAGATCCTTGCAGATGGCCGATTACTCAGGCAATTCACGGATTGGTCTTGCGCAAATAAGGCCGAAAACGATATCATGATGGTCTTTTCCGCACGATTTTGTGGAGTTGCAGCATGAAAGCCGACGCCCATCCGAAGTACGAGCCGGTCATCTTCCAGGATGTCTCGTCCGATTTTGCCTTCCTGACCCGGTCGACCATGACCGCGAAGGACAAGATGAAATGGGAAGACGGCAAGGAATATCCGGTGATCAAGGTGGAAATTTCCAGTAAGTCGCACCCGTTCTACACCGGCAAGCACAAGATCCTCGATTCGGGCGGCCGCGTGGACAAGTTCCGCAAGCGCTACGGCGCGAAGTAAGCAGCGATTCATCGCGCTGGTCTCGTGCGGCGGGCGACGGCGGCGCCAACTGGCTGCCGCGTGTGCCAGACCCGCCGCCCCTTCCGTGAACCGACAAGGAGCCTGCCGTGTCCGAGAAGACCGTCCTTCTGACCGATAGCGCATCGAACAGGACCAGCACCTTGCCGCTGGTGTCCGGCAGCATGGGCGAGCCAGCCGTCGACATCGGCAAGCTGCACAAGGAACTGGGCTATTTCACGTTCGATCCCGGCTTCGTCTCGACCGCCAGCACGCGCAGCGCAATCACCTTCATCGACGGCGACAAGGGCGTTCTGCTGTATCGCGGCTATCCGATCGAGCAGCTTGCCAAGCAGTCGAGCTTCCTCGAGGTCGCGTACCTTTTGATCAACGGCGAATTGCCGAACGCGAAGCAATTCAGCGCGTTCGAGGACGAAGTCACGCATCACACGATGATGCACGAGTCGCTGAAGAACTTTCTGCACGGCTTCCATTACGACGCGCACCCGATGGCGATGCTGTGCGGCTCGATCGCCTCGCTGTCGGCGTTCTACCACGACACCCTGGATATTTCCGATCCGGAACAGCGCCGTCTGGCCGCGATCCGCCTGATCGCGAAAATGCCGACGATCGCCGCCGCCGCTTACCGCTATTCGATCGGCTGGCCGGTGCGCTACCCGCGCAACAATCTCGAATACTGCACGCGCTTCCTGCACATGATGTTCGAGGTGCCGAGCGAACCGCTGGCGCTCAATCCGGTCGTCGCCAAGGCGCTGGATCTGCTGTTCATCCTGCACGCCGATCACGAGCAGAACGCGTCGACTTCGACCGTGCGTCTGGTCGGTTCCACCGGCGCCAATCCCTACGCCTGTGTCGCCGCCGGCATCGCCGCGCTGTGGGGCCCGGCCCACGGTGGCGCCAACGAGGCGGTGCTCAAGATGCTCGCCGAGATCGGTGATGCCAAGAACGTCGGCGTGGCGGTCGCCAAGGCCAAGGACAAGAATTCCGGATTCCGCCTGATGGGCTTCGGCCATCGCGTGTACAAGAATTTCGATCCGCGCGCGACCATCATCCGCGAGACCTGCCATCAGGTGCTCGGCGCTCTGGGTGTGAACGATCCGTTGCTGGATGTCGCCTTGGCGCTGGAAGAGGTGGCGCTCAAGGATCCGTATTTCATCGAGCGCAAGCTGTATCCGAACGTCGATTTCTATTCGGGCCTGATCTACAAGGCGCTGAAGATTCCGACCGAGATGTTCACCGTGATGTTCGCGATCGCGCGCACCGCCGGCTGGGTGGCGCATTGGCTGGAACAGCATCAGGACAAGGACACCAAGATCGGGCGGCCGCGCCAGATCTACACCGGTGCGGTTACGCGCAATTACACGCCGATCGCCAAGCGCTGATCAGGTTTCGGTGTCACGCAAGAGTTTTTCCACCGCGCTTAGTGCGGCGCGTTGCAGAGGGCGTTCGCCACCGCGATCCAGCGGCGCCTGACGGATGGCATCCAACGGCAGCAAGGTCAGGTCGAATTCGACGCCGGCCTGACGGATCCTCAAGACGGGGAAATCCGCCGAGCGTTGCGTATCAAGCCGCAAACGACGGCTATCTTCTTCGAAATTCACACCATCATCGTTCAATGTAACGATTACCGATTCGATCGTGTCGCAGAACAGGTGCAGGCATACCGCCGAATGCGTATCCGCGGTGCCGTCGAGCACCGGACCAACCAGCCGCGGTTCGAAACGCGCGAAATAACGCATTGCCTCACAGGCGGCTTCGCGCAGCGCACGCAACCGACGCGGCTGATCGTCGCCGTGGAAAAGCCGCTGGTGTTCACGCAACGCCTCCTCAACCTCGCTGTTTTTCGGCAATCCGGCTTCATCGCGGATGTCCAGGCGCTCGGCCGCCTTGCGCTTGGCGGCGTGGAAATCGCGCAGGCCGTGCTCGCTGATCAGGCGTGCGGCTTCCAAAGCAACGCGGCGGCGCAGGTGGTCGTTGCGCGCGGGCATCAGAAAATCCCGTACGCGTCCTGCTGGACCTTCTTTTCTTCTTCCGTGGCGTTGTTCGGACCGGATGCCAGACGCGTGACATCTTCGACCTTGAACACTTCCAGCATGCTGTTCGGATCGCTCGCTGGAGCGAGCTGACCGGTCGTCTTGTCGATACGCGCGGTGGTGATGCCCGGTGGCATTTCGAATGGCTTTTCCGCTACACCCTTGAGCGCGGTGCGCATGAAGTCGATCCACATCGGCAATGCCGCCTGTGCGCCGAATTCGCCGATGCCGTTTGCGCGGCCGAGCGAAGAAAAATCGTCGAACCCGACCCAGACGCTGGCGACAAGGTCGTCGTTGTAGCCGTTGAACCAGGCGTCACGGTGATCGTTGGTCGAGCCGGTCTTGCCGGCCAGGTCGTTGCGCTTGAGCACCATGGCATCGTGGCCCGTGCCTCGGCGCACGACGTCGTGCAGGATCGATCCGATCAGGTAGGCGGTGCGTGCATCGAGCACCCGCGGGGCGAGCTTTGGTGCATTCGGATCCGCTGCTGCCGCCGCCGCTGGCGCTGCGGGCGTGGCCGATAACAATGTCTTGAGCGATTGCGCGGTGCTCGCCTTATCGTTGGCCGCCGCCAGCTCGCGTGCGTCTTCGAGCAGACGCTGCGGACAATGCCGGCAGGCCTGCGCCGGTTGCGCTTTGTAGATTTCCTTGCCGTCGCGGTCGACGATGCGGCCGATGAAATACGGATCGACAAGGAAGCCCCCATTGGCGAACACCGCGTAGCCGCGCGCCATCGCCAGCGGCGACACGGACGCGGTACCGAGCGCGAACGACAGGTTGTCCGGCATTTGCTGCAGGCTGAAGCCGAACCGTGTCGCGAACTCGCGCGCGTAGCGCACGCCGATCGCGTCGAGCAAACGTACCGAAACCAGGTTTTTGGATTCGACCAACGCTTCGCGCAGGCGCATCGGCCCTTCGAATTTGTCGTCGTCGTTCTTCGGTTCCCACAACCCGTTCGGCTTGGACGGATCGGCGAACACGATCGGCGCGTCATTGATGATCGAGGCCGGCGTGAAGCCATGTTCGAACGCGGCAGAATAGAAGAACGGCTTGAAGCCGGATCCGGGCTGGCGGCTGGCCTGAACGGCGCGGTTGAACTTGCTGCGCGTGTAGGAAAACCCGCCGACCTCGGCCTCGATCGCGCCATCGTTCGGATCGAGCGCGATCAGCGCGCCTTGCGCCTTCGGGATTTGCGAGAGTTTCCATTTGCCATCCGCGGTACGCGCCAGACGAACGACGTCGCCGGCCTTGAGCACGTCGTCCACGCGCCTGGGCGGCGCGCCGCGATGGCTCTCGTCCTTGTAGCGCTGCGCCCAGCGCACGGCGGGCAGGTCCAGCGGCACGCTCTGGCCGTCCTGAAGGTAGATATCGGCGGACTTCTCCGAACTGTCCACGACGATGCCTGGAATGAGGCCGAATACCGGGTGGAAGGCGTCCAGGCGTTTGTCCATGTCCGGCGGCAGCGGATGCGCGCCGAGATCAAAATGCGCTTCCGGTCCACGGTAGCCGTGGCGCTCGTCGTAGGCGATCAGATCGTCGCGCATGGCCTGATTGGCGGCGGTCTGGTCGCGCGAATCGAGCGTCGTATAGATGCTGTAGCCGTCGGTCAGCGCGTCGTTGCCGAGGCGATCGAGAGCCGCCAGACGCACCTGCTCGGCGATGTAGGGCGCATCGACTTCGATCGGCGGTTCGTGGGCAAAGGACTGGTCCGGCTCGGCGCTGGCCTGCTTGAATTGCGCGGCCGTGATGAAGCCGTTATCGAGCATGCGTTGCAGGGTGTAGTTGCGCCGCTCGGTGGCGCGCGCACGGTTGCTCAGCGGGTTGCTGCTGGAGGGAAATTTCGGCAGCGAGGCGAGCATGGCGCATTCGGGCAAGGTTAGCTGGTCGAGCGTCTTGCCGTAGTAGAACTCGGCGGCGGCGGCCACGCCGTAGGCGCGGTTGCCGAAGAAGATCTTGTTGAGATAGAGCTGGAATATCTCATCCTTGGTCAACTCGTGCTCGATGCGGAACGAAAGAAAGATCTCGGTCGCCTTGCGCGTCAGGCTGACTTCGGGACTCAGGAAGAATCCGCGTGCCACCTGCTGCGTGATCGTGCTGCCGCCCGGAACGTGCAGGCTGCGTTTGACGATCATGTAACCGAATGCGCGCAGGATGCCGGTGAAATCGATGCCGGAGTGGTTGTAGAAATTTGCATCCTCGGCGGCGAGGAACGCGTTCTTCAGTTGCTGCGGAACATCCTCGATCTTCACCGGGATGCGCCGCGTCTCGCCGATGGTCGCAATGAGCTTGCCGTCCTTGGTGTAAACGCGCAGCGGAACCTGCAGGCGCACGTCCTTTAACACGTCGACAGACGGCAGTCGCGGCTCGATCAGCCAGTAGGCGATTCCGATTCCGAGAGCACCGACCACCACGCCAAGCACGCACAAAATCAAGAACCAACGGAGCAAACGTCGAAAAATTCTCATGCGGGGCGGGAGTTGTGATCGCAG
>JAGWXP010000200.1 GCA_018969845.1 Lysobacteraceae bacterium | reverse complement strand
GACGGCAAGCCGGTGAGACTCGGCAAAGTGCAGCTCAACGGCTTTCACGGCCAAGCGACCGAGGAGGCTTGCATTGGCAGTGCGACAGGCTGCGCGCAGATCAGCGTCAAGGTCGCCGACGATCAGTCTGCGGGGGTGTTGCGGGGCAATCTGTTGGTCGATTTGCCCGATTTCCACCGCCAGTTGCCAATTCGCATCGGTGGCTTGTATATGCCTGCGAGCGTCAAGGTGCATTCTCTCGACGCGGCGATGCAGAAGAACGGCAAATCCAGCGCCGAACCACCGCTGGACCTGAAATCGGCGCTGCAGAAATCCACCGAAGCCGCGCCACCGCCGCCGGTCGATCCGCCCGGCCACGGCCCGCTGCTCAAGTGGCAGGTGTCGAACGAGAATAATCTGTACGGTTATCTGATCTATCGCGGCGACGGCGAGAACGGCCCGTTCCTGCGCGTGAACCGCGACATCGTGCGCGTCGGCGAAGACAAGGGCGACGGCGTGACCTCGACGTATGCCTGGCGCGACGATTCCGCTACCGCCGGAAAAACCTACTGGTATTACATCGGCATGCTTTACCGCGACGGCAGCAAGCAGCAGCTCAGCGGGCCGCAGAAAGTCATGGCGAAGTAGACGGGCGCGAAATCACGCAGCGATTCGCGCGGGCCTGATGCGTGGCAACGGGCGTTGCCGCGCCTGCCACAGATCGTACGCGGCTTGCATGCGCAGCCACACTTCCGCGCCGGTGCCGAGCCAGGCGCCCAGACGCAGCGCCATGTCGGCGGAAATGGCAGCGCGACCATTGAGCACACGCGAGAGGGTAACGCGCGCGACATTCAGTGCGGCGGCGGCCTCGGTCACGCTCATATTAAGTTCCGGCAGCACGTCTTCGCGCAGAATCTCGCCGGGATGAGGAGGGTTGTGCATTTTCATTGGCGTGTCTTTAGTGATAGTCGCGGTAATCCACCAGAACGGCATCCGCACCGACGAATGCGAACGTCAGACGCCAGTTCGCGTTGACCCATATCGACCAATGTCCGGCGAGATCGCCTTTCAGCGGATGCAACCGCCAGCCGGGAATGTTCATTGCTTGCGGGCTGGATGCTTCATTCAATGCCGCGAGCTGGCGGCGCAGTCTGTCGGCATGTACGGGCCGGATTCCGGAAGTTTTGCCGGTGAGAAAGAACCGTTCGATGCCCTTGTGCCGGAACGATTTGATCACGGCACCAGTGTATCGCTATACGACACAGTTCGCAAGCGCCGCTGTGGCATTCCCCTCTCCCGCCAGCGGGAGAGGGGGCTAAAGAAACGGCACGCTGGCCTGCGCGTACCAGTTGCCGAGCACAATGCGCTCGGCCAAGCCATGCGGCCCGTGTGGCACAAGCCGCTACTTCGACCAATCCTCCGACTTCAATTCCGGCACCCGGGAGAACTCCCGCGTGTTGCGCGTAATCAGGATCAAGCCGCGGGCGCGTGCTTGCCCGGCGATCAGCACGTCATAGGGGCCGATCGGCGTGCCTTGCGTACCCAGTTGCGCGCGAATCTGCCCCGCATGCCGGGCATCGTCGCGGTCGAGTTCCAGAACCTCGAAGCGCAGCGCATCAACCAGCGCAACGTTCGCCGCGGCATTGCGGCTCTTGTACGCGCCATAGAAAAGCTCGTGCGCGACAATTGCCGAAATGCAGAACTCTTCCGGTTTGTGCCGGCGCACACGCTTGCCGAGCACTGACCTTGGCTCGTTCAACAGCGCAATGACGGCATTCGTGTCGAGCAGGTAACGGCTCACTTGAACAGCTTTTCGAGAGCGGGTCGCTTTTGCGGGCGCGGCTCGGCCGTTGCGGCACTCGCGAAATCCGCATCGAGTTTGCCGGCGATGGCATCGAGCCATTCCCAATCCGACGCAATCGGTTCCAGAATGACGGCGGCGCCCTGCCGGCGGATGCGCACTGCATCGGCGGCGAAGCGAAAATCCTTGGGCAGTCGAACGGCCTGCGAACGGCCGGACCAGAAAATTTTTGCGGCGTTCATGGCGGGCTCCCCCACGAGATATACCAAAAGTATATATCAGCGGGCGCGACGCGGCAACCCCGCGCTGCGCATTATTTCCCGACGCGCAGCACGCTGGCCTGCTCGTACCAGTCGCCGAGCACGATGCGCTCGGCGGGTCGATCAGGTGCCGTCGATGTTCGGTGCGCTGCGCAGATGGCGAAGCATGTCCTTTGGCTTGGCCTTGCCCGCGCGGCGGCGCAGGAATTCTGCTGCTGTTTCCAGCGTTCCGACTTTCTCCGCAACTGCCACAGCAATGAATTGATTCAAGGATACGCCGTCGGCCTTGGCGAGCCGCGCGGCGGCGGCCTTTACCGAGTGCGGCATTTTCAACGGATAGGCGCTTTTGGTCATGAGATGAGTTCCTCCAGATAGTCGCCGGGCGTCGCTACACGCAATTTAAACCGTTTCGCGGCTGCGGCAAAGTCGCGAATGTTGTGCGTGATCAGGGCGTCCGCCTGCCCGTTCACGGCGGCTTCGAGCACCAATTCGTCGGCCGGATCGGGCAACTGCGGTCGCCAGCGAAAATGCACTTCGACCGGCTCGGCGGCACTGGCAAGCGCCGCGAGTACACGTTGCACGTCAATTTCGCCCAGTCCCGTCGCCAGC
>JAGWXP010000048.1 GCA_018969845.1 Lysobacteraceae bacterium | reverse complement strand
AGTTCGACTGATTCGTCGAGAGCGAACCCGGACAGTGGAGCTGGCCCGAGCGAAGCGAGGGCGAGTCTCGGGACCAGTCGATCCTATCTCACCGCTTTCGCCCATCGCTTTTTCGCTTTTCCGTTTGCCACGCTTGCCTTACCCCGCATCCCGCAGTACCGTGCCGATGGGGATGGAAGGGGACGGGGAACATGATACGCATCGTGTTGGTGGACGATCACGCGCTCGTGCGCACGGGTTTGCGCCTGATCCTGGAAAAACAGCCCGACATCGAAATCGCGGGCGAGGCCGAGGATGGCGAACGCGGGCTTGCACTCATCAAGCAACTCAAACCCGACGTTGCCCTCGTCGACGTGCACATGCCGGGAGTGTCCGGCATCGAAGTCACCGAGCGCGTGCGCCGCTGCAAGCTCGGCACGCGCGTTGTAATCCTGACGATGGTCGACGAAGCGCCGTTTCCGAAGCGACTGCTCGAAGCGGGGGCGAGCGGCTATCTGACCAAGGGTTGTCCGGCGGAGGAATTGATCAAGGCAGTGCGCAAGGTCGCCGATGGCCAGCGTTATCTCGGCGGCGATGTCGCTCGGCAACTGGCGCTGGCGACGATGGCCGGCGACCTATCGCCATTCGAGGATCTTTCCGCGCGCGAACTCGAAGTAGCGATGATGCTGGCGCAGGGGCGCGCCGCGAAACACATCGCCGCACGCCTGCATCTGAGCGAAAAAACTGTGGCGACCTACAAGGCACGCCTGTTCGAAAAACTCGGCATCGACAACGTCGTCGCACTGGCGCATCTGGCCAGCGCGCATGGATTGTTGGAGAGACCGTCCCGCGTGCCGGCGTGACGGCGGCGGCGGATCCGCCGCCGCACGTTTACTGCTGCGGTTCTTCCGGCGGCTTTGGCGTCGAATCCGTCACGGGTTTGACCAGAGGCTGCGCCGCGGGTGCGGGTGGATTCGCCGGCGAAGTATGCGCCGGCGGACGCAAAGGCAGGCTTCCGGACTGCGCAGGCGCTGCCGGCTTCGGCGTCGGTGTGACGACGATGGGCGGCGGCGCGAAGCGCGGCGGAATCGGCAGCGGCAGGCTCGGCATCAGCACTGGCGCTGAGGGTGCGGAGCGCTGAGGCTGGACCGGGGCCGCCGGTTGGGACGACGAAGCCGGTGCCGGTGCAGGAGCGGGTTTCGCAATCGTTGGCGGTGAAACGGGGATCGGCACAGCGGCAATCGGAATGGCCGGCGGCGATGCCTGCATGGCTGCCGGAGCGACCTGCGGTGCGGGTGGTGTCACTGCCTTCGGCGGCGCAGCCTGCGACGCGGTCGCGGCTGGTGCGGGCGTCGGATGCGGAGCAACGGGTGCCGGCGCAGATGGTGACGCAAGCGGAGCGCTCGGCATTATCTCGCGCGGCGGCACAGCCGGCGCTGGGGCTGAATCCGTTTTCTTGGTTTCGGCCACGGCCTCCGGTTTGACCTGTACAGGAGCGATAAGCGTGGGCATGGTCGCGACCGGCGCAACGACAGGCGGCCGCGGTACGGCCGGTGTCGGCGCGACTACCGATTCGGGTTCTTGCACTACGAAAGGTGCCGACGCCGAAGCTGCCGGTACCGTTGGAGACGGCGAACTCGCCGACATCGCAGGTGCGCTCGGAGCAGGCGCGGGAGGTTTTGGTGCGACGGGTGCCGGAGTGACTGTCGCCATCGTGGCAGGTGCATGCATGCCGTGATCGGCATCTTCGTCGTCAAAATCGAAAACGACCGGTGCAGCCGAATCGTGGGCATGAACGTCCGTTCCGCCCTCATTCTTGCGGCGGCGGCGTCCGCCCCGTCGGCCGCGGCGGCGCGAGCGCGTCGCTTCTTCGCTCGCGGCGTCTGCCTGCTGCGGTGTCGCCGGTGCGGCAACGGTCACGGTGGTTGCGGATGCGGGTATTGGCGCAGGACCGACCGGTGCGTTTGCCGGTGTCAGGTCGCGCTTGGGACGCTCCGCCGCGGTTTGCTGTTGCGGTTTGCGTTGTTGTTGTTGTGCTTGCGGGGGACTCTGGCGCTGCGCTTCGGCGCGTGGATTATCCTGTGGCAAGCGTTGTTCGCGACGCTGTTGCGGTTTGTTGCCGCTGTCGCGCATGCGGTCACGTTCGCGCTGTCCGCGCCCATCGCCGCGTTTTTCGTCCTTGGCATCGTTGCGGCGCTGTTGGCCATTTCCGCGCGCCGCTTTGCCGCGTGACGGCGCGGGTACCAGTTCGGCCAGGGTTTTCTCGGGTGCGGCCGGTTTGTGGAACCAGCTCAGCATGCGTGCGAAGAATCCAGGCGCTGCGGCGTGCGCTGGCGCGGCGGCGGGTTCCGGAGTTTCGCGCACCGGCGCGGGGGTCGCCGGTACGATGCCGCTGACTGCGGGCTTCTCGGGTTCCGCGCCCGGTTTCGCCACCTGCGGCGGCGGCACGGCGAGCGCAGGCGTCAGGCGTTCGTAGCTGGGCTTTGCGTCGCCGGGAATTTCAGCGGCGCGAATGCGCTCGATGTGGAAATGCGGGGTTTCGAGTTTCTCGTCGGCGACCACGATCAACGGCACGTCGTGACGCTGTTCGATCTCGACGATGCTCTTGCGTTTTTCGTTGAGCAGGAAGTTGGCGACCATCGCCGGCACCTGCACCAGCACCTGGCCGGTCTTTTCCTTCATCGCCTGCTCTTCGACCAGGCGCAACACCGACAGCGACAGCGATTCGACGCTGCGCACGCGGCCGTGACCTTCGCAGCGCGGACACACGCTTTGCGTGGATTCACCCAGGCTCGGGCGCAGACGTTGGCGCGACATCTCCAGCAGGCCGAAGCGCGAGATCTTGCCGATCTGCACGCGCGCGCGGTCGTGGCGCAGCGCGTCGCGCAATTTGTCTTCGACTTCACGCTGGTGGCGCGGCGAATCCATGTCGATAAAGTCAATGACAATGAGCCCGCCCGCGTCGCGGATGCGCAACTGACGCGCGACTTCCACCGCCGCTTCGCAATTGGTGTTGAACGCGGTTTCCTCGATGTCGCCGCCCTTGGTGGCCTTGGACGAGTTGATGTCGATCGCGGTCAGCGCTTCGGTCTGGTCGATGACGATCGATCCGCCCGAGGGCAGGCGTACCGAACGGTCGAACGCGTTCTCGATCTGGGTTTCGATCTGAAAGCGCGAAAACAGCGGCACGGTGTCGTTGTAGAGCTTGAGCTTGCGCAGATTCTGCGGCATCACCTGCTGCACGAATTCGCGCGCGTCGTTGAAGAGCTCTTCCGAGTCGATCAGGATTTCGCCGATGTCGTTGCGCAGATAATCGCGCAGGGCGCGGATGATCAGGCGCGATTCCTGGTAGATGAGGAAGGGTGCAGGCCGCGACTTGCCGGCTTCGTCGATTGCGGACCACAATTGCAGCAGATAATCCAGATCCCACTGCAGTTCCTCGGCCTCGCGGCCCAGGCCCGCCGTGCGGATGATCAGGCCCATTTCGTCGGGCAGCTTGAGCTGGTCGAGGACTTCCTTGAGATTCGCGCGATCGTCGCCCTCGATGCGGCGCGACACGCCGCCCGCTCGCGGGTTGTTCGGCATCAACACCATGTAGCGGCCGGCCAGCGAGATAAACGTGGTCAGGGCGGCGCCCTTGTTGCCGCGCTCCTCCTTTTCGACCTGGATCAGCAGTTCCTGGCCTTCCTTGAGCAGTTCGCGGATGCCGGCCTTGTTGTGGTCGACACCGGATTGGAAGTAGTCGCGCGAAACTTCCTTGAGCGGCAGGAAACCGTGGCGGTCGGCGCCGTAATCGACGAAACAGGCCTCCAGCGACGGTTCGACGCGGGTGATGCGGCCCTTGTAGATATTGGCCTTTTTCTGTTCCTTGGAGGGAATCTCGAGATCGAGATCGTACAGGGATTGGCCGTCGACGATGGCCACGCGCAACTCTTCACGCTGAGTTGCGTTGATCAGCATACGCTTCATTTTTTTACATCCTCGGCGCTCGACCGTGGAAGGCGTCGCGATTCCGCGCCATGACGGCGGCGGAGCCGCGCAGACCGTGGGCGTGGCACGCCACCACGGGAGCGCTTTGTAGCTGCCGGCGCAAACTCTGCGCCTGGCGGTTGATAGGTGCCCTTTGCGTTGCCGGGACTCCACGCCGCCATCACGGCGACGGGCAATCCGCGATCCGACCGGTTAGGATTGCGCGGCGGCCGAGCGGCTCCTCCCGGAGTTGGGCTCGGGCGCCAGCGCATGCCGGCGGGCGGATGCGCCATTCCACCGCTTGTCGGCGGTCGGCGCGAAACGCGGGCGCAGTGTAGCACAGCAACAAAATTTTCAATAGATACGCGAACTTCGATGATGAAAGACGACAAGGAATCAATTGCCGGCGTGCGCCAGGTCAGCGTGCCGGACGATCGCGAAGGTCAGCGCATTGACAACTTTCTGTCCGGTCAACTCAAGGGTGTTCCGAAAAGTCTGATCTATCGCCTTCTGCGCACCGGGCAGGTGCGCATCAACGGCAGGCGCGCCAAGCCCGATGCACGGCTTTGCGGCGGCGATAGCGTACGCATTCCGCCGGTGCGGGTGGCCGAGCCCGGCGACGTTGGCGCGCCAGCGCCTGCGCAACTGCGCCGGATCGTGCAGTCCATCATATTTGAGGATCGCGATTTTCTGGTTCTGGACAAACCCGCCGGAATTGCCAGCCACGGCGGCAGCGGCGTCGCATTCGGCGCGATCGAGCTCTTGCGCGCGGCGCGCCCGGGCGAAACCCTGGAGCTGGCGCATCGGCTCGACCGAGATACCAGCGGCGTGCTGGTGCTGGCACGCCGGCGTGCGGCGCTGATCGCGCTGCAGGAACTGATCCGGGACGGACACATCATCAAGCAATATCTGGCGCTTTTGCACGGCCGTCCAAAGCGCGCGAAGTTTGACGTCAACGTGGCATTGCGCAAATTCGATTTGCAAGGCGGCGAGCGCATGGTGCGTGTCAGCGACGACGGCAAACCGGCGTTGAGCGCATTCAAGATCATCAACAATTATGCGCAGGCCAGTCTTGCCGAAGTGACGTTGTATACCGGGCGCACGCATCAGATTCGCGTGCACGCGCAACATGCGGGATATCCGCTTGCCGGCGACGAAAAGTACGGGTTGCGCGATTTCAACAAGCTGATGCGTGAATTCGGATTGCGGCGCCTGTTTCTGCATGCGGCGCGTTTCGAGTTCGAATTGAACGGCAAGACCTGGAGTTTTTCCGCGCCGTTGGCGCCGGATCTCGCGGCCGTGCTTGACCGTTTGCCTACTGGAAAAAGCGCGCGCTGACGTCGGCCGAATACAGCCACGACGGTGGCGCCAGGGCGATCAGAATCATCGCGCTGGCGGCGTGCGAAAACGCCAGTGGCAGCAGGGCGCGTTCGCGCAGGTACAGTGCGCACCAGCAAAGCCCGCCGGCGAATGTGGCCAGCATCAAACCGGCATTGGGCGTGTGCAACAGGGCGAAGCCGAGTGCGCCGAGATACGCCGCAAAGGCGTTGCTGGTTGTCGCCAGTTGCCAGCGACTCGCGCACACGACGCAAATGAGGTATTGCTGGATCAGCGCCCAGCCGAAATAACGCAGTACGTGCGCCGGGTCTATCACGCGGATCGGGCCGCCGTGCCCGATATGGGCGGCGACCGCGATACCGGCGGCGAGCGCGACCACCGCGGCGGCGAGCGTCCACGCGCGCTGACTGCCGTTCCATCGCCAATCGCGCGGGTAGCCCAGACTCGCCGCGTAAATCGCGACGCAAGCGATGAGGAATTCCAGCCAGACGTCGACTTTGCCCGTGAAGTGACCGCCCACGACCAGCCATAAGGGTCCGGCGAGTGCCAGCGTGGCTTCCAACGTCGCGCGCAAGCGCACGTTACGCGGTGGCGAGACACGGCTGCACAGGAGCACTCCGCCATACAGGGCAAGCACAAGCCAACGCAAGATACCGGGAACATGCGTGGCACCAGCGCGCATGGACTCGGCTCGCGCTTGTGCGAAAGTCGCATCAAAGGCTTTTTGTGGCACGACGATCGCCGCCGGAAAGGTGCTGTGAATCGAATCCAGCAGCAGACGCTGCCGTTCCACGCGCCGGGTCTGCGGAAGCGCGAGAATCGGCGGGTCCGAATGCGTGAACAGGGCGACTTGCGCGGCATCCACGCCGACATCCGGCACGCGATAGACCGGCATGGTGTCCGACGAAACCGGCGTGCCTGCATCAACGAGCGCGGCAACACGCGTCAGATCGAGTCGTTTTGCCCGTACGGGCCGCTCCAGCGCGGCGCCATTGAATTGCAGGGTGGCGCCGCGCGGAAGCCGGAAGCGCAGACGCAGCATCGCCGCCACGTCAGGCGGACTGGCGGATTGCCCGTCTGGGTCGCGCCATCGGATTTTATCGATGTCGAGAGTCGTCGGCGTGGAAATTCCGGCGAGCGGAAAGGGCGCGCTGGTCCATTCGCCGCCATCGAGACGTTTGCGCACCACAATTTGCGCCTGCGCGGGCTTGTCCGCGAAGGCGAACGCGTGCAGGCGCGGAAAATCGCGCAGTGGCAGGATCCGAGTCAGGCGCAGTCCGAATTCGAAGGGCGAGCCGCGGGATTTCACCAGCAGGCAATCGCCGGCAAAGTCCGCATCGGCATCGCCGAAAACTCGGCCCGCCACGATGTCTTGGCGATGAAAATCCCAATGCCACGGCGTTTTCCCGGATGCGGCGAGGGCCAGTTCGCGAGCGGCCTCGTTGCGCAGATGCGCCGTGAATTGCGTTTGCGCCAGTTGGCGCAGGCCAGCAGTCGTCAGCACCAGCAGCAGCGTCGCCGCGCCGATTCTGACGACTAACATCGCACCGCGTCGCATGACGATATGGTTGTCAGGGGCCGAGCAATGCGCCGGTTTTGGCGGCACAGATGAAGTCGTTCAGTGACAGACCGCCGACGTCGTGGGTCGAGAAACGAACCAGACACCGTCCCCAGCCCAATTCCAGGTCGGGATGGTGGTTTTCGTTTTCAGCGATGAAGCCGAGCGCGTTGACGAATGCCAGCGCGCGCAGGAAATCCGGGAAGCGGAACTCGCGGCGGATGTCGGCGCTGCCGGGGCCGAATTCCCAGCCGTGCAGAACGCTTAAAAGTTCCTGTGCGCGCGCGGCGGACAACTGATTTTCCTTGCCCTTGAGCGGTTCGCAATGTCGTTTGCGCAGTTCATCGGCAGTCATGGCGTACTCCGGATCGGGACCGCCAAAAGTATAGCAACCGTGACGTTGATAGGATTCAGTACTAAAATAGTCCTGTATTGACTCGGTGCCATCGCCATGCTGACCCTGACCGAATCCGCGCAACGCCATTTCCACCGGCTGATCGAGCAGCAGGGTATCGCCGGGCTGGGCGTGCGTATGCAAGCCTTGCATCCGGGCACGCCCAAAGCCGATTGCCGGCTGGAGTTCTGCGAGAGTTCCGATCTGACCGGCGGGGAATGGGAGCTGGCCTGCGCCGGCTTCAATTTGTATGTGGATGCGCTGAGCATGCCGTATCTGGAGGACGCCGAGGTTGATTACGCGAACGACGCAACCGGTGGCCAGTTGATCGTGCGTGCGCCGAAGCTCAAGGGCAGTCCGCCAGCGCACGGCGCGAGTCTCGCCGAGCGCGTGCGGTATGTGCTGGACACCGAGGTCAATCCGCAGATCGCCGCGCACGGCGGTCGCGCGACCCTGGTCGAAATTACCGAAGAAAAAGCCGTGATACTGCGTTTGGGGGGGGGGTGCCACGGCTGCGGCATGGCCGATGTGACGCTGAAGCAGGGCATCGAACGTACCCTGCGCGAGCACTTTCCGGAAATCTCAGCCGTGCGCGACGCGACCGATCACGCCAGTGGAAACAATCCGTATTATCGCGGACACGAAGGCCGCAGCGCACTCAACAAGAACCTCTGAAGAACCGTAGCGAGCGAAGGCAAGTCGCGCGTCGCCAGCGCGCAGGAACCGGAGCATACTTTTGTGTATGTGAAGATTCCGAGCACTGCAGGCGCACGAGTTGCCGAGCGCAGCAGGTTATTCAGAGGTTCGTCAATCGCCCTGCTCGTCGTGCGCAAGATCGTCCAGCTTCCCCGGCATCGCCGCGAAGTAGCGCGATAGCTTGTCGATGTCGGCATCGCTCAGGGTCCTGGCAAAGCCGGCCATGATCGCGTTCTGACGCGCGCCGGATTTGTACTCGTGCAGGGCGCGCGCGAGATAGTCGTGATACTGGCCGGCCAGGCGTGGATAGATCGGGGCCGTGGAATTGCCGTCCGCGCCGTGACAGGCGGCACAAGGCTTTGCGAGATCGGCAGCGGTAGCGCCAGGTGCACCGCCGGCATCCGCCGCGACGGCGTTAATCGCGAACAAAGCGGCCGCAAGCGTGGCAAGTCGAATGAAATTCATGGGCTTTCCTTATTGGCTCGGGCTCAGGCTGGACAGGTACGCGGCGATGTTGCGGATATCCTCGTCGGACAGGCTTTCGCCCTGAGCGCGCATGGTCGGGTGCGAGCGTTCGCCCTTCTTGTATTCGGTCAGCGCGGCCACGATGTAATCGTAATTCTGGCCGGCGATGCGCGGCACGTGATAGTTCGGATAGGCATTCTTGTAGCCAGTGACGCCGTGGCAGCCGCCACAGGTATACACCAGGGTTTTGCCGGCCTTCGCGTCGCCCTTGCCGGTATCGGCAGCGACGGCGGGAAGAGCGAACAACGCGGTAGCGAACAGGGCGATGCGGCAGGCGGAGGCGATTTTTGGCATGGCGTGGCGTGCGATCCGTGGCTGGGCGAAAAACCCGCGAAGTATAACGTGGCGAATGCGCGCGTCGCTACTTGCGTCACATGCGTTCGGAAATTCCTCGGCACGGCTAGAGCTGCGTGCACGCTGCAACCCCATCACGGTTCTGCGCATCCATGACAGTTGCCATACGGCCGATATTACTTGCGGCCCTGTTGCAAACGCCGGCCCGCATATACCGTGTGGGCCACATCGAACGGAGGGCTTGCGTAACATGGTGATATAGTTTAGTATAACACTAGATCAATTATTATTCCCGCAGCCGGACCACAGCGCACATGATTCAAGAAAAGATGCGAAACCTATTGATTACATTTATATTTATTTGCGTTGCCTGCTTGCTTGCTGCCTGCAACCGTGACGGCGCGGCGGCACAAACCAAGGCTCAGACGGTCGATGCGGTTCCCGTAGAAGTTGCTTTGGCGGCGCACAACGCCATCAGCGCGAGTTACAGCGGCACGGCTGCCTTGGTGGCGGATCACGAGGCGCAAGTCACGGCGAAAACCTCCGGCGTCCTGAAGAAGCTCTATGTGGAAGAGGGCATGACCGTGAAGGCGGGCCAGTTGCTTGCCGAACTCGACGATGCCGATGCGCTGGCCAAGGCCAAGCAGGCCGAGGCGCAGATGCACAAAGCCGAAGCGACGTTCGCGCATGCTCAAGCGGCGATTCCAAAACATCTGATTCCCGAGTACGAATACGAACAGGACAAGTTCGATCTGGCTGCGCAACGCGCCGCCTACGAAGCCTCGAATATCCAGTTGTCGTATACGCGCATCGTGGCGCCGGTCGATGGCGTGATCGCACAGCGCGACATCAAGATAGGCAATCTGGTGCAGGCCAACCAGAACCTGTTCCGCATTGTCGGTATGAACCCGCTGCAGGCCGTGCTCAATGTGCCCGAGCGTCAGCTCGGCATTTTGAAAGCGGGGCAGGCGGTGCAACTCGAAGCCGACGCGCTTCCCGGCAAGAAATTTGCGGGAACGATCTTGCGCATTGCGCCGGTGGTCGATCCGGCCAGCGGCACGTTTCGCGTCACCTGCCAGTTCCGTGACGCCAGCGCGGTGCTGCGTCCCGGCATGTTCGCACGCATCGACATCGTCTACGACCAGCGCCCCGACGCTCTGACAGTGCCGCGCTCGGCGCTGGTCGAGGAAGATGGCCAGACCTCGGTGTTCGTGGTCGAAAAGGCGCCGCCCGTGCCAGTGACGAAGGCCGAGGCTGGCAAGCCCACGGCGAAAGCGCCGGCTGCCGCTGCGGACGGCTTCGTCGCTCACCGTCAATTGGTGAAGACCGGCTACAGCGACGGCGACAAGGTGGAGATCATTTCCGGATTGCATGCCGGTGCACGCGTCATCACGGTCGGCCGCAACGCCGTGCGCGATGGCACCGCCGTACTGGTGCTGGACAACAAGGCATGAGTCTCGTCGAACTCGCCACGCGCCGGCGCGTCACGGTCGGGATGGTGACGCTTACTCTGGTTTTGTTCGGGCTGATCGCGCTGTCGGGCCTGAAAGTCAACCTGCTGCCGGACCTGACCTATCCCACGCTGACCGTGCGCACGACTTACGAAGGCGCTGCGCCGGCGGAAATCGAGACACTGATCTCACAGCCGGTCGAGGAAGCACTCGGCGTGGTCAAGAATGTGCGTACCATCCATTCGGTATCGCAGGCTGGTCAATCCGATGTGATCCTGCAATTCGTCTGGGGCACGAACATGGACCAGGCGAGTCTGGACGTGCGCGACAAACTCGACCTGCTGCAATTGCCGCTGACGGCGAAGAAGCCGGTGTTGCTGCGCTTTAATCCTTCGACCGATCCGATCCTGCGTCTGGCGCTCACCGGCCCGGCGCAGAGCGGTGCGGCCGAGAATGCCGAACTCAAGCAATTGCGCCGCTTCGCCGACGACGAGTTGCGCAAGCGCCTGGAACCGACCAATGGCGTCGCCGCGGTCAAGGTCGGCGGCGGTCTGGAGGACCAGATCGACGTCGACATCGACCAGCAGCGCCTGCAACAGCTCAATCTCAACGTTGCCGACGTGATCAAGCGTCTCGGTGACGAGAACGTGAACGTTTCCGGCGGACGCATCGAAGACGGCACGCAGCGCTATCTCGTACGCACGGTAAACCAGTTCACGGATCTGCAGCAGATGCGCGATCTGCTGGTCAAGGTCGACAAGGGCGTACCGATCAGGCTCCGCGACGTGGCCAACGTGCATCAGGGTCACAAGGAACGCCAGGGTATCGTGCGCGTGGATGGGCACGAGGCGATCGAATTGGCGGTTTACAAGGAAGGCGACGCCAACACCGTCACCGTCGCCGCGGCGGTGCGCGAGCAACTCGACAAGTTCACTTGCACGAACCAGCCGCCTCCTTGCGCGTCCATCCTGCCGCCGCACGCGAAGCTGGCCACGATCGACGACCAGTCGGTTTTCATCCGCGGCTCGCTCAACGACGTGCGCGACGACGCGATCATCGGCGGCGTGCTTGCGGTGCTGATCATTTTCTTTTTCCTCGCCGATTCGTGGAGTACGTTCATCATCTCGCTGTCGCTGCCGGTGTCGTTGATCGCCACGTTCTTTTTCATGGGCGAGGCCGGCTTGAGCCTTAACGTGATGTCGCTCGGCGGGCTCGCGCTCGCCACCGGCATGGTCGTCGACGATTCCATCGTGGTACTCGAGAACATCGCACGCATGCGCGAGCGCGGCATCGGCATCGTCGAATCGGCGGTCAAGGGCGCGCGCGAGGTGTCGATGGCGGTAACCGCATCCACGCTGACCACGGTCGCGGTGTTCTTCCCGCTGGTGTTCGTGCAGGGCATCGCCGGACAGTTGTTCCGTGATCAGGCCCTGACCATCACTTTCGCCATGCTCATTTCGCTGGTCGTGGCGATGAGCCTGATTCCGATGCTCGCGTCGCTCAAGGGCAGGGCGCCGCTGGCGTTTGCCGACGAAAGCAAACCGATTCGCACACCGCCGCGCACGCGTATCGGCAAAGGACTCGCCGCGCTCGGCCGGCTTTTCCGCTGGCTGCCCCGCGTGCTTATGTGGATCGGGTTCACGCTCGGCCGTTTGGTGGGCGCTGTCGTGGGCCGCATCCTGCGTTTTCTCGGCAGGGGTCTGCTTGCCGGATACAATCGTGCCGCTGCCGCCTATCACGGATTCCTGCCGAAGGCGTTGGCACATCCCTGGCGCATACTCGGTTTTGCTGCCGCGATGTTCGCGATCAGCGTTGCGCTGATTCCTACCCTGGGTACGGATCTGATTCCGCAACTCGCGCAGGGCCGTTTCGAGATGACGGTCAAGCTCGCGCCGGGCACGCCGCTCGCCGATACCGACGCGTTGGTGCGCGAGCTGCAACGCAAGAATGCGAAGAATCCGCTGATCCGCATGATCTACGGCGTCAGCGGCACCGGCACACGACTGGACGCCAATCCAACCGAATCCGGCGAAAACATCGCGCGCCTGCTCATCGTGCTGGCGCCCGGTGCCGGGCGCGGGGGCGAAAGCGAGGCGATGAATGCGCTGCGTGCGGACATGGTCGGTCACCCGGACAGCGAAGTTCAATTTTCGCGGCCGAAGCTGTTCAGTTTCGACACCCCGTTGGAAGTGGATTTGCGCGGTTACGATCTGGATGCCTTGCAGAAAGCCGGCAACAAGCTCGCGGCGCTGCTGCAGGCTTCGCCGCGTTTCGCCGACGTCAAATCCAGCGCGCAGGGTGGTTCGCCGGAAATCCGCATTCATTTTGACCAAGACAGGGCGGCAGCGCTTGGCCTCACCACCAAGCAGATTTCGGATCAGATCGTCGACAAGGTGCGCGGCGCGGTGGCCACGCAATACAACTTCCGCGACCGCAAGATCGATGTGCTGGTGCGCGCGCAACCCGACCAGCGTACGTCCGTCGACGACATCCGCAACCTGATCGTCAATCCCGGTGCGGCCACACCCGTGCGCCTGGCTTCCGTCGCCGACGTGACGGTGGCGATGGGTCCGAACGAAATCAATCGCATCGGCCAGGAACGCGTGGCCATCGTAACGGCCAATCTGCATTACGGCGATCTGGGCAGCGCCGTCGCCGAGGTTCGCAACATCCTGCGCGAGCATCCGCTCGCCGCCGGCGTCAGCGCGCACATCGGCGGACAGAGCGAAGAACTCGACGCCTCGTTGCGTTCGCTGATTTTCGCTTTGTCGCTGGCGATCTTCCTCGTCTATCTGGTGATGGCCTCGCAGTTCGAATCGCTGCTGCATCCCTTTGTGATCATGTTCTCGATTCCGCTCGCCCTCGTTGGTGCCGTGCTGGCGTTGAAGATCACGTTCACACCGCTGTCGATTGTCGTGTTCATCGGTCTGATCATGCTGGCGGGCATCGTCGTCAAGAACGCCATCGTGCTGATCGACCGCATCAACCAGTTGCGCGAGGAGGGCGTGGACAAGCTCGCCGCGATCGCGCAGGCCGCCGAATCGCGGCTGCGTCCGATCGCGATGACGACGTTGTGTACCCTGATCGGTTTTCTGCCGCTGGCGCTGAGTTTCGGCGATGGCTCCGAGGTGCGCTCGCCGATGGCGATCGCGGTGATCGGCGGCCTCGCCGTTTCCACATTGCTCACGCTGATCGTGATTCCGGTCGTGTACAACCTGCTCGACCGGCGTGCCGATGCGTGGTACCGGGACCGAGGCGCGCGCAATCCGCGTCATCCCGACGCCTCCGCCGCGCTGGTCGAAGGTAGCGCTCCGTGACGCTCGCCGAGCTCAGCCTCAAGCGTCCGGTCACGGCAGTGATGTTTTTCGTGTCGCTGCTCGTGGTCGGCGCGATCGCGGCGTTCCGTCTGCCGCTGGAAGGCATGCCGGACGTGCAATTCCCGTTCATGATGATCGATCTGCCGTATGCCGGATCGACGCCGGCGGAAGTCGAGCGCACGATCACGCGTCCGGTCGAGGACGCGCTGTCCACGCTGACCGGCATCGAGCACATGAATTCGTTGTCGCGCGCCGACGGCGCGCAAATCTTCCTGCAGCTCAAATGGGGCGAGGATACGGCGGTCAAGGCCGTGCAGGCGCGCGAGCGGATCGACGCCATCCGCACCGAGTTGCCGAGCGACTTGCAGCGCTACACGGTGATGAAGTTCGCCACCACCGACCAGCCGATGCTGCAATTGCGCATTTCCAGCGACCGCGACCTGTCCAATTCCTGGGAGCTGCTGGATCGCAAGCTCAAGCGTCCGCTCGAACGCCTGCCGGGTGTGGCCAGGGTGCAGATCCAGGGCGTGGCGCCGCCGGAAGTGCAGATCGAGGTTTCGGTCGACCGCCT
>JAGWXP010000047.1 GCA_018969845.1 Lysobacteraceae bacterium | reverse complement strand
GCGGGCATCGAGTCGGGCAGCAAGCGTCCGAACACCGAGAAGGTCGGCAAGGTTTCGCGCAAGCAGCTTGAGGAAATTGCCAAGGCGAAGGCGCCGGATCTCACCGCCGCCGACATGGACGCCGCCGTGCGCACGATCGCCGGCAGCGCGCGCAGCATGGGCCTGGTGACGGAGATCTGATCATGACGATGAGCAAACGCTACAAGGCCATGCAGGGCAAGACCCAGCCGGGCAAACTGTACGGCGTCGACGAAGCCCTGAAAATCGTCAAGGACAACGCCAAGACCAAGTTCGTGGAGTCGGTGGACGTGGCGATCCGCCTCGGCATCGACGCGAAGAAATCCGATCAGGGCGTGCGCGGCTCCACGCTGTTGCCGCACGGCACCGGCAAGACCGTGCGCGTGGCGGTGTTCTGTCCGGCCGGCGAGAAGGCGGAAGCGGCCAAGGCCGCCGGCGCCGATGCGGTCGGCATGGAAGACCTCGCCGAGAAGATGCAGGGCGGGGATCTTGCCTTCGGCCGCATCATCGCGACGCCGGATGCGATGCGCGTCGTCGGCAAGCTCGGCCAGCTGCTCGGTCCGCGCGGCCTGATGCCGAACCCGAAGGATGGTTCGGTCACCGCCGATGTCGTCACCGCGATCAAGAACGCGAAAGCCGGTCAGGTCAAGTACCGCAACGACAAGGCCGGCATCGTGCATTGCTCGATCGGCAAGGCAAACTTCGAGGTCAACGCGCTCAAGGACAACCTGCACGCTCTGCTTGCCGACCTGATGAAATCAAAGCCGGCTTCGTCCAAGGGCGTGTTCGTGCAAAAGGTGTCGCTGTCGAGCACGATGGGCATTGGCGTCGGCGTGGATCAGTCCACGTTGCCGCTGTAAGTTTTTCAAAAAGATTTGAGGGCACCGGTTCGCCGCAAGGCAAACCGGGCGCCGTCAAAGACCGCAGGTGACTGCGTGTCGTGGCAGGGAAGCACTCGCCGGCAGGAAGCCCGCAGCGAGCGGCACAAGGTCTTAATCGAAACGGAAGACAACCTGCGCAGATGGTGATGCCCGACAGGATTTTCCTGCAGGCCACCAGTTCGGCATCGTCAGATGCCAGCGAATCCATACGGATGTCCGGATTCGCCGTATCGCGGAATGCGGTGGCGCAGGAGCGCCGCGATTCCTTCGCAAGGTGAAGCAATGGCACTCAATCTTGAGCAAAAGAAAGTCGTCGTTGCCGAACTGGCGAATGTGGCCGCCAAGGCGCACTCGTTGGTCGCCGCCGAGTACGCGGGTCTTACCGTGGAGCAGCTCACCGAGCTGCGCAAGAAGGCGCGCCAGTCCAAGGTCTTCGTCAAGGTGGCGAAGAACACCCTGGTCTCGCGTGCGGTAGAGGGTACCGATTATGCGTGCGTCAAGGACGCGCTCACCGGTCCCATGCTCTACGCCTTCTCCAACGAGGATCCGGGTGCTGCGGGACGGTTGATCAAGGAGTTCGCGAAGGCGAATGAAAAGCTGGTCCCCAAGGTCGTTGCGATCGGCGGACAGATGTACCCGGGCTCTCACATCGAGAAGCTCGCGTCGCTGCCGACCCGTGAGCAGGCCTTGTCGATTCTTGCCGGCCTGCTGCTGCAGCCTGCAACCCTGCTTGCTCGCGTCATGGCCGAGCCCGCGTCGCAACTCGCGCGCGTGCTGGGCAAGGTCGCCGAGCAGAAGAAGGCAGCTTGATCCCACATCCAGACGGCAACTTGTAGCTGTTCGATAAATTTTCAGGAGTAAATCAAATGTCACTCAGCAACGATCAAATCCTCGAAGCGATTGCTTCCAAGCCGCTCATCGAGGTCATGGACCTGGTCAAGGCCTTCGAAGAAAAGTTCGGCGTGTCCGCCGCCGCTCCGGTGGCCGTGGCCGCCGCTGGCGGCGCTGCCGCCGGCGCCGCTCCGGCGGAAGAGAAGACCGAGTTCACCGTGGCCCTGAAGGCCTCGGGCGAAAAGAAGGTCGAGGTGATCAAGGCGGTGCGCGCAATCACCGGTCTGGGCCTGAAGGAAGCCAAGGACCTGGTCGAGTCCGCTCCCGCCACCGTCAAGGAAGGCGTGAACAAGGACGATGCGGCGAAGTTCAAGAAAGAACTGGAAGCCGCCGGCGCCACCGTCGAGGTGAAATAAGCTGTACGCGAAGACGCCAGGCGCAAGCAGGCGTTGATCGGCCTGCCCCACCTCCAAGTTCTGCAAAGCGCGTGCTCTCAGCCACAGCACACGCAGAACCTGGAGGTGGGGCAGGCTTTGTCCGTTGCGGCGGAGCCGTGAACGGTCAGCGGTACCGGTTCGAGCGTACCGTTGACCCTTCACGATTCATCCTTCCCGGCCGGCGTTACGCGCTGGCCACGCAAAACCCGAGGTGGTGCTCACCATGAGTTATTCCTTCACCGAGAAGAAGCGCATCCGCAAGAATTTCGGCAAGCGTCCCCAGGTTCTGGACGTGCCGCCGCTGCTCGCGATTCAGACCGACTCCTACCGCGAGTTCCTGCAGCTGAACGTGCCGGAAAAACAGCGCGCCGGTCACGGCCTGCACGCCGCGCTCAAATCGGTGTTCCCGATTGTCAGCTATTCGGGCAATGCGGCGCTGGAATACGTCAGTTACCGCCTCGGCGAACCGCCTTTCGATGAGCGAGAGTGCCGTTCGCGCGGCATGAGTTTCGGCGCGCCGCTGCGCGTACTGGTGCGCCTTGTCATTTACGACAAGGATTCACCGGCCAGCAACAAGGCGGTCAAGTACGTGAAGGAGCAGGAAGTCTACATGGGCGAACTGCCGCTCATGACCGACACCGGCACCTTCATCATCAACGGCACCGAGCGCGTCATCGTCTCGCAACTGCACCGTTCACCGGGCGTGTTCTTCGATCACGACCGCGGCAAGACGCACTCGTCGGGCAAGCTGCTGTTCAACGCGCGCGTCATCCCCTACCGCGGGTCGTGGCTGGATTTCGAATTCGACCCGAAGGACTGCCTGTTCACGCGCATCGACCGTCGGCGCAAGCTGCCGGTAACGATGCTGTTGCGTGCGCTCGGTTACAACAACGAACAGATGCTCGACATCTTTTTCGAGAAGAACGTCTTCCATCTGGACAAGAAGAGCGGCGCGCGCCTGGAACTGGTCGCCGAGCGTCTGCGCGGCGAGACCCTCAACTTCGATCTGCGCGCCGGCGACAAGGTCATCGTCGAGGCGGGCAAGCGCATCACCGCGCGCCATGTGCGCGATTTGCACGCCTCGCGCATTAAGAATCTGGAAGTGCCGGACGAGTACCTGATCGGGCGCATCCTCGCGCATGACGTCGTCGACAAGAAGACCGGCGAAGTGCTGGCCGCGGCGAACACCGAGCTGGACCTCGCCCATCTGGAGAATTTCCGCAACGTCGGCATCGACCGGCTGGAAACGCTGTTCGTCAACGATCTGGACCGCGGCCCGTACCTGTCGAACACCATGCGCATCGACCCGACCAAGACGCCGCTGGAGGCGCTGGTCGAGATCTACCGCATGATGCGTCCGGGCGAACCGCCGACCAAGGAAGCGGCGCAGAACCTGTTCTTCAACCTGTTCTTCACCTTCGAGCGCTACGATCTTTCCGCGGTCGGACGCATGAAGTTCAACCGCCGCGTCGGGCGCAAGGAGATCACCGGCCCCGGCGTTCTCTACGACGCCCAGTATTTCGGCTCGCGCAACGACGAGCATTCCAAGGGACTCGTCAAGAACCTCGGCAAGACCTCCGACATCCTCGACGTGCTCAAGGTGCTGATCGAGATCAAGAACGGCCGCGGCACGGTCGACGACATCGATCACCTCGGCAACCGGCGCGTGCGCTCGGTCGGCGAGATGGCCGAAAATACCTTCCGCATCGGTCTGGTGCGCGTCGAACGCGCGGTGCGCGAGCGTCTGTCGATGGCCGAGGCCGACAACCTGTCGCCGCAGGACCTGATCAATGCCAAGCCGGTCGCCGCCGCGATCAAGGAATTCTTCGGCTCCTCGCAGCTGTCGCAGTTCATGGACCAGAACAACCCGCTGTCCGAGGTCACGCACAAGCGCCGCGTGTCCGCGCTCGGCCCGGGCGGCCTGACCCGCGAGCGCGCCGGTTTCGAGGTGCGCGACGTGCATCCGACCCATTACGGCCGCGTGTGTACCATCGAAACGCCGGAAGGCCCGAACATCGGCCTGATCAATTCGCTCGCGGTTTACGCGCGCACGAATTCCTACGGCTTCCTCGAAACGCCGTATCGCAAGGTACACAACGGCAAGGTCACCGACAAGACCGAATACCTGTCCGCGATCGAGGAAGGCGAGTTCGTGATCGCCCAGGCGAACTCGCCGCTCGACAAGAACGGCGCGTTCTGCGAAGACCTCGTCGCCTGCCGCTTCAAGGGCGAATCGGAACTGCGTCCGGCGGCCGACATCCAGTACATGGACGTCTCGCCGATGCAGACCGTGTCGGTCGCCGCGGCACTGGTGCCGTTCCTCGAGCACGACGACGCCAACCGCGCGCTGATGGGCGCGAACATGCAGCGTCAGGCCGTGCCGACGCTGCGTTCGCAGACGCCGCTGGTCGGCACCGGCATCGAGCGTCCGGTGGCGCGCGATTCGGGCGTCACCGCTGCCGCACGCCGCGGCGGCACGATCGACCAGGTCGATGCCGGTCGCATCGTCGTGCGCGTCAACGAAAACGAGATCGGCGAGAACGACGCCGGCGTGGATATCTACACGCTGACCAAGTACACGCGCTCGAACCAGAACACCAACCTCAACCAGCGTCCGCTCGTCAATGTCGGCGACAAGGTGGCCAAGGGCGACGTACTCGCCGACGGCTCCTCCACCGATCTCGGCGAACTGGCGCTAGGCCAGAACATGCTGGTCGCGTTCATGCCGTGGAACGGCTACAACTTCGAGGACTCGATCCTCATCTCCGAGCGCGTGGTCCAGGAAGACCGCTACACCACGATCCACATCGAGGAGCTGACCTGCTCGGCGCGCGACACCAAGCTCGGGCCGGAAGAAATCACCGCCGACATCCCGAACGTGAGCGAGCAGGCGCTGGCGCGTCTGGACGAATCGGGCGTCGTCTACATCGGCGCCGAGGTGAAGGCTGGCGACATCCTCGTCGGCAAGGTCACGCCCAAGGGCGAGAGCCAGCTCACGCCGGAGGAAAAACTCCTGCGCGCGATCTTCGGCGAAAAGGCGTCCGACGTGAAGGATTCGAGCCTGCGCGTGCCGCCGGGCATGGACGGCACCGTCATCGACGTCAGCGTGTTCACGCGCGACGGCATCGAGAAGGACAAGCGCGCCAAGCAGATCGAGGAAATGGAGATCAAGCGCATCAAGAAGGACTTCGACGATCAGTTCCGCATCCTCGAAGGCGCGATCTTCAGTCGTCTGCGCGACCAGCTCGTCGGCAAAGTCGCCAACGGCGGTGCGCACGGCCTGAAGAAGGGCGCGACGGTCACCAACGACTATCTCGACTCGCTCAAGAAGGACGAGTGGTTCGCGTTGCGCATGAAGAACGCGGACGTGGCCGAACTGCTGGAGAAGGCGCAGGAGCAGATCAAGCGCCACAAGTCCGAGTTCGACAAGCGTTTCAAGGACAAGCAGGCCAAGATCACCGCCGGCGACGACCTCGCCCCCGGGGTGCTGAAGATGGTCAAGGTCTACCTCGCGGTCAAGCGCCGTGTGCAGCCGGGCGACAAGATGGCCGGCCGTCACGGCAACAAGGGCGTGGTGTCGATGATCCGCCCGGTCGAGGACATGCCGTTCATGGCCGATGGCACCGCGATCGACATCGTGCTCAATCCATTGGGCGTGCCCTCGCGCATGAATATCGGCCAGATCCTGGAGACGCATCTGGGCTGGGCCGCGCGCGGACTCGGACTAAAGATCCAGCGCATGCTCGAAGCGCGCGAGAAGGCGAGCGCGCTGCGCAAGTTCCTCGACGAGATCTACAACCATGACAAGGACGTGTTCGGCGACCGCGTCAAGCTGCGCGAACTGAGCGACGAGGAAATCCTCGCGCTGGCGCGCAACCTGTCGGCCGGCGTGCCAATGGCGACGCCGGTGTTCGACGGCGCGCACGAGTCGGAGATCAAGGCCATGCTCAAGCTAGCCGAGCTGCCGGAATCCGGCCAAACCACGCTGTTCGATGGCCGCAGCGGCGAGGCGTTCGACCGCAAGGTGACGGTGGGCTACATGCACATGCTCAAGCTCAATCACCTGGTCGACGACAAGATGCACGCGCGCTCGACCGGTCCGTACTCGCTGGTGACGCAGCAACCGCTGGGCGGCAAGGCGCAGTTCGGCGGCCAGCGTTTCGGCGAAATGGAAGTCTGGGCGCTGGAAGCCTACGGCGCGGCCTACACGCTGCAGGAAATGCTCACGGTCAAGTCCGACGACGTGCCGGGACGCAACCAGATGTACAAGAACATCGTCGACGGCGAGCACGAAATGGCCGCGGGCATGCCCGAGTCGTTCAACGTGCTGGTCAAGGAGATTCGTTCGCTGGCGATCAACATGGAACTGGAGGAGCGCTGAAGCGCGCCTCCACAACCTGACCTTGCCCGCCATCGCATGAATCACTCCGAATTGGAGAACGCAAAATGAAAGACCTGTTGAATCTGTTCAACCAGACCCGCCAGTCGCTCGATTTCGACTCGATCAAGATCGCGCTCGCCTCGCCGGATCTGATCCGCTCGTGGTCGTTCGGCGAAGTGAAAAAGCCCGAGACGATCAACTACCGCACGTTCAAGCCGGAGCGTGACGGACTGTTCTGTGCGGCGATCTTCGGTCCGGTGAAGGACTACGAGTGCCTGTGCGGCAAGTACAAGCGCATGAAGCACCGTGGCGTGGTCTGCGAGAAGTGCGGTACCGAGGTCACCCTGACCAAGGTGCGCCGCGAACGCATGGGCCATATCGATCTCGCCTCGCCGGTCGCGCACATCTGGTTTTTGAAGTCGCTGCCCTCGCGCATCGGCCTGATGCTCGACATGACCCTGCGCGACATCGAGCGCATCCTGTACTTCGAAGCCTACGTCGTCATCGATCCGGGCCTGACCCCGCTCAATCGCGGCCAGTTGCTCAACGAGGAACAGTACCTGCAGGCGGTCGAGGAGCACGGCGACGAGTTCGATGCGCGCATGGGCGCCGAGGCGGTCTACGAGCTGCTCAAGACCATCGATCTGAATGCCGAACTGGTGCGCCTGCGCGAGGAAATCGCCGCGACCAATTCCGAGACCAAACTCAAGCGCCTGTCCAAGCGCATCAAACTGGTCGAGGCCTTCATCGATTCCGGCAACCGTCCGGAATACATGGTCATGACCGTGCTGCCGGTACTGCCGCCGGATCTGCGTCCGCTGGTACCGCTGGAAGGCGGCCGCTTCGCGACGAGCGATCTGAACGACCTGTACCGCCGCGTGATCAACCGCAACAACCGCCTGCGCCGTCTGCTCGAACTCAACGCGCCGGACATCATCGTGCGCAACGAAAAGCGCATGCTGCAGGAAGCCGTTGACGCGCTGATGGACAACGGCCGCCGCGGCCGCGCCATTACCGGCACGAACAAGCGCCCGTTGAAATCCCTGGCCGACATGATCAAGGGCAAGCAGGGCCGCTTCCGCCAGAACCTGCTCGGCAAGCGCGTGGATTACTCCGGCCGTTCCGTGATCGTGGTCGGCCCGACCCTGAAGCTGCACGAATGCGGCCTGCCGAAGAAGATGGCGCTGGAATTGTTCAAGCCCTTCATCTTCTCCAAACTGCAGCGCCGCGGCCTTGCCACCACGATCAAGGCGGCCAAGAAGAAGGTCGAGAGCGAAAGTCCGGAAGTATGGGACATCCTCGAAGAGGTGATCCGCGAACATCCGGTGCTGCTCAACCGCGCGCCGACCCTGCATCGTCTGGGCATCCAGGCCTTCGAGCCGGTGCTGGTCGAGGGCAAGGCGATCCAGTTGCATCCGCTGGTGTGTACCGCGTTCAACGCCGACTTCGACGGCGACCAGATGGCCGTGCACGTGCCGTTGTCGCTGGAAGCCCAGCTCGAAGCGCGCGCGCTGATGATGTCATCGAACAACATCCTTTCGCCCGCGAACGGCGATCCGATCATCGTGCCGACCCAAGACGTGGTGCTGGGCCTTTATTACATGACCCGCGCGCTGGAAAACGCCAAGGGCGAGGGCATGGCGTTCGCCAACCTGACCGAGGTCAACCGCGCCTATCAGAACCGGGCGGTGGAACTGCACGCCAAGGTCAAAGTTCGCATCCACGAGGTGGTGATCGACGAGAAGAAGAACCGCAGCGAGAAAACCACGCTCGTGGACACCACGGTCGGCCGCGCGCTGCTGGCGGAGATCTTGCCGGAAGGCTTGCCCTTTGCGCTGATCAACAACGAACTGACGAAGAAGGCGATTTCGCGCCTGATCAACGCCTGTTATCGCCAGCTCGGCCTGAAGGATACGGTCGTGTTCGCCGACAAGCTCATGTACACGGGCTTCCACTACGCGACGCGCGCCGGCATCTCGATCGGTATCGACGACATGAAGATTCCGGGCGAGAAGACCAAGATCCTCGAAGGCGCGGAAAAGGACGTCAAGGAAATCCAGGAGCAGTTCGCCTCGGGTCTGGTCACCGCGGGCGAACGCTACAACAAGGTCGTCGATATCTGGTCGCGCACCAATGAGCTGGTTGCCGGCGCGATGATGAAGGGCATCGGCGTGGACAGGGTCAAGTCCGCCAAGGGCGAGGCGCTCGAGCAGAAATCGATGAATTCGCTGTTCATCATGGCCGATTCCGGCGCGCGCGGTTCCGCGGCCCAGATCCGCCAGCTCGCCGGCATGCGCGGCCTGATGGCGCGGCCGGACGGCTCGATCATCGAGACCCCGATCAAGGCGAACTTCCGCGAGGGTCTGGATGTTCTGCAGTACTTCAACTCCACGCACGGCGCGCGCAAGGGCCTGGCCGATACCGCGCTCAAGACCGCAAACTCGGGTTACCTGACCCGCCGTCTGGTCGACGTGGCCCAGGACGTGGTGGTGACGGAAAGCGATTGCGGCACGCAGGCAGGCCTCACCATGACGCCGATCGTGGAAGGCGGCGACGTGGTCGAACCGCTGCGCGACCGTGTGCTCGGTCGCATTGTGGCGGCCGATGTGTACGCGCCCGGCAACGAGGACAAGCCGATCCTCACGCGCAACACCCTGCTCGACGAAAAGCTGGTCGACAAACTCGACGCCGCCGGCGTGCAGTCGATCCTGGTGCGTTCGCCGATCACCTGCGAGTCGAGCTTTGGCGTGTGTGCGCACTGCTACGGCCGCGACCTGGCGCGCGGGCACCTGGTCAACATGGGCGAGGCGGTGGGCGTCATCGCCGCGCAATCCATCGGCGAGCCCGGCACGCAGCTGACCATGCGCACGTTCCATATCGGCGGCGCCGCGTCGCGTGCGGCCGCGGTCGACAACGTGCAGGTCAAGACTGCCGGCACGCTCAAGTTCAACAACCTCAAGACCGTGCATCACGCCCAGGGTCATCTGGTTGCGGTGTCGCGTTCGGGCGAATTGTCGGTGATGGATGCGCACGGCCGCGAGCGCGAACGCTACAAGGTCCCGTACGGTGCGACCATTTCGACCAAGGATGGTGCGGCGATCAAGCCCGGCCAGGTCGTGGCAAACTGGGATCCGCACACCCATCCGATCGTCTCGGAAGTGGCCGGCCGCATCCGCTTTATCGACTTCATCGATGGCGTGACCGTGCAGGCGCAGACCGACGAACTGACCGGTCTGGAATCGTCGGTGGTGACCGATCCCAAGCGCCGCGGTACGCAGGCCAAGGACCTGCGTCCGACCGTGCGCCTGGAGGACAAGAAGGGCAAGGATCTCAAGTTGCCGGGTACCGACATTCCGGCGCAGTACTTTCTGCCGGCGGGCGCGATCGTATCCTTGCAGGATGGCGCGGAAGTGGGCGTCGGCGACGTCGTCGCGCGCATCCCGCAGGAAACCTCCAAGACCCGCGACATCACCGGCGGTCTGCCGCGCGTGGCGGATCTGTTCGAAGCGCGCAAGCCCAAGGAACCGGCGATCCTGGCCGAGGTTTCGGGCATCGTCAGTTTCGGCAAGGACACCAAGGGCAAGCAGCGTCTGGTCATCAAAGATGCCGATGGCGACGATCACGAGGAACTGATTCCGAAGTGGCGTCACGTTATCGTGTTCGAGGGCGAACATGTCGAGAAGGGCGAAACCGTGGTCGACGGCGAGCCCAATCCGCACGACATCCTGCGCCTGCTTGGCGTGGAGCCGCTGGCGGCGTACCTGGTCAAGGAAATCCAGGACGTCTACCGTCTGCAGGGCGTGAAGATCAACGACAAGCACATCGAGACCATCATTCGCCAAATGTTGCGCAAGGTGGAAATCGCCGAGCCGGGCGACACCCGCTACCTGCGTGGCGAGCAAGCCGATCGCATTCGTGTGGTCGAGGAAAACGCCCGCGTCAAGGCACGCGACGAACATCCGGCCGGCGTGACGCCGATGCTGCTCGGCATCACCAAGGCGTCGCTGGCGACGGAGTCGTTCATTTCGGCCGCGTCGTTCCAGGAAACCACGCGCGTGCTGACCGAGGCCGCGGTACGCGGCAACCGCGATACCCTGCGCGGACTCAAGGAAAACGTCATCGTCGGCCGCCTGATCCCGGCCGGCACGGGTCTGGCCTACCACAGCAAACGGCGCAAGAAAGCCGAGGGTGGACTCAGCGATGCGGATCTGGAAACCCTGCGTGGGGGAGTGACGGAATTTGTAGGGGAAGCAGTTAGCGACGGCTGATCGTCGCTTCGGGATGAACACAGGGCCGCGCGTGCGGCCCTGCTCCGGTTGCGTGCGGTTTTGATCGTGCCGACCCGGAAATTGCGCAACGGCAGCGCTCTTGCAAGATTCCGGCCGACCCGTTAGAATACGCGGCTCGCTGGGCAGAAACCTTGTCCGCGAACGATTTTTTGGCGTTGCAAGGCGAAATAAGGGGCAGGATGCTTCTTGTATTCGCTACACGGATGTGCGGCCAGGGCGCGTAGCCCGCGGCCAAACGCAGGATGTACCAGGATTCGACAGGCCGGTTCAACCCCGGCCTGTTTTTTCGTCTTAAACCAGGTTCTTTTTTCGGAAAGTGTGGTCAGGACGACCGCTCTTTGACTCTCGCGATCAGGGATGAACGCAAAGGAAAATAAATGTCGACCGTCAATCAGCTGGTGCGCAAGCCGCGCAGCCCGAAGACCTACAAGAGCGCCTCGCCGGCGCTGGCGAATTGTCCGCAGCGCCGCGGCGTCTGCACGCGCGTCTACACGACCACCCCGAAGAAGCCGAATTCGGCTCTGCGCAAGGTTGCCAAGGTGCGTCTGACCAACGGCTTCGAGGTCATCAGCTACATCGGCGGAGAAGGCCATAACCTGCAGGAGCACTCGGTGGTACTCATCCGCGGCGGCCGTGTCAAGGATCTTCCGGGCGTGCGCTACCACACCGTGCGCGGCTCGCTCGATGCCGCCGGCGTCGCCAAGCGCAAGCAAAGCCGCTCCAAGTACGGCGCCAAGAAACCGAAAGGCAGCTAATCATGTCGAGAAAAGGCAATACCCCCACACGCGAGCTGCTGCCGGATCCCAAGCACGGCAGCCTGCTGATCTCCCGCTTCATCAACATGGTGATGCAGAGCGGCAAGAAGTCGGTGGCCGAAGGCATCGTCTATGGCGCGATCACGCAAATCGCCGCCAAGCACGCCACGCCGATCGAAGTCGTGGAAAAGGCTCTCGGCAACGTCGCGCCGGCGGTCGAGGTCAAGTCCCGCCGTGTCGGCGGCGCCACCTACCAGGTGCCGGTCGAAGTGCGCGCCTCGCGGCGCATGGCGCTGGCGATGCGCTGGGTGATCGAAGCCGCGCGCAAGCGTGGCGAGAACTCGATGCCGCGCAAGCTTGCGGCCGAACTGCTCGAAGCGGCCGAGAACCGCGGTGGTGCGGTGAAGAAGCGCGAAGAGACGCACCGCATGGCCGAGGCCAACAAGGCCTTCTCGCACTACCGTTGGTAATGGAATTCGACGGGCGCCGCCGCCATTCAGGCGGGCCCAAGAGGAAGATTTGAGGAAATGACTGTGGCCCGCAACACGCCAATCGAACGCTACCGCAATTTCGGCATCATGGCCCACATCGATGCCGGAAAGACCACGACCACGGAGCGCATCCTTTTCTACACCGGCGTCAATCACAAGATTGGCGAGGTGCACGAAGGCGCCGCGACCATGGACTGGATGGAGCAGGAACAGGAACGCGGCATCACCATCACCTCGGCGGCGACCACCTGTTTTTGGAAGGGCATGGACCTGTCCTTCCCGGAGCACCGCTTCAACATCATCGACACCCCAGGACACGTCGACTTCACGATCGAAGTCGAGCGCAGTTTGCGCGTGCTCGACGGTGCCGTGTTCGTGCTGTGCGCGGTCGGCGGCGTGCAGCCGCAGTCCGAAACGGTGTGGCGCCAGGCCAACAAGTACGGCGTGCCGCGCGTGGCCTTCGTCAACAAGATGGACCGCGCCGGCGCAGACTTCGACAAGGTCGTCGGCCAGCTCAAATCGCGTCTTGGCGCCAATCCGGTGCCGATGCAACTGCCGATCGGCGCCGAGGACCACTTCGAGGGTGTCGTCGACCTGCTCAAGATGAAGGCGATCCAGTGGGACATGGAATCGCAGGGCATGAAGTTCGAATACATCGACATTCCGGCCAGCCTCGCCGATCAGGCGAAGAAGGCGCGTGAGCACATGGTCGAATCGGCGGCGGAAACCTCCGAAGACCTGATGAACAAATACCTCGAAGAAGGCGATCTGTCCGAGGACGAGGTCATCGCTGGAATCCGCAACGGCACGCTCGGCAACAAGATGATTCCGGTTTTCTGCGGCTCTGCGTTCAAGAACAAGGGCGTCCAGGCCATGCTCGATGGCGTGATCCGCTATCTGCCGGCGCCGTCGGATCGTCCGCCGGTAACGGGCATCGACGAGGACGACAAGATCGAGACGCGCAAGGCTGGCGACGGCGAGCCGTTCTCGGCGTTGGCGTTCAAGATCGCGACCGACCCATACGTCGGCGCGCTGACGTTCTTCCGCGTCTACTCGGGTACGTTGAACTCGGGCGATACCGTGTTCAACCCGATCAAGGGCAAGAAGGAGCGCATCGGCCGTCTGCTGCAGATGCACGCGAACAACCGTGACGAGATCAAGGAAGTCCGCGCCGGCGACATCGCCGCGGCGGTCGGCCTGAAGGATGTCACCACCGGCGATACGCTGTGCGACACCGGCAAGGTGATCACGCTCGAGAAGATGACGTTCCCGGAGCCGGTGATCGCGATGGCGATCGAGCCGAAGACCAAGGGCGATCAGGAAAAGATGGGCTTGGCGCTGTCGCGCCTGGCGCAGGAGGATCCGTCCTTCCGCGTGCGCACGGACGAGGAATCCGGCCAGACCATCATCGCCGGCATGGGCGAGTTGCATCTGGACATCATCGTCGACCGCATGAAGCGTGAGTTCAACGTCGAGGCCAACGTCGGCAAGCCGCAGGTCGCGTATCGCGAAACGATCCGCAAGGCGGCGGTGGACGTGGAAGGCAAGCACGTCAAGCAGTCCGGCGGCAAGGGCCAGTACGGTCACGTCGTGATCACGATGGAACCGCAGGAGCGCGGCAAGGGTTACGAGTTCGTTGACGCGATCAAGGGCGGCACGATTCCGAAGGAATTCATCCCGCCGATCACGAAGTCGCTCAATGAGAACCTGGCATCGGGCGTGCTCGCCGGCTTCCCGGTCGTGGACATCAAGGTCACGCTGACGTTCGGTTCGTACCATGAAGTCGACTCGAACGAACATGCGTTCAAGTCGGCCGCGTCGATCGCGTTCAAGGACGCGATGCGCAAGGGCAGCCCGGTGCTGCTCGAGCCGATCATGAAGGTCGAGGTGGTGACACCGGAAGACTACATGGGCGATGTGATGGGCGACCTCAGCCGCCGCCGCGGCGTGCTGCAAGGTCAGGACGATTCGCCCTCCGGCAAGCTGATCAACGCGCTGGTGCCGCTGGGCGAGATGTTCGGCTATGCCACGAGCTTGCGCTCGCTGAGCCAGGGCCGTGCGACGTTCACGATGGAATTCGATCATTACGCCGAGGCGCCGAACAACATCGCCGAAGCCGTGGTCAAACAAGCTTAACTGTATAAATTTATCTGAGGGTTTAGCCATGTCCAAGGAAAAATTCGAACGCAAGAAGCCGCACGTGAACGTGGGGACGATAGGTCACGTGGATCACGGCAAGACGACGCTGAC
>JAGWXP010000046.1 GCA_018969845.1 Lysobacteraceae bacterium | reverse complement strand
CTGCTCGCCGGACGCCAGGGGCCGGCGATCGCCGCCACCGACTACGTGCGCGAATACGCCGACCAGATCCGCGCCTTCGTGCCGGATGGGAAAAAGTATACCGTGCTCGGTACCGACGGCTTCGGCCGCAGCGACACGCGCGAACACCTGCGCGGCTTCTTCGAGGTCGACCGCTACTGGATAGCCCACGCCGCCGTTGCTGCGCTCGCCAACGAGGGCAAGATGAGCGCCAAGGACGTCGCCCGCGCGATCAAGCTGTGGAAGCTGGACGCGGAGAAACCGAATCCCGTCGCGGTGTAATTACCGCGGCCGCGACCGCTTCAGCGCGGGATTGAGCCTAT
Organism: Lysobacteraceae bacterium; assembly: GCA_018969845.1. Classification (GTDB taxonomy): domain Bacteria; phylum Pseudomonadota; class Gammaproteobacteria; order Xanthomonadales; family Rhodanobacteraceae; genus Rudaea. The sequence goes on along the minus strand of JAGWXP010000046.1, from coordinate 14,019 downwards.
CCAGATCGGCTTGCACCTGTTCGGGGGTTCGTTCGTAGACGATCTCGCGTCCGAGTGCCTTGCCGGAAAAGGCCATCTTGTTCGGTGTCGGCGTCATGTCGCACTTGACGCTGTGCACGCCCGTGCCGAGCACCACCGTGATGCGATGTGCGTATTTGTTCAGCACCACCACATCCATGGTCTTGCCGGATTCGGTGATGCGTACCGTGATCTTTTCGATGTCCATGCGATGTGCGGCCCGGTTCTGGATCGATGGAGTTTACTCTGCGGTGACCTTCACCGTCGCATCACCAGTGCCGGCTCACGCTTGGGCGCGCAATGATTCGCCGCCCGCGCCGGTCTGATCAGGCGCCATGCACCAAGGAACTCGCCCATGCTGCGCCAACTTCTTGCCACAGGATTGCTCATGATCGCCACAACGCTATCCGCACAGGCCGCGCCTGTCGAACGGCCCACCGCACCGGCGCACGCCGAAACCATCACGCTCGGCGGCGGCTGTTTCTGGTGCCTGGAAGCCGTGTTCGAGGAATTGAAGGGCGTGGTCAGCGTGACCTCGGGTTACGCCGGCGGTCATGTCGCCAATCCCGATTACGAACAGGTTTCCAGCGGCACCACGGGCCATGCCGAAGTGGTTCAACTCGTGTTTGACCCGGATGTTCTGCCGTTGGACGTGCTGCTGCACGTCTACTTCACCATCCACGATCCGACCACGGTTGACCGGCAAGGCAACGACGTCGGCTCACAGTACCGCTCGGTCGCGTTCTATCGCGATGCCGCACAGAAAACAGCGATCGACAAGGCCATCGCCGAGGCGGGTCATGAATATTCCGGCAAGATCGTCACCCAGGTCGAACCGTTCACGGTGTTCTACAAGGCGGAAAATTACCATCAGGAATATTTCCGTCTGCATGGCACGCAGCCCTACTGCCAGCTCGTGATCGCGCCGAAGGTGGCGAAGTTTCGCAAGAAATTTCACGAGTGGTTGAAGTGAGCCGAGTCGCAAAAATACCCGTTCGCGTTGAGCGTAGCCGAGCGCAGCTCGGCGGAGTCGAAACGCCGCTGCCCTTCGACTTCGCGCCTGCGCCGCTACGCTCAGGGCGAACGGATAATTCAACGTCGCCGTTACTACCGGAACAGCTCCGGCTGCGGCAATTCGTCTGCATCGCAAAAGTTGTGCAGGCCCACGCCGGCGAGACGATAGAGCGTCGTCTCCGGCAGATCGACGCGATCGCATAGTGCGGCGGCAATCGCCACGAATTCGCTTTCCGACTGCGGCGGCAGTGACGGGGTGAAACTGCGCGTAAGGATGTGGAAATCCGCGGTCTTGAGCTTGAGCACCACGGTGCGGCCGATACGGTCGGTCTTGCGGCTGGCCGCCCAGGTCTTCGCGGCGAGCGTGCGGATCGTCGGCTCGATCGCGGCAAGCGGCAGATCGTGCTCGAAGGTGTCCTCGGTCGAGATCGACTGCACGGGTTGATCGGGATCGACGGGTCGCTCGTCGATGCCCATGCTAAGTTCGTGCAGACGGCGTCCGTAACGGCCAAAGCGTTGTTCGAGGTCACGCGCGTCGCGCAGGCGCAGGTCCGCGCAGGTGCGGATGCCGAGCGCGGCCAGCCTTCCATCCATCACGCGGCCCACGCCGGGAATCTTCGCCACCGGCAAGGGAGCTAGGAATGCTTCTGCCTGCTCTGGGCGAATCACGAATAGGCCGTCGGGTTTTTTCCAATCGGACGCGATCTTGGCCAGGAATTTGTTCTGTGCGACGCCTGCCGAGGCGGTGAGTGCGGTTTCCTCGGCAATGGCACGGCGTATGGATTTGGCCACGGCAGTTGCGGAATCGAGCTCCGATTTCGGCGTGGTGACGTCCAGATACGCCTCATCCAGCGACAGCGGTTCGACCAGTTCGGTATGGCGCAGAAAAATCTCGCGCACCTGTTTCGACACGCTGCGATAACGCGAAAAATCCGGCGGCACGAAAACCGCGTGCGGACACAGACGCTCGGCGCGCACCGCCGGCATGGCCGAACGCACGCCGAAGCGACGCGCTTCGTAGGACGCCGCGCACACTACCGAGCGCGCGCCGCGCCAGGCGACGACCACGGGTTTGCCGCGCAGCGCCGGAGCGTCGCGCTGTTCGACGCTGGCGTAGAAGGCGTCCATGTCGATGTGGACGATTTTTCGCATGTGCGCATTGTGCGCGTCGCGTAATCGATTTCCTACGCTGACACGCGGCGTTCGCCGATTCCATCGTTTCAAGAACGTCGCGATCCTGTCCGCACTCAACGGAGGACGGATCATGGATCACAATCGACATGTCGCGAGCGGACGCAGCATGCGCTGGTACGAATGGCTGGCGGGATTGCTGCTGCTGAGTCTGGCGTTCGGCGCGCGCGCCGGATCGGTATACAAATGCGTTGATGCTTCCGGCGTCGCCGCATTCCAGGACCGACCCTGCGCGACCGCGCAAGGCCAGAGCGAAGTCGAGATCGCGCCCGCACCGGTTTACGCGCCGTCGCCGCAGTACGCGATCGAAACGCATCCCCGGCGCGAAAATTCGCGCAACGCATATCGCGCGCCGCGCGCGCAGGCACACGGCATGGCCTACGAATGCCGCGTCAGCGACGGCCGCGTGTTCTATCGCCTCGGCTCCTGTCCGCGCTCGCTGGCAGCGGAAGGCGGCGGCACGAGTCACGGCAAGGGCCGCGGCCGCAGCGGCGGCACATCGGTGAGCGTGTCCGGCCATCCGGTTCCGCGCGAGGATGCCTGCATGCAGATGCGGCGCGCGGGCTCCATCGGTCGCGGCGGTCACGAATACGACGAACATGTCTCCACCTACGACAAGAATCTCGGCCGCGATCCCTGCGCATAAAACACGGATTGCGGTATCTTGGCGAGATACCCGCTCCCCGGATTGCCGCCATGCGTTTTCAATGCGCCCTCACCGTCGCCTTCGGACTGATTCTTGCCGCCTGCTCGGGCGGCAATGCGCCACCGCCGGTCGATCCTGCGCTCGCGGCGAAAGCCGCCAACGAAGCACGGGCGGCGAAGGAAGGCGCGCTTTACGATCAGATGCGGCGAAGCGGCAGTTGGGATATCGCCACATCGCTGGGCAACGAAATCCTCGCCAAATATCCGGGCACGCAAACCGCGCAGCGCGTGCAGCAGACGATAGCGCAAACGCGCGCGAAATCGGCGGCAAACGCCGACGCGCATCGGCTGGCCGCACTGTGGAGCTACACCGTCACGGCCGAGGACGGCGGTACGCAATATGCCGCCACGATTGCGAGCAAGGAGCCGCTGAAACTGCCGAACGCGCGCCTGCGATTGGTGCTGCGCCAGCATCCGAAATGGGGCCAAAGCGTTTACCTGCTGCTCGACAACGCCACCTTCGATTGCAAGGGTGGTTGTGCGACATTGCCGGTCGGTTTCGACGGCGCCAAACCGCAGCACATGAAGGCGACGATTCCGCCGACCGGTGAACCGGCCCTGTTCATCGACGACGACGAGGGCTTCATCGCCAAACTCGAAAAGGCGAAAACCGTTGCCATCGGCGTGAACGTGAAAGGCGCTGGCGAGTTCGACGCCGAATTCGAGGTCGGCGGATTCGATTCGTCGAAATTGCCAGGGAGACCGATGAAATAGGGCGCCTCAGCGCTTGCGCGCCAGCATCACGCCATCGCCGATGGTGAGCAGCGTCGCATCCACGCGCGCATCGGCGTGGATTTTCGCGTTCAACGCACGAATCGCATCGGTGTCGGCATCGTGCACGTTCGCATCGGCGACCTTGCCGGACCACAACATGTTGTCCAGTGCAATCACGCCGCCCGTGCGCAGCAGCTCCAGACAGGCTTCGTAATACGCGTCGTAGCGCGCCTTGTCCGCGTCGATGAAAGCGAAATCGAATCGGCCGCGTTCGGTCATCGCCAGATCGCGCAGCGTATCCAGCGCCGGCGCCAGACGCAGATCGATGCGTGCGGCAACGCCGGCCTGCGCCCAGTAGCGCCGCGCGATGGACGTCCATTCCGCGCTGATGTCGCAGCAGATCAGGCGGCCGTCATCCGGCAAGGCGGAAGCGACCGCGAGCGCGCTCATGCCGGTAAAGGTGCCGATCTCGATGCAGCATCTGGCGCCGATCGCGCGCACGAGCAGAGCAAGAAACGCGGCCTGATCCGGCCCGATCTGCATGCCGGCTTGCGGCAGTTTCGCGGTTTCCTCGCGCAGGCGCGCGGCGATTGCGCCTTCGCGCGAATGCGCCCAGACGTAATTCTCGATGGCTTCGGATGCGGACATGCGGCGGGTCATGGGATTCTCCGGCGGTTCGCGCAAGGATAATCCCGTCGCGCCGCTGCGCGGCAGTGTCCATCGTCACATGGTGTGCCGCTCAGATCAGACGCAGATCTTCGGGTTTGGTTTGCGGAAACACTTGCGCAATCTGCGACCCGTTCAGTCCCCACAACCGCGCGAACACACCGCCGAGCAGACCGCGATAATCGTTGAGCACCGGAAAATCGCGGTTTTGCAACAGGTTTTCCTGAGTCACGCGCACCTGTTCGCCAGCGATGCGGCCGCCGTTGATGCCGCCGCCGAGCACCCAGTAGACAGAACCGTGGCCGTGGTCGGTGCCGCGGTTGCCGTTTTCGCGGAAGGTGCGGCCGAACTCGGAGACCACGACCACGGTGGTGTCCTTCCAATCCTCGCCCATCGCCTGCGCGAATGCGGCCAGGCCGCGTGCCAGGTTGCTGAGGTTGTTGGCGAGCGCGCCCTGCGCGCCGCCTTCGCCGACGTGCGTGTCCCAGCCGCCGACGTCGATGAAGCCGAGCCGGTACTTGTCGCGCAGCATCTGCGCGATGCGCGGCGCCTGCTGGGTGAAACCGTAGGCGTTCACGGCGCCGCGGCTGGCCTTCATCATCTCCTGCGCGAATTCGCCGGCGACCTGCTGGCGCAGCGCCAGGCCTTCGGCAACCGGATCCGCAAGGGCCGTGTCCTTGTACATGCCGGCGAGAATCGCCGACTGGCGCGCATCGAAGGCCGCCTTGCCGACGCGCGCCAGGGAAATGTTCGGCACGTCGCCGCCGCCCTGGAAGCTCAACGGCAACGAGGCAGTGAACGCGATCGGCGCGGCGATGCCGTTGAGCGTTGCGGACAGGCGCGCGAGGAATCCGGAGCGGTCGCTGTGGTCGTTTTCCGGCAGGCCGTGTTCAATGTCGTCCTGCGTCTCGAAGTGGCTGCGCGACAGGTTCGGCGTACCGGCGAACGGCACGAAAGCGATCTGCTTGCGCGCGTACAGCGGTTCGAGCGCCTCGCGCACCGCTGGCGCCAACGCCCAGTCGGCGTCCAGGCGCAGCGCACCGGAGGCGGAATCGGGCCGCGCAATGGCGATGTTCGGGCGCGCTTCGTAATAGAAGTCGCTCGCATACGGCACCAGCAGGTTGGCGCAGTCGTAGCCGCCACGCAGGAATACCAGCAGAAAGCGCGGCGAGCCGGCCGGCGCCGCGAACAGGCGGCCGGCGAATCCGGCGGCGGGCAGCGCGGCGAGCGTGGCGAGAAAATGGCGGCGTTGCATGGACGTATCCTCAGCGGTAGTTGGATTCCGGGGCGGCGAGCAGATAGGTATTCCATTCCAGCGGCGACCGCGCCTGGTTCAAGGCGGTCAGGGTGGCTGGCGATAACCACGGCTTGATCGCGCGCGCAAACAGCGGCCCGGCCAACCGCGGCACTTGCGGCATGGCCACGCCGTCGAACAGACGGACATCGCCGTTGCCGATCGCACGTGCCAATTCAAAGCGCGCGCTCATCTGACCCGACGAATTCCAGGCGTTGGATACGAGCGGATAGCCGTCGGGCGTGGCGTGGCCGAATTCGCCCTCACCCTGCTGGTTGAGCCAGACCACCAGCCGGCGCGGGTCGGGCACGGCGTCGCCGTCGTAGGCCAGACGCAGGGACGAGACGAGGTAATGCATCGGATCCTTGAATTTGTGACCGAGCGAGGCGGTAAATTGCGGCGAATCGAACAGCGTGCGCAGCACCGCGCGGATGTCGCCGTGCGTGCGCTGGAAGGTTTCCGCCATCGCATCGACCAGCGCCGCCGGCGGATTGTCGGAAACGAAATACGTCGCCAGTTCGCCGGAGATGAAATGCGCGCAGGCCGGTTGCGCGACCAGCAGATCCACGGCCTGACGCACCTCGTCGAAGCCGCTGCCGCGGATGCTGTGGCCGAGCAGCACCTTGTCGCCGAAGTCGTGGCGCGCCGGATTGAACTCGAAGCCGTCGTGGCGGATATACAGGGCGCGCAGATCCGGACGCAGCCGTGGCTCGCGCGGATTCAGAGCCACGCCCGTGCCGGTGAGAATGCGCACCATCTCCTGCACGTCGTTCTGCGTGTAGCCGGCGTTCACGCCGAGCGTGTGCAACTCCATCAGCTCGCGTGCGTAGTTCTCGTTGTGATGCTTGGCCGCGTTGCGCGCGTTGTCCAGATACACCAGCATCGCCGGATGGGTCAGAGTCGCCATGACCAGGTCGCGGAAATTGCCCAGGGCATGCGGACGAATCGCGCTTTCCACGTAGTCGGCGTCGAGCCAGGCTTCCGGACCTTTGCGGTCGAACACGTTGAAGTGGTTCAGCCAGAACCAGACCATCTGTTCCTTCAGTTGTGCCGGCGAATATACCGCGCGCAGCAATTCGCGTTCCTGCGTCTGCACCGCGAGCAAGATTCCTTGCCTGCGCAGCACCTTGCGCTCCTCGACCTTGGCCTGTGTGTCGTCGATGCTCTTGAGCTTGTCGCGCGCGGCCGCGAGCGTGGCGATGTCGTCGACGATGGACTGGTGCGAAATCGGCATCGCATCGATCTGCGCCTGCACGTCCGGCGGCAGGCGTTCGTCGCGCGCGGCGAGTTGCGCTTCGAGAAAATCCTGTCGGCCAAGCTGCTGCAATTGCGCCAGACTCGCCGAATTCACGCCGTAGGTGACGCGGTCGAGCCATTGCAGATCGGAATGGCTGGGACGGGAATCGGCCCGTGCGCCGCCGGCTGCGGCGATCAGGGCGGCGATGCAGGCAAGGCGAACGTGGGCGTGTGGCATGAGGAATTCCGGTTTGGCCTGAGGTTGAACAACGCAGGTGCGGCCGCGGCGTTTACAATCCGGCCATGCAAGCAAAGGTAAAGGCGGCCTCGACAGTGCAAGCGCACATCACCGCGCTGGCCGGCCAATGCGTCAAATGCGGGCTGTGCCTGCCGCATTGCCCGACGTATCGCCTCGCCGGCACGGAAGCCGAATCTCCGCGAGGGCGCATCGCCTTCGCGCAGGCGCTGGCCGAGCGGCATCTGGGCGCCACGCCGTCCGTCTTGGAACACCTGGACAACTGCCTGGCCTGCATGGCCTGCGAGCGCGTGTGTCCGTCGCAGGTGAAATACGGCGAACTGATTGCAACGACCCGCGCGTGGCTGCGCGACACCGGAGCCGCCCCCCGCGGCGCTCTCTCTCTCGGCGGGCTGTTGGCGCACCCGCGCCTGCTCGGCACCCTGCTGCGCATGGCGAATCTGCCCGGCCCGCGGCGCATCCTGCAAAGCAGGGTCATGCGCGCGCTGTTGCGGCCGTTCGGAACGGATCGTGCCGTCGCCGAATTGCCGCGGCTGCCGCGCATCGAAGTCCAGCCGTCGCGTGCGCCAGAGCCGCCGCGCGCACGGGTCGGGTTGTTCCTCGGCTGTGTCGCCGCCAGCGTGGACCGCGACGTGCACGCCGCGGCACGGACCCTGCTGCAGGCACTGGATTACGCGGTCGTGCTGCCGTCCGCGCAAGGCTGCTGCGGCGCACTGGCCTTGCACAACGGTGATGCGGCACAAGCAGCGCGCCTGGGCGAAACGCTGCGTTCGCTGTTTGGCGGCGCCGGCGTCGATGCTGTGCTCGTATCCGCATCGGGCTGCTTCGGCACGTTGCGCGACCATGTGTTTGCGGATTCGCCTGTCCGCGTGCGCGAAATCCACGAATTCCTCGATGCGGATGCGCACATCGGCACGCTGAAGTTCCGCCCGCTTGCCGAGCGTATCGCCTTGCACACGCCCTGCACGCAGCGCAATGTCGCGTGCGCCGATGGCGCCATCGCACGCTTGCTCGCGCGGATTCCACAGCTGCAAATCGAGGCGCTTCATGCGCCGCCGGGCTGCTGCGGCGCCGCCGGGGATTATTTTTTGCATCATCCGGAAACCGCCGATGCGTTGCGCGCGCAGACCCTGGATAGTGCGCTCGCGACGCAAGCGCAAAGCCTCGTCACCAGCAATGTCGGTTGTCGCATTTTCCTTGCTAATGGCCTGCGCGAGCGCACAGCCGGAATCCCGGTCATGCATCCTGTTGTATTGCTCGCACGTCAGTTGGAAAATTGACGCATGCTCACACGTCATCTATCCGGTTTGGACCGCGTCCTGGTCGAAATCGAACGCGCACTCGGCGCCTCGCTAAACGCGGCGCCCGAGGCGCGGCGGCCTTCGCCCGCGGTCGGCGTTGCGCAAGGATCGCTGGATGAGGGCGAGCGCCGCCACGCCGCGGGTCTGATGCGCGTCAATCACACGGGCGAAGTCTGCGCGCAGGCGCTGTATTCCGGACAGGACGCGGTGGCGCGCAACGAAGCCACGCGCGCGCAACTCCTGCACGCCGCCGCCGAGGAGACCGATCACTTGGCCTGGTGCGGCGAACGCCTCGAAGCGCTCGCCAGCCGACCGAGTCTGTTCAACCCGTTGTGGTATGCCGGCAGTTTCGCGATCGGCGCAGCCGCGGCTTTGATCGACGACAAGATGAGTCTGGGGTTCGTGGTGGAAACCGAACGCCAGGTCGAGGCGCACCTCGGCGAGCACCTGGAAAAATTGCCGGAAGGCGATGCCCCCAGCCGTGCCGTGGTTGCGCAAATGCAAGCCGACGAGGCGCGTCACGGAAGGATGGCCAGGGAAGCAGGCGGCATCGAATTGCCGCTGCCGATTCCAACCCTGATGCGCTTCGCCAGTGGCGTGATGAAGGCGGTGGCGTACCGCATCTAACGCCTCTCCCGCTGGCGGGAGGGCGCGCCGAAAGGCGCGGGTGAGGGTGTTACAGCTCGGACGCGGCGTGGCAAAAGAATCCACCCTCACCCCGACCCTCTCCCGCCAGCGGGAGAGGGGGAAGAGCATCAGGTCAAATTCCTGCCGTGGAACAACTCCTCGATCTCACGCTTGAGCAAGGTCTCGATGCGCTGACGATCCTTGAACGACAGATCTTCGGCGTGGGCCTCGAACAGGTAGGTTTCCAGATCGAATTCCTTCACGTGCATCTTGGTGTGGAACATGTTTTCCTGGTACACGTTGACGTCGAACATCTCGTATTTCTGGCGGATATGCTTGGCCAAATATTCCTGGATCGAGTTGATGCGGTGATCGATGTAGTGTTTTTTGCCGCGCACGTCGCGGGTGAAGCCGCGCACGCGGTAATCCATGATCACGATGTCGGACTCGAAGCTGTCGATCAGGTAATTCAGGGCCTTTAGCGGCGAGATCACGCCGCAGGTGGCCACGTCAATGTCGGCGCGGAAGGTGGCGATGCCGTTGTGCGGATGCGTTTCCGGATAGGTGTGCACGGTGATGTGCGACTTGTCCATGTGCGCGACCACTGCGTCCGAGATCATGTCGCGGCCGAGTTTTTCCACTACCGGGTGTTCGGAAATCAGGATCGTCACCGAAGCGCCCTGCGGATCGTAGTCCTGGCGCGCGACGTTGAGGATGTTCGCGCCGATGATCTCGGCCACATCGGTGAGGATCTTGGTCAGGCGATCGGAATCGTACTGCTCGTCGATGTAATCGATGTAGCGGTCGCGCTGCTCGGGCGTCACCGCGTAGCAGATGTCGTAAATGTTGAAGGACAGCGCCTTGGTCAGGTTGTTGAAGCCCTGCAGCTTCAGGCGGGGAAGGGGTTTCACTGCACAGACTCCGAAAACCGGCCGTGACGCCGTCAGGGCGCGGATTATGGAGCAATCCGGCGGCGCGGGAAACCGTTTTCGACGGCTTGCGCAGCGCCCGCCGGAATCCGATAAGATGGTGCGGAACCGGCGCCGCATCGCCGAGCCGTTTCGCAGGGAGTCGAGATATGGAGCTTCGCTACACGCTGCAACGCGCGGTCAATCGCGTGCAGGCGCCGGCATCGCTGGTGCTTGATCAGGCGGCGCTGGATCGCTTTCTGGCGTATTGCCATCGGCGCCGCTATCCGGGCAAGACCGCGATCATCCGCCCCGGCGATTCGGCCAATATCCTTTATTTCATCATCGATGGTTCGGTCAGCGTGCTCACCGAGGACGAAGAAGGCCGCGAGTTGATTCTGGCCTACATCAACGCCGGCGAATTCATCGGCGAGATGGGGCTGTTCGTGGAAACCCCGCGCCGCGAAGTGATGGTGCGCACGCGTACCTCGTGCGATCTGGCCGAGATCAGCTACGAGCGTTTGTTCCAGTTGTGCGAGGGGTCGTTGCGCGAGGATTGCGCCAAGGTGCTGTTCGCGATCGGCACGCAACTGACCAATCGCCTGCTGCACACCTCGCGCAAGGTCAGCCGCCTGGCCTTCATGGACGTGACCAGCCGCGTCGCCAAGACCCTGATCGACCTCACCGAGGAACCGGATGCGATGTCGCATCCGAAGGGCACGCAGATCCGCATTTCGCGCCAGGAAATCAGCCGCATCGTCGGTTGTTCGCGCGAGATGGTCGGGCGCGTGCTCAAGCAGCTCGAAGCGCAAGGGATGATTTCGGTCGCCGGAAAGACCATCGTCGTCTTCGGCACGCGCTAGAAAAAAAGACGTGCCAACTCCGCGCCGGGGTCCGGCGCGCGCATGAACGCCTCGCCGACCAGGAATGCGTGCACGCCTGCGGTGCGCATGCGTGCGACATCCGCTGGTGCATGAATGCCGCTTTCGGTGATCAGCAAGCGGTCCGCCGGCACCCGCGAGCGCAATTTCAGCGTCGTGTCCAGCGCGGTTTTGAACGTGCGCAGGTCACGGTTGTTGATGCCGATCAGCGGCGCCGGCGTCTTTAGAGCGCGCTCGAGTTCGGCGATGTCGTGCGCTTCTACCAATGCATCCATGCCGAGGTCATGCGCCAACGCGGCGAATTCCGCGAGCTGTGCATCATCGAGCGCGGCAGCGATGAGCAGGACGCAGTCGGCGCCGAGCGTACGCGCTTCGTAGATCTGGTATTCGTCGATGACGAAATCCTTGCGCAGCACGGGCAGTGCGCAGCTCGCGCGCGCGGCGACGAGATACGCATCGGCGCCTTGAAAGAAATCCACGTCAGTCAATACCGAGAGGCATGCGGCGCCGGCGGTCGCATAACTGCGCGCGATCCCACTGGGGCTGAAATCCGCCCGGATCACGCCCTGGCTCGGACTTGCCTTCTTGATCTCGGCGATCACTGCCGGCCGACCGGCGACGATCTTCGCTTCCAGCGCTGCGCGGAATCCGCGCGGTGGCGGCGCAGCCACTATGCACGCCGACAACTCGCGCGCCGGCATGCGCGCGCTGCGTTCGCGCACCTCGATGCGCTTGCGCGCGAGGATGCGTTGCAGAATATCGCTCACGCGCCGCTCAGCCGCCGTGTCGCCGCGACGAATTGATCGAGCCGGGCGCGCGCCGCGCCGCTGCGCACGGCTTCACGCGCGAGCGCGATGCCGGCAGCGATCGACTCGGTCACGTCCGCCGCGTACAGCGCCGCACCGGCGTTGAGCAGAACGATATCGCGCACCGGGCCGGGCGTGTCGTCCAGCGCGGCGAGTACACGTGCTTTCGATCCGGCGGCGTCGGCGACCATGAAATCCTCACGCGCGCTGCGCGCGAAGCCGAACTGCTCCGGCGTCAGTTCGTATTCGCGCACCTTGCCATCGCGCAGCTCGCCGACGAGCGTCGTATCGCTCAGCGACACCTCGTCGATGCCGTCGCGGCCCCACACCACCAGGGCGTGACCTGCACCCAGGCGCTGCAGCACGCGTACCTGGATGCCGACCAGGTCCGGATGGAACACGCCCATCAGCATGTTCGGCGCGCCGGCCGGATTGGTCAGCGGACCCAGGATGTTGAACAACGTGCGCACGCCCATTTCCTTGCGCACCGGCGCAACCACGCGCATCGCCGGATGATGGGTCGGCGCGAACATGAAACCGATGCCGGTTTCCTCCACGCACAATGCCACCTGCTCGGCGGAGAGGCCGATGCGCGCGCCGAGCGCTTCGAGCACGTCGGCGCTGCCGGATTTGCTCGACACGCTGCGGTTGCCGTGCTTGGCCACGCGCGCGCCGGCGGCCGCGGTGACGAACATCGCCGCGGTGGAGATGTTGAACGAATTTGCGCCGTCGCCGCCGGTGCCGACGATGTCGACGAAATGCTTGTACGGAGGAACATGCACGCGCACTGCCATCTCGCGCATCACGCTCGCGGCGGCGGCAATCTCGCCGATCGTTTCCTTCTTCACGCGCAAGCCGGACAGGATTGCCGCGACCATCGGCGCGGTTACTTCGCCGCGCATGATCTGGCGCATTAGATCGACCATTTCGTCGTGGAAAATCTCGCGATGCTCGATCGTGCGTTGCAACGCTTCCTGTGGAGTAATCGGCATGTCAGGCTGCCTTCGGCAACGGCGCGTGCAGGAAATTGCGCAACAGGTCGTGGCCGTGCTCGGTCAGGATCGATTCCGGATGGAATTGCACGCCCTCGATCGGCAGCGTCGTGTGGCGCAGGCCCATGATTTCGTCGATGCTGCCATCGGAGTTCTGCGTCCACGCTGTGACTTCCAGACACGCCGGCAAGCTGGATTTTGCCACCACCAGCGAGTGGTAGCGCGTCGCGGTGAACGGATTGCGCAAGCCTGCGAACACGCCACGGCCGCTGTGGTGGATCGGCGAGGTTTTGCCGTGCATGATCTGCGGCGCGCGAATCACGCGGCCGCCAAACGCCTGGCCGATGCTCTGATGTCCCAGGCACACGCCGAGAATCGGAATTTGCCCGCCGAGCTTCGCGATGACCTCCAGCGTCACCCCGGCGTCATCGGGCGTGCCGGGACCCGGCGAAATCACGATTCGATCCGGTGCGAGCTTGCGGATGCCCACGACCGACAGCGCATCGTTGCGCGCCACGCGCACGTCTTCGCCCAGTTCGCCCAGATACTGGACGAGGTTGAAGGTGAAGGAATCGTAGTTGTCGATCATCAGGAGCATTGCGTACTCGCGGGCTGCATCAAGCGGGAGATTCTAACTGCACACCAAGCCGACAACGTCACAATCCCCCCACCGCCTCCTGCACCGCGCGGAACAGCGCACGGCACTTGTTCATGGTTTCCTTCCATTCCAGTTCCGGCACGGAGTCGGCGACCACGCCGCCGGCGGCCTGTACGTGCAGTTGCCCGTCCTTGACGATCGCTGTGCGGATGGCGATGGCCAGGTCGGCTTCGTCGTTCCAGCCCCAGTAGCCGACCGCGCCGCCGTAGACGCCGCGCTTGACGGTCTCGAGTTCAGTAATGATCTCCATCGCGCGCACCTTCGGCGCACCGGTCAGCGTGCCGGCGGGGAAGGTGGCGCGGAATACGTCCATGAAATTCAAATCCGATTTCAGCTTGCCGACGACTTCGGAAACGATGTGCATGACGTGCGAGTAGCGCTCCACGATCATGTTCGCGGTCAGTTCCACGCTGCCGGTCCGGGCGACGCGGCCCACATCGTTGCGGCCGAGATCGATCAGCATCACGTGCTCGGCGCGCTCCTTGGGATCGGCGAGCAGCTCCGCTTCCATCGCCGCGTCTTCCTCCGGCGTGTGCCCGCGCCGGCGCGTGCCGGCGATGGGGCGCAGCACGACCTGGCCGCCCTGCGCGCGCACGAGGATTTCCGGCGAGGAGCCGATGATCTGTTCGCCGCCCAGGTCGATGTAGTACATGTACGGCGAGGGATTGAGCGCGCGCAGGGCGCGATAGACGTCCAGCGGCCGCGCGCGGAACGGCACGGACAGGCGCTGGCTGATCTGCACCTGGAAAACA
>JAGWXP010000199.1 GCA_018969845.1 Lysobacteraceae bacterium | reverse complement strand
CTGGATGCCGGCAATCCATGCCGGCATGACGTGCTGCTTATTTCTTGCCCGCCGCCATCACGGTACGAAATTCAGCGTGCTCGCAGCGCCCTGCGTCGCCGCGTTCGGATCAACGATCAACGGGTGGTAATTGCCGGTCAGCCACAGCAGCAATTGGCTGGCGTAGTTCGGATCGCCGAGCACGGCCGACTCGCCGCCGGGAATCACCTCCACCGCATTGATCGGCGTGCTCATCTGGCCGACGAAACGGCGTCCCGGCGCGGTGGCGCCGCTGAACATGAAATCGTTCACGCCGCTCACGCGCAGGGTGCCGCCGCCGGGATTGACCGTCTCGTACGAGGAATCGCGCGCCAGGCCCGGCAGGTTCGGCGCAAGATCGGTGAAGCCGTACGGATTCGGTCCCGGGATATTGAACGGACCGCCGAGCGGATGCACCAGCACGAAACGGTGCAGCGCGCCCCAGTGATACGTCGACTGATCCGTGGAATTGCCGAACGCGGCGGCGAAGGAATTGCCGGCCAATTGCTGCAGACCCTGCTGCAGGCTCGTGAGCAGGATGAAATCGCGGGCGGACGCCGCATCCGGCGCATTCGGCACGTTGAAGAAATTGATCCCGGATGCGCCGTGGCCGCCCAATACGGGGAAGGCATCCAGCAGGAACTTGAGCCCGGTGTAGGCGCTGTCGTCGCCCGGCAGGTAGCCGCCGAGGCCGTACGCCGTGAGCGTGGCATCGATGGTGTTCTTGATCGCATTGCTGCGCCACATGAAAAACTCGGTGGCGGCGACGGAATTATCCAGTTGCGCCTGGGTTGGCGCCGAACCCGGCGCACGGCCGGCGTCGAAGCCCTGTTGCAAACCCGTGGGCGTGGACAAGTCCCATGCGGAAAGGCGTGAGATCGCCTCGCTCACCGCCGGATCGGCGGCGAGCGCAGCGAGCGGCGCCCAGGCGCCGTTCGCCTGCGCGTCCTGCGCGGCGGCAAGCAGGTACGGCAGCAGCAACTGCGCATCCACCGGCTGGTTGTTGAGCTGCACGTTCTGGATATCGGCGGTGGTGAGTTTCTGACCCGACGAAACCAGCGCCGAGAGCATGCGGTCGATGCGGCCCATGCGGTAGGCGTCGTAACCGTAATTGAGGTAGTACACGCCACCGCCCGGGCGCGTCATGCCGAACGGATTGTTCTGCAAGGTGACGCCGATCGGGTCGTTGTTGGCGTTGGCGAAGTAGCCCTGGGACGGATTGATCACGTGCGGCATCTCCGAAGCCGGCATGATCTCGTAGGGAACCGCCTGGTTCGGCTGCGGATGCGACACCGGCAGCCAATCGTTGTGTGCGGCGCCAGAGCCGTCGCGGATCAGGAACGGCGGCGAGCCGATCCATTTGCCGAAATTCTGCAAGTCGTCGCGGATCGGATTCTCGGCGCTGGTGAAATACGCAATGTTGCCGGCGGTGTCGGCGTAGGCGAAGTTCTGCGAGCCGAAATCGAAATACGTGAGCGCATTCTGGAAATCACTCAGGTTCTGCGCGCGGTCGATCAGCTTGAATGCCTCCAACTCGAAGGTCGGACCCCAGCCGGTATAGGCGATGGACAATCCGCAGGCGTAACTCGAGGTCAGCGCCTGCCCGCTCAGCGCGCAACTGCCGGGTGTGCCGATCTGCACCACCGGACCGTTGTTCCGGCGCGGCACGATCACCGTGATCGCGCCGTTGGTGTAGCCGATGGAGTTGTCGCGGGCGATGGCATCGGTCTGTCCCGGCGTCATCTGGTTGACGTAGAAACTCTGGAACACCCACTGCACCGGCTCCTGCGTGCCGTTGTGCACGATCGCGGTGGGCAGACCGTAGCTGTTGACGACAAAGGTTTCCAGGAACGTGTCGGTCACATCCATCGGATTGACCGTGCTGCCCCAGCAGATGTTGCTGTTGCAGCCCTGGATGATGCCCGGCGCGCCGGGCACGCTGACGCCGGTGACGTTGAGGCCGTCGCCGGAAATCAGGTGCATCTCCATGAAAATCGGTGGCAGCGCCAGGGTCAGGTGCGGATCGTTGGCGATGATCGGCTTGCCGGTGGCGGTGACGGCGCCGCTGACCGCAAACTCATTGCTGCCGCCGCGACCCATGCGTGCGTGCAGGGTCGGTGCGATGAAGGGATTGGCCGCGATTTTATCGCGATAGGCCTGTGCCAGCGCCAGTGCGCGCGGATCCACCTGCAGGTTGCCCAGCGCGGCCAGTTGCTGCGCATTCGACTGCACGCTGGCCATCGCGGCGGCTTGCGTCAGGACCGACGCTCCCGACGAGTCAGTCGGAGTGAATCCCGGCACCGTGACCCGGTTGTCCGGCGGCGCGAAACGGTGCGTGTCGCCGAAGAACAGCGCGTTCGGATCGACATGGGCCGCGGCCGCGGCCTGCGAGTAGGCGCCGAAATCGATGGTGTTCTGGATGTCCAGATCGAAGGAAAGCTGGAATGCCAGCCCCTTGCCCACGACGATGGAATCCTGCGGCGTCCACGGTGCCGCATGCGTGAGCAGCAACGCCCCGTATTCCGGCGGCAGCGGCTGCGTGGCCAGCCAGAAATTCACGCCATTGGAAAACGCCTGCAGCCAGCCCTTGGTGTCGGCGTCCAGCGCCTGCCAGGTCGCGAACGCGGCGCGATCGAGGCCGAGTGTGCGCGTCTGCACGTCGTTCGCAAGCGCGGCGTGTCCGACCAGCGCGGCGAGCGTGCCGCTGGCGGCACGGCGGTCGAAATCCATCTCGAAGAAGCGCGCCTTGGCCTGCGCATAACCCTGCAGGAAGGCCACGTCGTAACTCGTCGCCGCCTTGATCGTCGGCGT
>JAGWXP010000045.1 GCA_018969845.1 Lysobacteraceae bacterium | reverse complement strand
CGCCGAGGATTACGTGCACCGCATCGGCCGCACCGGCCGCGCCGGCGCCGAAGGCCTGGCCGTGTCGCTGGTAGCGCACGAGGAAGCGCGTCTGCTGCGCGACATCCGCCGCATGCTCAAGCAGGATATCGCGATCGAGAACGTGGCCGGATTCGAGCCGTCGCGACCGCTCAATCTGGAATCGCCCGGACCGGCGCCGGGCAGGCCGGGCAAGCCGCGCAATCCGAACCACTCGCGTCGTCCGCACGCGAACGCTGCGAAAAAGCCGCATGCGGCCGGCAACAAACCGCGGCCGTGGCGCGGCAACCGGGATCAGCGCAAGGCGTGAGAAGGGGATTGGTCATGCCGGCAGGGAATGCCGGCATCCAGACCACATGGATGTGATGTAGCAACTTTCTGCAGCCATGCCATCCATGGCCTCTGGATTCCGGCGCTCCATGCCGGAATGACGAAAATACTCAGCGCAACGCCGCGTTGATCTTCTCCAGCGTCGCTGATCCCGGACTCAACTCCTTCGCGCCCAGCCGATTGAATGGCGTCGGCACGGTGTTGAGGTGTCCGTGCAGATCGTGCGAATCCTCGTCGACGTAGAGCAGGCCGGTGACGACCTCGCCCTTTGCACTGCGTTCGTGCAGGTAATTCATTGCCGCGACGCGGTCGTGCGGGCTGTAACTGGCGGCGAGCTTGCGCAGGCGGATCACATTGCCGTCGTGCTGGGTCACGTCGATGAGTTCGCCTTCGGCGTAGTCGACCGTGATTTCATCGCGGCCGTCGATGAAATCGAGCTTGTTTGCCGCCTCGTTGTGCTCGCGCACGTAGTCGTAGCTCTTGGTGCTGCCCGGATGATTGTTGAACGCCACGCACGGGCTGATCACGTCGAGAAACGCCGAGCCCTTGTGCTTGATCGCGGCCTTGATCAGCGGCACCAGTTGCGGCTTGTCGCCTGAAAATCCGCGCGCGACAAACGAAGCGCCGAGCTGCAGCGCCAACCCGACCATGTCCAGCGGTGAATCGGTGTTGGTCACGCCTTTTTTGGATTTCGAACCCAGGTCCGCGGTGGCCGAGAACTGGCCCTTGGTCAGACCGTACACGCCGTTGTTCTCGACGATGTAGACCATGTTCACGCCGCGCCGGATCGCATGCACGAACTGGCCGATGCCGATCGACGCCGAATCGCCGTCGCCGGAAACACCCAGATACAGCAGCTCCTTGTTCGCCAGATTTGCGCCGGTCAGCACCGAGGGCATGCGCCCGTGCACGGTATTGAAGCCGTGCGACTGGCCGAGGAAATACGTCGGCGTCTTGCTGCTGCAGCCGATGCCGGAAAGCTTGGCCACGCGATGCGGCTCGATATCGAGTTCCCAGCAGGCCTGGATGATGGCCGCGGAAATCGAATCGTGACCGCAACCGGCGCACAAGGTCGAGACCGCGCCTTCGTAATCGCGCCGCGTAAATCCGGCCGCGTTGCAGGTCAGCGTCGGGTGATGCAGCTTGGGTTTGGCGATCCAGGTCATGAGTGCGCTACCTTCGATTCGATCGGCACGACATTGGACGCTCGCATGTGTCCGCCGATCGCAGCGGCGATGAAACGCGCGGTGATCGGCGTGCCGTCGTAGTGCAACACCGGCACCAGTCGCGCCGGGGCGATGCCGAATTCGTTGATGACGAGACTGCGCAACTGCCCATCGCGGTTCTGCTCGACCACGCACACGCTATCGTGTGCAGCGATGAACTCGGCGACGGCACCAGGAAACGGAAACGCGCGCACGCGCAGCGCGTCCACGTGCAGGCCGTCCGCGTCCAGCGCGGCGAGCGCTTCGTCCATCGCCGGACTGGTCGAGCCGTAGTAGATCGCGCCGAAGCGCGTCTTCTGCCTCGCCGCATGCACTATCGGCTGCGGCACCAGCGCCTTGGCGGTATCGAATTTCTTCAGCAACCGCTGCATGTTGTAGACGTAATCGTCGCCACGCTCGGAATAGCGTGCCTCGGGATTCTTGCTCGTGCCGCGCGTGAAGAAACTGCCGCGCATCGGATGCGTGGCCGGGTAAGTGCGCCAGGGAATGCCGTCGCCGTCCACGTCCTTGTAGCGGCCGAAATACTTGCCGGCTTCGAGCTCCTGCGTCGTCATCACCTTGCCGCGGTCGTACGCGCGTGTATCGTCCCAGGCGAACGGCGCGGTGAGGCGCTGGTTCATGCCGATGTCCAGGTCCGTGAGCACGAAAATCGGTGTTTGCAGACGATCCGCCAGATCCAGCGCCTGCGCGGAAAACGCGAAACATTCGTGCGGATCTTCCGGAAACAGCAGCACGTGCCTGGTATCGCCGTGCGAGGCATAAGCGCAGGCGGTCATGTCCGATTGCTGCGTGCGCGTGGGCATGCCGGTAGAAGGCCCGCCGCGCTGCACGTCGATGATCGTGACCGGAATCTCGGCGAAGTAGGCGAGGCCGATGAATTCGTTCATCAACGAGATGCCAGGCCCGGACGTGGTCGTGAAGGCGCGCGCGCCGTTCCAGCCGGCGCCGACCACCATGCCAATCGAGGCGATCTCGTCCTCGGCCTGCACGATGGCGAATTTGTTCGTACCGGTCTCCGCATCGACGCGATACTTCATGCAGTATTTCTGGAAACCTTCCGCCAGCGACGAGGACGGCGTGATCGGATACCACGCGCATACCGTGGCGCCGCCGTAGACGCAGCCGAGCGCCGCAGCGGAATTGCCGTCGACGAAGATGCGCTCGCCGACCGCATTCGCGCGCTGCACGCGCAGACCGAAATCGCCCGGCAGATGCTCCTTCGCGTAGTCGCGGCCCAGATGCAGCGCCTTGACGTTGGAATCGAGCAGTTTTTCCTTGCCTTTGTACTGTTCGGCGAAGAGTTTCTCGATTTCGGCCGCGTCGATGCCGAGCAACGCCGACAGTGCGCCGACGTACATGATGTTCTTGAACAACTGGCGCTGACGCGCATCCGCATAGGTGCGGTTGCAGATCGCGGTGAGCGGCATGCCGATGACGTGGATGTCGTCGCGGAATTTCGACGCCGGCAGCGGCCGCGTCGAGTCGTAGAACAGATAGCCGCCGGACTCGATTTCCGCAATGTCCTCATCCCAGGTCTGCGGATTCATCGCGACCATGAGGTCGATGCCGCCGCGCCGGCCGAGCCAGCCCTGTTCGGTCACGCGCACCTCGTACCAGGTCGGCAGGCCCTGGATGTTGGACGGAAAGATGTTGCGCGGACTGACCGGCACGCCCATGCGCAGGATGGACTTGGCGAACAGCTCGTTCGCCGACGCCGAGCCCGAGCCGTTGACGTTGGCGAACTTGACGACGAAGTCGTTGGTGGCCCGAATCGCCTTCATGCCGCTTCTCGCTTCACTTGCTTGTGACACCCCGGCCCCGCATGCGTCATTTCGAGGAAGAACTTGCGCATGTCCCAGGCGCCGGTCGGGCAGCGCTCGGCGCACAGGCCGCAGTGTAGGCAGACATCCTCGTCCTTGACCATCACCCTGCCCGTCTTCAACGTATCCGACACATACAGCGCCTGCGTCAGATTCAATGCCGGCGCCG
This sequence comes from Lysobacteraceae bacterium, assembly GCA_018969845.1. GTDB lineage: Bacteria > Pseudomonadota > Gammaproteobacteria > Xanthomonadales > Rhodanobacteraceae > Rudaea. The sequence continues at coordinate 11,397 of JAGWXP010000045.1, read as the reverse complement.
ACAGGTGCGTGCGCAGATCAGCCTCCTCGCCATTGCTGGTGAAGCTGATGCAATCCATCGGACAGATGTCCACGCAGGCGTCGCATTCGATGCACACGTCCTTGGTGAACACGGTCTGCACATCGCAGTTGAGGCAACGCTCCGCCTCGGCTAATGCGCTCTTGGCGTCGAAACCGAGTTCGACTTCCGTCTTGATGCTTTTGAGCGTCTGCGCCTTGTCGCGCCACGGCACGGCATAACGCGCATCGTTCGAGATGTCGTTGTCGTAGCTCCACTCGTGAATGCCCATCTTCTGCGAGATCAGGCTGACGCCGGGTTCGGGGCGCTCGCGGATGTCCCCGCCATTCAGCAGTTTGTCGATCGACACCGCCGCGTCGTGGCCGTGCGCCACCGCCCAGATGATGTTCTTGGGCCCGAACGCCGCGTCGCCGCCGAAAAATACCTTGGGGTTGGACGACTGCATCGTCATCTTGTCGACGACCGGCATGTCCCATTCGGCATCGAATTCGATGCCGATGTCGCGCTCGATCCACGGAAATGCGTTTTCCTGGCCGATCGCGATCAGCACGTCATCGCATTCGAAGAATTGATCCGGCTCGCCGGTTGGCACCAGCCGGCGACGCCCTTTCGCGTCATGCTCGGCGTGTACCTTCTCGAACGTCATGCCGGTGAGCTTGCCGTGCTCGTGGACGAAGGCCTTCGGCACGAGGTAGTTGAGGATGGGAATGCCCTCGTGCATGGCATCTTCTTTTTCCCACGGCGAAGCCTTCATCTCCTCGAAGCCGGAACGCACGATCACCTTCACGTCCTCGCCGCCGAGGCGCCGTGACGAACGGCAGCAATCCATCGCCGTGTTGCCGCCGCCGAGTACGATCACGCGCCGGCCGATCTTCTTGACGTGCTCGAAATACACCGACGCCAGCCAGTCCAGGCCGATATGGATGTTTGCGGCGGCCTCGCGGCGGCCCGGGATTTCCAGATCGCGTCCGCGCGGCGCGCCGGAACCGACGAACACGGCGTCGAACTTCTGCGCGAGCAGCGCCCGCATCGAAGCTATGCGAGTGCCGCCGCGGAACTCGACGCCGAGATCGAGGATGTAGCCGACTTCCTCGTCGATCACCGCTTCCGGCAATCGGAATCGGGGAACCTGCGTGCGCATGAAACCGCCGCCCTTGGCATCGGCCTCGAACACGGTGACGTGGTAGCCGAGCGGCGCGAGATCGCGCGCGACGGTGAGCGACGCAGGACCCGCGCCGACGCAGGCGATTCGCCTGCCGTTTTTCTTGACCGCCGGTTTGGGCATGCGCGCGCGGATCGCCTCGGCATCCTTGTTGTCCGCGCAGACGCGTTTGAGGCGGCAGATCGCGACCGGTTCCGGTTTTGCGCCATTGTTCTCTTCCACCCTTCCGCGTCGACACGCCGGCTCGCAGGGCCGGTCGCAGGTGCGTCCCAGGATTCCCGGAAACACGTTCGACTTCCAGTTGATCATGTACGCATCGTCATGGCGCCCGGCAGCGATCAGGCGGATGTACTCGGGAACCGGCGTATGCGCGGGACACGCCCACTGGCAATCAACGACCTTGTGAAAATAGTCGGGAACACGAATATCGGTGGGCTTCACGAGTTCCTCCGCGCCAGCGTTGTCTGTCCGAGTCTACTAGGGCGCGCAGCGTCTGCAAAGAATGTCCGGACGCCGGATGCGCGTTCGCGCAAATTCCGCCACAATGCGCCGTCGCCGGTTCGCGCCGGCCATGCCGGAATGTCGATGCTTTACCGCCTGCACGAACTCAACCGCAACCTGTTCAATCCGCTGCTGTCCTGGTCGCAGGCCAGCGCCAAGATGCTCTCCGCGCCCGACAGCTGGCTCTCGCAACTGCCCTTCGCCCAGCGCGTCGCCGCCAATTGCGAACTGGTCTACCGCATAGGCAAGGAATACGAAAAACCCTCCTTCGATATCCGTGCGGTCAACGCCCACGGCCACGACGTCGCCGTCGTCGAGCAGATCGCGCTGGCCAAGCCGTTCTGCAACCTGCTGCGCTTCAAGCGCTTCAGCGACGACGTCGAAACGCTCGCGGCATTGAAGAACGATCCGACCGTGCTCGTGGTCGCGCCGCTGTCCGGCCACCACGCCACCCTGCTGCGCGACACCGTGCGCTCGCTGCTGCCCGAACACAAGGTCTTCATCACCGACTGGATCGACGCGCGCATGGTACCGGCGGAAGCCGGGCCGTTTCATCTGGACGATTACGTCGCCACGATGCGCGAATTCATCGCCCACATCGGTGCGAACAATCTGCACGTGATCAGCGTCTGCCAGCCGACCGTTCCGGTGCTCGGCGCGATCGCGCTGATGGCCAGCAACGGCGAGACCCTGCCGCGCACACTGACCCTGATGGGCGGACCGATCGACACGCGCATGAGCCCCACCGGCGTGGACGACCTCGCCACGCACAAGTCGCTGTCGTGGTTCGAGAACACCCTGGTGCAGGAAGTGCCGGACAACTACCCCGGCCGCGGCCGCCGCGTGTATCCGGGATTTTTGCAACACGCCGGATTCCTCGCCATGAATCCGGGCCGGCATTTCATGTCGCACTGGGATTTCTACGAGAACCTGTGCCGCGGCGACCTCGAAGACGCCGAAGCGCACCGACGTTTCTACGACGAATACAACGCCGTGCTCGACATGCCGGCCGAATACTATCTCGACACGATCAAGACCGTGTTCCAGGAGCACGCCCTGCCGCTCGGCACCTGGGACGTGGCCGGTGAACGCGTGCGCCCGCAGGACATCCGCAGCACTGCGCTGTTCACCATCGAAGGCGAACTCGACGATATTTCAGGCTTGGGTCAGACCCGCGCGGCACACGATTTGTGCACAAATTTACCGGCGGCGACGAAACGCCATCTCACGGTGGAAGGCGCCGGCCATTACGGCATATTCAGCGGGCGCCGCTGGCGCAACGTGGTTTATCCGCAGGTGCGGGAGTTTATTCGCGCGCACGGCTGATCGCGGTTACTTCGCAGTCCTCACCGGTAGCGGCACGCTGCACATATCGATGTAACCTGCGGGCCTTTTGTACCACTCGTCGTGCCGATTGCGGCGCGATTCGACCAGCGCCGCGAAGGTTGGCGTATCCGTGCGCAGGACTTCAAGATGCGCGCGATCCTTTACCGGAACATCCGCGGCGAGGCGCACGGACTTGATCGGTACCTGATGTTCGCTCTTGGTGTAGAAGCCCAGATCGCCGTGTCCACGCGGCAGGCTGGAAAGCAATTCCATACCCTGCACGACGCGCCCGACGACGGTGATGTTGCGATCCAGCCAGCGCGCGGAGGACGCGATCACGGCATACAGTTCCGTGCCGTTGCCGGAATCGGCGTCGTTGTCGCGGCCCACACCGACGGTACCGTAGCAATGCGTCAGCCACGCCGCGTGCGCCTGCAGGTCGACGGCCGCGGGGAAGTCGCCGACGAATCCCGCCTGCGGCGCCCAGCCGTCGCGATCGGGCAAGGGCGTGAAGGTGAAGTCCTTGGCCAACGGCATCGTGAATTCCGCCGGCACTTTTGCCTTCGCCTTGCCCAACGTGCGGCGCTTGGCTGCATTGTCCGCATTCGGATCGCCCCATTGCGCGACGTAGTTGTCCTGCACGCGCAGGATGTCGAGACCATCGAAATACTTCTCGCGCACCAGCGTCTTGATATTGGCGATGGTCTGCGGCGCGAACTGCGGCGCGAGTTCGATCACCACACGACCCGTTGCCAATTGCAGATACAGCGTGTTCTGCGGATCGAGCGTGCGCCAGTCCGACGGCTTTGACGCCGCCAACACCTGATCCATGGTCGGTGGCTGGGGTGCTGCTGCGGCGGCGGCCGCGGCAGCGAGAAGGACCGCAAGGGTCACGGCGACTATCGAGCCAGGTTTCATTGCCGAGTCCCTTGTGTTCAATGCCTGGCCCCCGCTGGCAGCGTGCCGAGCAGAACGAGCCGCTTCATCGTCACGCCATTGCGGCGAATGGTCAATGTCACGCGCCGGCCCATGTGTTGCTGCAGCAAGGATTGGAACTGCGCCTTGTCGCTCACCGGCACAGCGTTGAATTTGAGTACGTAATCGCCGTTGCGCAGATTCGCCTCCGACGCCGGCGTGCCGCCGACAACCTCACCGATCTCCACGCCGCCGCTGCCCAGGGTCTGACGTTCGATGTCGGTGAGATCGCGGAAATTCGCGCCGAAGGGCAGGTGCAGGCGCACGAAGAACAGCGCCAGCGCAGGAGAGCCGAACGTCGGCGGCGGATAGATCAGGGCCTTGTCCGCGCCGGCCTTGCGTGCCTGGGCCGCGACTTCGCTGCGCAGAGATGCCACGTCGTCGTCGGCATAATGGCCGATGCCGATCTCGACCAGTCCTTGCGCACGCAACAAGGTTTCGTCGCCATCCGGAGTGGCGCCATCGGCGACCTCGGGCTGCGCCGGCGGCGGCGCGGCGCGCAGGCGTGCGACCACGTCGGGGCTGCGTCCCTGCACGGTTTCGTAGGCCGGCGGTGCAGGCGGCGGGGGTCCCGGTGTGCCGCGCGCCGGCGGCCGGGCGACATGAGCGGCGCATCCGCCGAGCAGCAGCAAGGCCAACCATGCGGTGCCGCGAATGCGCATGCTTACGCCGGCGGTACCGGTGCGATCGGCGGCGCAGGACGCTTGGGAACCAGGTCCGCATCGAGCAGGCGTTCGATGCGCGCGAACACTTCCGAACGCGAGAAGGGTTTTTTCATGAAGTCGTCGGCGCCGATGCGCTGCGCATAAAACTGCTCGGTCGCCTGCTCGTTGCCGCTGATCATCACGATGGGAATGCGGTGCGTGACCGGATCTTTGCGCAAGGCGCGCAGTGCGGCAAAGCCGTTCATCCCGGGCAGGACGATGTCGAGGAAGATCAGATGCGGACGATGCGCGCGCGCGATCTCGATGCCCTTTTCCGCATCGCCCGCTTCGAGAGTCTGATAGCCATTCTGCTGCAGGAACTTGCGCAGCATGGCGACGATGGTCGGCGAATCGTCGACGATCAGCACCACGGTGCCCTCACGTGCGTTGACGCGCGGCTTCTCGCGCCGATCCTGACTGCCGAACAGGCGCTTGAAAAGTTCGAAGTTGGCCACGGGCCGATTCCTGTGCCGAAAGTAACGCAAGTGTCGCGGTTGGCGCGCGCGCTGACAAGTCCTGTGTCGACGCGGCACCCTTGCCTGTGCCAGGCGACCGCTTAGTCCGCAAACGTCACCGCATAAACCGGCGGTAGGCGCGCGTCGAGCTGACTCCAGTGATCACCCTGATCTTCGCTGGTCCACACACCGCCGGTGGACGAGCCGAACGCCAGGCGATCGCCGCTGGCGTCGATTGCAAGGGCGTGACGCAGGACCAGATCGTAGGCATCGTGTTGCGGCAGGCCATTGCGCAGCACATCGAAGGACTTGCCGCCGTCGCGCGTGCGGGCGACCACCACTTTGCCGTCGACGGGAATGCGGCGCTCGTCCTTGATCGCCGGCACAAACCATGCCGTGTTGCCATCGCGCGGATGCACCGCGACGGCGAAACCGAACACCGACGGCGGCACGTTTTCGATTTCCTGCCAGTCGCCGCCGGTATTGCGGAACACGCCATTGTGGTGCTGCACCCAGAACACGTCCGGCTGGCTGCGGCATTGCACCAGGTGATGTACGTCCTGCACGTTCGGATCGTGCGCGCGTTCGGCGGGCATGTAGGCCGCGCGCATGCCCTGTGCGCGTTGCGACCACGTTGCGCCGCCGTTGTCGCTGCCCCAGATCCCCGCCGTCGAAATTCCGACACAAATACGCCGCGGATCGCGGGGATCGATGCAAATGCTGTGGATGCCGGGTTGATCGAATCCGCCGCCGAACCATTGCTTGCGTTCGGGCATGTCCCACAGCGAGCGCACCATCTGCCAGCTCGCGCCGCAATCGTCCGAGCGAAACAGTCCGCCCGGAATCGTCCCGGCCCACAACCATCCGGGTTGATCGACGCCGCCGGCTTCGAGCGACCAGATCAGGCGCAACACCGCCGGCACCGGCGGCTTGCCGTCGCCGGTGATGACCTGATCGCCTTCCGCATAGACCGGCACCGCGCATTCTGCCCAGGTCGCGCCGCGATCCGTTGAGCGTTGCAGCTTGTTGCCGAAGTGGCCCAGATCGAGCACCGCGTACCATGTGCCGTCGCGCGAGTCGACCGCCGTCAGCGCGATGTTGTCACCCGGAAAGACATGACGCGCGATGTTCCATGCGTCCTTGCGGCGTTCAAGTACGAACAATCCCTTGCGTGTGGAGACCAGCAGCGTATCGGACATTTCAGCCTCCCGAGAGAGCCTGCATCACATAGATTTCGGAATCCGCACGCAGCGCCTGCACCGGACGACGTTTGTCGGCGATCGCCGTGCCGTCAACGAACACGGCGACGTGATGGCGCACCGCGCCGTGCTCGTCGAGCACATAGCCGCGAAGATTCGGAAAGCGCGCGAACACACCATCCAGCGCTTCGTCCAGACTCGCGCCGGGCACCTCCAGAACGACCTCCTGCGACGGCCTGCCCGCGGCCGCGGGCAGCCAGCGCGACAGCGCCGAAGCGAGCACGACGCGGGCCACGGTTTTTCCGCGCTCAGCCGCGCGCGGCTTTTTTGGCGTGTTTCTCGGCGCGTTTTTCCTTCAGATTCTTGGCCGGTTTCTTCTTGGCGTCTTTCTTCTGGTTCATGCCTTTGCTCATGGCTTGCTCCGATTGATTGGGGTTACCGCCGGCGCGCGGCCGCGGCATACGAAAAATACCCCGCTCCGTGGGAAATCTCAATCCGGCAAAGCCACACGCCTGACCGCGAGCAGCGGAACATCCGCGCGAAAACGATAACCCATGCGTTCGTACAGGGTTTTGGCGCGCGTGTTGGCGTGGCTGACATGCAAGAACGGCCGCACGCCGCGCTCGAGCAGATCGTTCGTGAGCAGGGCGGTCAGGCGTTGCGCATAGCCGCGTCCGACGTACGCCGGATCGGTACAAATCGCGCTCAATTCGGTATGCCCGTGCAGACGCATGCGTTCGCCCGCCAACGCCGCGAGCTTGGCGCCGTCGTAGATCCCGAAGTAGCGGCCAAGATCCATCGTGCGCGGTCGGAAATAATGCGGATACACGCGCGCGGTCAAGTCGAGCACATCCGCGCGATGCGCGGCCGACAACTTGATCACTTCCGGCCCATCGTTCACTGGCAAGCGCGCCGCGCAGACCATCTGCGCGATGTGCACCAGCGGTTCGACCACGCTCCAGTTCGAATCCAGCGACGGTGCGGGACCGACAAACAACACCGTCTCGCCGACATCGACCAGACTCGCCAACTGCACCAGCGCGAGCGCATCGGCGGGATCGACCGCCACGAATGGCGCAACCTGCGCCGGATAGCGCGCCGCGTTTTCCTTTCGCAGTGCAATGCCGGCATGCCCGCTCGTCAGCGCGGACCAGACAGGGTTGTCGAGTTCAGTATCTGGCATGGTGCTATCTTAGCCGCACGCCAACATCCTCTGAATGGGAGAACTGCATGAAAACCCCCGCCTACGCCGCGCAGGCCGCCGACAAACCGCTCGCCTTCCACCCCATCGCGCGCCGCGCGCCCGGTCCGCGCGACGTCGCCATCGACATATCGCATTGCGGGGTATGTCATTCCGATCTGCACACGGCGCGCGGTGAGTGGCCCGGCACGCTGTATCCGTGCGTGCCGGGACACGAGATCGTCGGCACGGTGACGGCGGTCGGCAAGGACGTGAAGAAATTCAAGGTCGGCGACCGCGTCGGCGTCGGCTGCCTCGTCGGCAGTTGCGGGCATTGCCCGGCCTGCGCCGAAGGGCTCGAGAATTATTGCGAGAACGGTTTCGTCGGCACCTACAACGGCCCTGCCCCGGCCGCGGAAGGCGGTCACACCTTCGGCGGTTATTCGACGCACATCGTCGTCGACGAAGGCTTCGTGCTCGCGATCCGCCACAAGGGCAATCTCGCCGCCGTCGCGCCGCTGCTGTGCGCCGGCATCACCACCTATTCGCCGCTCAAGCACTGGAAAGCCGGACCGGGCAAGACCGTCGGCATCGTCGGACTCGGCGGACTCGGCCACATGGGTGTGAAGCTCGCGCACGCGCTGGGTGCGCGCGTGGCGCTGTTCACCACATCGCCCGGCAAGGAGGCCGATGCGAAACGCCTCGGCGCAGACGACGTGGTGATCTCCAAAGACGCCAAGCAGATGGCCAAGCAGGCCAACCGCTTCGACCTGATCGTCAATACCGTGGCGGCGCCGCACAATCTCGACGTTTTCCTCAACCTGCTCAAGCGCGACGGCACGATGTGCCTCGTCGGCGCGCCGGCCACGCCGCATCCGTCCACGCAGGTGTTCAATCTCATCTTCAAGCGCCGCGCGATCGCGGGCTCCCTGATCGGCGGCATTCCCGAAACCCAGGAGATGCTCGATTTCTGCGCCGAGCGCGGCATCGTCTCCGACATCGAGACGATCGCGATGCGCGATATCAACACCGCCTACGAGCGCATGCTCAAGAGCGACGTGAAGTACCGCTTCGTGATCGACATGCAGACGCTGCGGAACGAGGCGAAGGCGGCGTAGCCGGCATCTACCTGGACAAACGAAAGCTCAACGCCCGGTACGCTGCGCCGCCGTGGCGTAAACACGTTCTTTGTCGCGCTTGCCGACGGCGATCACCGTGACCAGTACCACTTTGTCGTCTACCAGATAGACAAGCCGGTAGCCTGCCGTGCGCAGCTTGATCTTGTAGCAGTCCTTCATGCCGTGCAATTTCGCGGACGCAACGTGCGGCTGTTCGAGTCGTTCGCCGAGCTTCTTCTTGAATTGCTCGCGAATAGTCGGCGCGAGTTTGCGCCATTCCTTCAGCGCGGATTCGACAAACGCGAGGCTATAGGTCATCGAGCGCGACCTTGATGCGGCGTTCTTTCGCACGCGCGCGCACCAGCGCAGCCAGTTCCAAATCCTCGAGGCGTTCGAGCATGCGCCGGTACGTTTCTGCCGGAACAAGGTAGGCACTGGGTTTGTTGTGCACCAGCACGGCGACAGCCGCGTCGTCGGCCGCGTCGATCACGGCGCTCGGGTTGCGCTTCAACTCGGTAATACTGACGCTGGTATCGGCAAGAATGGTTTCCATATTCGGCTCCATATTTAGAGCCTAAATTAGTACAGGGCGGGCCGCATTTCAAGATACGCAGCAAACTTTCGGCGAATCGAACGAGTCGCCTCTGCGATGGCGCTGACGTTGCGAGAACCGCGGCCTCAGCCCGGGATTTCCGGCTCAACCAGCGTCGCAAGCTGTGCCAGCGATTCCTGCCAGCCGAGATAGCACATCTCGACCGGAATCATTTCCGGGATTCCCGATTGCACGATGCTGATTTCGGTTCCGCACGTGACCGGCTTCAGCGACACCGTCGTCTCCATCTCACCGGGCATGTTCGGATCGTCGAACACGTCCGAGTAACGAATGCGCTCATGCGGCACCAGCTCGCGATAGGTTCCGCCGAATGCGTGGCCGTTGCCCGTGCCGAAATGGGTGAACGTCATCTTGAATGTCCCGCCAACCCGCGCATCCAGATGATGCACCGTGCAGGTGAACCCGTAAGGCGGAAGCCATTTGGCCATCGCGCCGGCGTCGATGAAGGCGCGATACACGCGCTCCGGTTTTGTGCGCAATACCCGATGCAGTCGAACCGTGCCAGTTGGCATAATGTATTCTCATTTCGTTGGAAAATTTCTCTGATCCCGTATTTTCGGAAGTTTGATAACCGCAACAGGTCAATTCGGGCAAGTTACCGCATAACGGCTGACCAATTCCGGTCCATCGCCAATCGTTTCCAGTTCCCCACGCATTCCCCTTGCAGCAGCGCCCACTTGAGCGGCGCACATCGACACGCACAACATGACGCACAATTTCGAAATATTGAAATGCATCGTTAGAATCCAACATGCAATCGAACTCACACCATCGGCAACTTCAATCCTTTCTCTTTCGCGCACTGGATCGCAATTTCGTAGCCCGCATCAGCGTGACGCATCACGCCGGTGCCGGGATCGTTCCATAGCACGCGCGCGATGCGGGCGTCGGCTTCTTTCGTTCCGTCGCAGACGATGACGACGCCGGCGTGCTGCGAATAGCCCATGCCGACGCCTCCCCCATGATGGAAGCTCACCCAGGTCGCGCCGCTCGCGGTGTTGAGCAGCGCGTTGAGCAGCGGCCAGTCGGAAACCGCATCGCTGCCATCTTTCATGGATTCGGTTTCGCGGTTGGGCGATGCCACCGAACCCGAATCCAGGTGATCGCGACCGATGGCTATCGGGCCCTTGAGTTCGCGATTGCGCACCATCTCGTTGAACGCGAGTCCGAGCTTGTCGCGCAATCCCAATCCCACCCAGCAGATGCGCGAGGGCAGGCCCTGGAAACTGATGCGCTTCTCGGCCATGTCGATCCAGTTGTGCAGGTGCGGATCGTCCGGAATCAGTTCCTTCACCTTCGCGTCGGTTTTCAGGATGTCCTCAGGATCGCCGGACAGCGCGACCCAGCGGAACGGTCCGACACCGCGGCAGAACAGCGGGCGCACGTAGGCCGGAACGAATCCGGGGAAATCGAACGCATTCTCGCAGCCGACATCGAACGCCATCTGGCGGATGTTGTTGCCGTAATCGAAGGTCGGAATGCCCTGCGCGTGGAACGCCAGCATCGCCTCGACATGCGTACGCATGGATTTTTTCGCCGCGTCGCGCGTGCCGTCCGGATCGGCCTTGCGCCGCTCGAACCATTGCTCGACGGTCCAGCCGATCGGCAGATAGCCATTCACCGGATCGTGCGCGGACGTCTGATCCGTCACCGCATCGGGCTTGACGCCGCGCTTGACCAGTTCCGGCAGGATTTGTGCCGCATTGCCGAGCAGTGCGATGGATTTGGCCTCGCCCGCCTTTGTATACTTTTCCATGCGCGTCAGCGCGTCGTCGAGATTCGCCGCCTGTTCGTCGACGTAGCGCGTCTTGAGCCGGAAATCGATGCGCGACTGCTGACATTCGATGTTGAGCGAACACGCGCCGGCCAGCGAGGCGGCCAGCGGCTGCGCGCCGCCCATGCCGCCGAGGCCCGCCGTGAGAATCCACTTTCCTTTCAGGTTTCCGCCGTAGCTTTGCCGTCCCATCTCGACAAAAGTTTCGTAGGTGCCCTGCACGATGCCCTGCGAACCGATGTATATCCACGAGCCGGCCGTCATCTGGCCGTACATCATCAGGCCCTTGCGGTCGAGTTCGTGGAAGTGCTCCCACGTCGCCCAGTGCGGCACGAGGTTGGAATTGGCGATCAGCACGCGCGGCGCGTCGGC
>JAGWXP010000044.1 GCA_018969845.1 Lysobacteraceae bacterium | reverse complement strand
CTTCCAGTACATGCGGCAGGCGTTGCGAAAGCGCCAGATCCGCGCGCCACATCGTCCAACCTGCTGCGAGCAGGAAGAATCCAATCCAGCGCAAGCGTGGAATCAGCGCGATCAGCACGATGCCGACAAGCGCGACGATTGCGTCGATCCACTGCGCGGGCAATGCCGGCAACGTTTGCACTGCAGTCGCACCGACGAGCAGGGCAAAAGCCGTGGCGGGCCGAAACAGTTCTGTGTGTGGAAATCGAATGCGCAGATCGACACCTGTATGTTGTCATTCCGGCAGGGACTGCCGGAATCCAGAAGCCACGGATGGCAACGTTACGACATTACCTGCTTCCATGCGGTCTGGATGCCGGCAATCCATGCCGGCATGACGGAGTTCATCCCGCTTGCTCGCGCAACACACCCTCGTGCAATTCCAGCACACTGTCCATGCGGCGCGCCAGTGCATTGTCGTGTGTGACGAGCACGAGGCTGGTGCCTATCTCGCGGTTGAGTTCGAGCATCAGCGCATAAACCTGGGCTGCGTTCTTCTCGTCGAGATTGCCGGTCGGCTCGTCGGCGAGCACGCAGGCCGGGCGCGTGACCAGGGCGCGCGCGACCGCGCAGCGCTGACGCTCGCCGCCGGACAGTTCGCCCGGCTTGTGCGCCAGACGCCTGCCGAGACCGACGCGATCGAGCAGCGCCGCGGCCGTGCGGCCGGCCTCGGCAATCGCGACGCCGCGGATCAACAGCGGCATGCACACGTTTTCCAGCGCGGTGAATTCCGGCAGCAGATGATGGAACTGATAGATGAAGCCGAGCGATCGATTGCGCAACTCGCCACGCTCGCGATCCGACAGCATCGACATCGTGCGCCCATCCACCTCGACCTCGCCACGGCTGGGCGTATCCAACCCGCCGAGGATGTGCAAAAGCGTGCTCTTGCCCGAACCGGATGCGCCGACGATAGCCAGGGTCTTGCCGCGTTCGAGCGCAAAGCTCGCGCCACGCAGCACTTCGGTGCGCAGGTCGCCTTCACTGTAGGTCTTGGCGATGTCGCGCGCGCGCAGGACGATCGATCCATCCATCACTCGTACCTCAACGCCGCGGCCGGTTGCGTACGCGCCGCGCGCCACGCCGGATAAATGGTGGCGAACAGGCAGAACACGAACGCCACGCCGGCGATCCAGCCGACGTCGCTCCAGTGCATGTCCGAAGGCACTTCGCTGATGTAGTAGATGTCCGGAGACAGGAATTCGACGTGGAACACATGCTCGATCCATTTCACCAGCGCGGGCAGATTCGTCGCCAGCAGTACGCCGCCGAGCACGCCGAGCACAATGCCGATGCTGCCGACGATCACGCCCTGCACCATGAACACGCCCATCACGCTGCGCGGCGAGGTGCCGAGCGTACGCAGGATCGCGATATCGGCTTGCTTGTCCTGCACCAGCATCACCAGCGTGGAGACGAGATTGAACGCGGCCACGGCGACGATCAGCGACAGGATGATGAACATCACCTTCTTTTCCATCGACACAGCGCTGAAGAAGTTGGCGTGGCCTTCGCGCCAGTCCTGCACGCGGTAGAACTGGCCGAGTCGCCGCGCCAGCGCGTCGCCGATTTCCCAGGCGCGGAACTTGTCGTCAAGCTTCAGACGTATGCCGGTCGGACCGTCGAGCTGGAACAGATGCTCGGCGTCGGTCAGGTTCATCACCGCCATGCCGTCGTCGTATTCCTGGAAGCCGACCGAGAAGATGCCGACCACAGTGCAGCGCTTGAAGCGCGGCAGCGCACCGATCGGCGTGACGTTCGCATCCGGCGTGTACACGGTGACCTTGTCGCCGAGCGTGACGCCGAGCTGCATCGCCAGTTCGTCGCCGAGCACGATGCCGAAGCTGCCGGGCGTCAGCGCCGCAAGATTGCCCTTGGTCATCTTGCGGCCGATGTCCGAAACCTTGCCCTCCTCGTCCGGCAGCACGCCGCGGATCACGCCGCCGGTCGCGCGCCGGCCCTGCAGCAGCGCGACCTTTTCCACGTACGGCGCGGCGCCGCGCACGTGCGGATTCGCGTAGGCCTGCTTCACTGCGCCCTGCCAGTCGCGCACGCTTTCGCCGACGCCCGAGATCGTGACGTCCGCGACCATGCCGAGAATGCGGTCGGTGAGCTTCTGCTCGAAGCCGTTCATCACCGAAATCACCGTGATCAGCGCGGTCACGCCGACGGCAATGCCGAGCATCGACACCAGCGAGATGAACGAGATGAAGTGATTGCGGCGCTTGGCGCGCGTGTAGCGCAGGCCGATGAACAGTTCGAGCGGGCGGAACATCGTGGGGGCTGCGCAAGGCGATTACGGCAAAGTCCGCGCAGAGTGCACGAGCGTAGCGGATCAGGCAAGCGTGCCGAGCCGCAGCGGCACATCGCAGTCAGCTTGCTGAACACTTTCTAAACTCATGCGTATTGCAATTGGAATGTTCAGGCCGCATCTGGAGTCGGGTATGTAGCTTGCGATTCGGTTGCAGCGAACAACCGTCGCAACGTTTCCCACCCCCCAAGGAGTATTGCAATGAAAAATTCCCTGATCGCGCTCGCCCTGATCGCTGCCGGTCTCGCCGCTGTGCCCGCCGCCAGCCATGCCGCGAATGGCGACAACGGCGGATTCTTCGTCAACGGCGGCGTCGGCCAGTCAAATCTGGACAAGGGCGCCTACAACGACAACGACACCGGCTACAACCTCAATATCGGCTATCGTTGGGCGATCAATCCGAACGTCGCGCTCGGCGTCGAGGGTGGCTACACGGATCTGGGTTCCTTCGGACCCACTGGCGTCTACGCCGGCTTTCCGAACGCCAAGTTCAGCGGCTGGACCGCGGGCGTGAACGGTCATTTCAACATCACTCCGCAGTGGTATATCAGCGGCCGTGCCGGATTGTTCCGCGCCGACGTCAAGGGCGCGATCGCCGGCACCCTACCCATCGTGTCCGTGAACGACACCAGCACCAAGTACTATGCCGGTGTCGGCTTCGGCTACGATTTCAGCAACAACGTCAGCGTCGGTCTGAATTACGATTACTACAAGGTCAACAAGAACGGGTTCAGCGCGAATCCCGATCTGGTTTCGATCAACGCCGAATATCGCTTCTGATCCAACGCAGAACGCAACGCACAAGCCCGGTCCGTCAACAGGCCGGGCTTTTCATGTCTGCGGCTCTATGGCACTTGCCAGACGCACACGCAGGCGTCTGCGCGTGTCCGCATCGCAGTTGTCCGGTCCGAGGATCAACGCCAGATGCCGGCCGTCGCTGCGGCGCAGATTCAGCACAATCCAGGCGCCACGCACCACACCGCGAATGATTTCCGCAGTGAATTCGCGGCCATCCGCAGCGGCCACGCGCCAATGCCCGCCGGCCTGCCAGACCGCGCGGGTGATCGGGGGACGCCAGAATCGACCCAGCGCGATTGCCGACCACACAGCGGCGGCAACGCCTACTCCGGTTTTCACCCATGCCGGCGCACCGCTCAGTGCGCCGGCCGCCAGCGCCAGCGCGGCCATGACGATGACGGCGGCGAGGAGCCGGCGCGAGGGCCGGTAGTCAAACCCGATCGCGGTTGCGGATTTCATCGATGATGCGCCGCACGCCGGGATTTTGCGGCGCGCCGCGACCGCTCAGCCAATCCCACAACAGTGGATCCTGTTCCTCGAGCAAAGTGGAAAATGCCGCTTTCTCCACATTATCGGCTTGCAGATAATGCGTCTCCAGCCACCAGCCGAGCAGTTGATCCAGCTCGCGCATGCCGCGCCGGCAACGCCAGCGCAGGCGCGCGGCATCCGCGTTCATTTGATCAGGCCGAAAGCCAATACGGCCCACAGCAGCCACAACGCGACGCCACCGGCGAAGTAGGCGTAGAAGCGGTGATAGACCTTGTTGTAGCTGCAATGAATCGCGCTGTGGGCGATGCGCAGGGCGACGAAGAGCCAGGCCAGGCTCAAGGTGATGGCCGTGACTTGCCCGCTCTGCACTGCAACGACAAGCGCAAAGTAAAACAGCACCGGCAACTCGAACAGGTTGCGGAAATTATCTGCGGCGCGGGTGTCCTTCAGGCGTTCGGCCATCTGCGCCGACAGCGCGACCGCCTGCGGGTGAATGCGTTCGCGCTTCATTTCGCCGACACGCATGAAATACATGCGCAGCCAGACCACGAAGGTCAGCGCCGCCATCGTCACGGCCGGCCACCACATCAGGCGAGGGTCCATCTCAGACTCCCTTGCGTTCGACGATCAGCTTCTTGATCTCGCCAATGGCTTTCGCCGGGTTCAACCCCTTCGGGCAGGTGTTCGTGCAGTTCATGATGGTGTGGCAACGATAGAGCTTGAATGGATCTTCCAGATCGTCGAGGCGCGCGCCGGTGTCCTCGTCGCGCGAATCGGCGATCCAGCGATAGGCCTGCAGCAAAATCGCCGGGCCGAGATATTTGTCCGGATTCCACCAGTAACTCGGGCAGGCAGTCGAGCAACACGCACACAGGATGCATTCGTACAGGCCATCGAGTTTCTTGCGGTCTTCGACCGACTGCAGACGCTCGGAATCCGGCGCTGGCGCGCTCTGCGTGCGGATCCACGGCTTGATCGATGCGTGCTGGGCATAGAAATGCGTCATGTCCGGGACCAGATCCTTGACTACCGGCATGTGCGGAAGCGGATAGATGCTGACGTCGCCCGCGTCGCAATCCTCGATCGCCTTGGTACACGCCAGCGTGTTGCCGCCGTCGATGTTCATCGCGCACGAACCGCAGATGCCCTCGCGGCAGGAGCGCCGGAACGTGAGCGTGGGATCGATCTCGTTCTTGATCTTGATCAGCGCATCCAGAACCATCGGCCCGCAGGCGGCCAGATCGACTTCATATTCGTCGACGCGCGGGTTTTCCGCATCGTCCGGATTCCAGCGGTAGATACGGAACGTGCGCACGTTCCTGGCGCCCGCCTTGGCCGGGAATTTCTTGCCTTTGCGGACTTTGGAATTTTTCGGCAGCGTGAACTCGGCCATTGCAACTCCTTTGATACTCCTCATCCTGGCAGGGATTGCCGGAATGACGAGCTAGACTCAATACACCCTTGCCTTCGGCGGCACGGATTCCACTTCGTTCGTCATCGGCTGCATGTGCACCGGGCGATAGTCGAACGTCACCTTGCCCTGCGCATCGATACTGACCAGCGTGTGTTTCATCCAGTTCGTGTCGTCGCGGTGCGGGAAATCCTCGCGCGCGTGCGCGCCGCGGCTTTCGTGGCGCTGCTCGGCCGAATACATCGTCGCCACGGCCTGCCCGAGCAGATTGTGCAGTTCCAGCGTCTCGATCAAATCAGAATTCCAGACCAGCGAGCGGTCGGTCACCTTCACGTCGGCGAACGCGGCGAACGCCGCGGAAATGTTCCGGCAGCCCTGCGTGAGCGTTTCGCCGGTGCGGAACACGGCGGCGTCCTGCTGCATGACGCGCTGCATCTTCACGCGCAGGTCGGCGGTCGGCGTCGAACCCTTGGCGTTGCGCGCCTTGTCGAAATGCGCCAGCGCGGCGTCGCAGGCCGAGGCCGGCAGATCCTTGTGCGGCGCGCCGGGCGCGAGAATCTCGCCGGCGCGGTTCGCGGCGGCGCGGCCGAAGATGACGAGATCGAGCAGCGAATTGGAGCCCAGGCGGTTGCCGCCATGCACGGACACGCAGGCCGCTTCGCCGACGGCGAAGAGCCCCGGCACCACGGCGTCGTTGTCGGCGCCGCGCTTCTGCACCACCTCGCCGTGATAATTCGTCGGTATCCCGCCCATGTTGTAGTGCACGGTCGGCGACACCGGAATCGGCTGTTTGGATACATCCACGCCGGCGAAGATGCGCGCGGTCTCGGCGATGCCTGGCAGACGTTCTCGGATGACCTCGGGCCCTAGGTGCATCAGGTTCAGGAACACGTGATCCTTGTGCTCGCCTACGCCGCGACCCTCGCGCACTTCCAGCGTGATCGCGCGGCTGACCACGTCGCGCGAGGCCAGGTCCTTGGCATTCGGCGCGTAGCGCTCCATGAAGCGCTCGCCCTTGGAATTGGTGAGATATCCACCCTCGCCACGCACGCCCTCGGTGATGAGACACCCTGCGCCGTAGATGCCGGTGGGATGGAACTGCACGAATTCCATGTCCTCGAGCGCCAGCCCGGCACGCAACGCCATGCCGCCGCCGTCGCCGGTGCAGGTGTGCGCGCTGGTCGCGGTGAAATACGCGCGTCCGTAGCCGCCGGTAGCGAGCACGACCGCGTGCGCGCGGAACAGGTGCAACTCGCCTTCGTTCATGTCGAGCGCGAGCACGCCGCGGCAGGCGCCGTCGCTGTCAAAAATCAGGTCAAGCGCGAAGTATTCGATGTAAAAACGCGCATCGTGCTTGAGCGACTGCTGATACAGCGTGTGCAACATCGCGTGGCCGGTGCGGTCCGCCGCGGCGCAGGTACGCTGCGCGGTGCCCTTGCCATAGTTCGTGGTCATGCCGCCGAACGGACGCTGGTAGATCTTGCCGGCCTCGGTACGCGAGAACGGCACACCGTAATGTTCGAGCTCGATAACCGCGGCGGGGGCGTTCTTGCACATGTACTCGATCGCGTCCTGGTCGCCGAGCCAATCGCCGCCCTTGACCGTGTCGTAGAAGTGGAAGCGCCAGTCGTCCTCGCCCATGTTGCCGAGCGCCGCGGCGATGCCGCCCTGCGCCGCGACCGTGTGCGAGCGGGTCGGGAAAACCTTGGTGATGCACGCGGTGTTCAGCCCCTTCTCGGCCATGCCGAACGTTGCACGCAAACCGGAACCGCCGGCGCCGACCACGACGACATCGTACTTGTGCTGGTGAATCTTGTAGCTGTCCATGTCTTATCCCAGAGCGATGCGTGCGATGGCGAAGAGGCAAGCCGATGCGACGAGAAAGGCGCCGAAACGCACCGCGACCTGCAGCGCCACTTCCTGCCAACGCGTGTGCACGTAATCCTCGATGACCACCTGTAAACCGAGCGCGCCGTGCCAGAACACGCTGACCACGAGCGCCGCCAGCAACACCGCGTGCACGGGCTGGGCGATGGCGGCGCGGGCCATGGCGACATCGGCGTGCGCCAGACCCATCAGCAGCCACAGAAACCAAAGACTCAATGGCACCAACGCGACCGCGGTCAAGCGTTGCAACCACCAGTGACGCACGCCGGACTGCGCCGAACCCAATCCGCGCACGTTCTTCAGCGGCGTCCGCAAGCTGTTGCCCCCTATCGCACTCATGCCGCACCTCCCTTCACGCGCAGCAACAGACAAGCCCACACCAGAGCGGTAAGCACGAAGCTCGTCGCGAGGATGATCCAGCCGGTGGCGAAATAACTCGGCGTCTGCGAGTGCTCGCGCTGCGCCGCGTCGAAGCCCATGCCGCCGTCACGGAACAAATGCTGAATGCCGTTGCACAGATGGAACAGCAACGCCCAGGTCCACAGGATCAACAGCCCATTGCCGATTCCGCTTGCGCAAAAATCGGCAAACGCGTTCCAGGCGTCTGCGCCGCTCGCCGCGGCGAAGAGGCCCCAGGCGAGCCACAGCGCCCCCAGGCAGAGGAACAACCCGGTCAGGCGGTGCAATACCGACTGCCACATGTTCACGCGCCAGCGGTAGATTCCCAGATGCGGGGACAGCGGTCGTGCGGTTTGGCTCATGGCATGGGTCCTAGAAATCGATGCAGCGGCCGTTCTTTTCCCAGTCGCCGTAACGCGTCGGCTCCGGGCCATCGCGGCCGCCGATCTCGACGGGTTTCGCCGGGGCTGACGCTGGTGGCGCGTCGGTCTGCGCTGGCGTCTCGGCGTCTGGTTGCGTTTCCGTTTGCGGCATGTGTCGTCCCGATTGTTCTTATCGCGCGGCTTGATCGCCCGACGATGCGCATCTACATTGACGTTCGAAGTATAACGCTCCGCGCCGTCGATGATTAGTCTGCACCCACAAGTACTGGAACTGGCCGGCGCCGATGCCGCCGTTTTCGCACACGCGCAATTCAGCAATGACGTGCTCGCGTTGCCGGACGGGCATTGGCAATGGAACGCCTGGCTATCGGCACAGGGCCGGGTGCGCGCGTTTTTCCGATTGCTGCGTACGAATGCCACGCATCTGACCTTGACCCTGCGCGGTGGCGACGCGTCCTGGATGCGTGCAGAACTGGCGCGATTCGTGTTTCGCGCGAGGGTGCAGATCGCCGTTGGGGATGGAGCAGCGCAACCGGCAACACTTGCCGATATTCGCGCCGGACTTCCCGAGATCGGCGTCGAGTTGCGCGATCAACTCCTTCCACAGTGGATCGGGCTCGACCGGCTCGGCGCGATCAGCGTGCGCAAGGGTTGTTATCCCGGACAGGAAATTGTGGCGCGCCTGCATTTCAAGGGCGGCAACAAGCGTTCGTTGTACCGTTTGTGCTGGCGCGGCGGCGATGCGCTTCCGCGTCCCGGAACGCCCTTGCGCGATGACAACGCCGCCGAGGCCGGCCTCATCGTGATGGCCGCCCGCGCTATCGAGGACGGGCACCTCGAAGCCTTGGCGACGCTTTCGGATGCGGCAGCGGATGCACCCCTGCAGTTGGAATCCTCTGCCGCCGGTTCCGTCGAGGTCATCCAACGCTTCGCCTGAAACGCCGTATTGCGCTGCGTATCGCCTTTGCTGCCCATTCGTGATAAACCGATGGGCACGCAGAAATCGGGAGGGGCGATCATGCGCGGATCCTGTAGAAGTTCTCCACACCGTCTTGCCGCCGCGCTTCTCGCGGTGCTTGGCGCCGGCGGCGTCCAGCAGACCGTCTGGGCGGCCGATTACACTTTTCGTATCGAACCGGCCTATCCGGCCGATCGCGTGGCCGAAATCTACGCGCCGCTGATGACCTACCTGAACAAAACTACCGGCCAACATTTCACCCTGGTGCCGACGCGCAACTACCATTTCTACTGGCGCGACATGCAGAACAACGTGAAAACCGATTTCGCCTTCGACGAGGCGCATATGGCCGATTACCGTATCGAGAAACAGCATTTCGAGCCGCTGGTGCACACGGCCGAACCGACCAGCTATACGCTGGTTTCCAACATCGATCTCGGCAACAAGGGTCTGCAGGGCCTGGTCGGTCACACCATCGTCACGATGGGGGCGCCCAGCCTGGGCTACGCCCTGCTGCTCGAGTTCTATCCGAATCCGATACTGCAGCCCGATATCGCGACCACCGCGACCTCGTGGCGCGACGCCACCGACCGCGTATTCGGGGGCGAGGCCGATGCGGCGATGATCCCGACCTGGCTCAAGGATCAATACCCCAATCTGACGCCGGTCAAGACCACGCACGAATATCCCGGGCAATGCATCACCGCCTCGCCGGACGTCCCGGCGGATTTGCGCGACAAGGTCAAGCAGGCCCTGCTCAAGCTCGATACCGACGCGGACGCTTCAAAGCTTCTGTTCGATCTGGGCGTGACCAAGTTCGTGCCGGCCACGGCCAAGGAATACTCCGGCGACGAGCAGATCCTGAAGAATTTCATCGGCTACAAATAAACATTGCGCGGTTTTTTTTTCCACATTGCATCTAATGCTATTTTTAGATATTTGATGCGTTGTGTACATTTGTACGAAGGATGAAATCTTAACATTTTCCATTACTGATTCGTTCAGGAAACCGGCCGAAATAGAGTGACAACTCGGCCCGATATGCGATAATGCGCCCCGTCGTCCGCAGCGGACGGCATGAATTCACGCATCACCTCCGATGCACAGCCCCTGACGCGGCCGTGCCGGAATCGCAAAACGAGGTGCCGGCTCCACACTGGCACCCACGCTCAAGGCCCACGGGACGTGCGCCGAAGCGGGGATCGAAACGATCCCTTGTATCCACCGGCCCAGCGCGAAATGCCAGCCGGAAACAATCACCGCGGCGCCGACAACGCTGCAGGCATCATCCACAGGGTTGGCGCGCGCCTGCGCGACGCCGTGCGGATGCTGCGCAGATTCGTTTGTTACGGAGCAATCCGCATGAAACTTGCCTGGATCCTGTGGCTGGCATCGGCTTTCCACAATGCCGCGAGCGATCGCGCCTGCCTTGCCGCTACGGTCTACCTGGAAGCACGCGGCGAGCCGGTCACCGGCCAGATGGCCGTCGCCGAAGTCGGTCTGCGCCGCCGCGACAGCGGCCAGTGGGGAAACTCGCTATGCCGCGTGTTGCGCGCACGCGGACAATTCGCGTTGTCCACGACGAGCAAGAATTACGTCTTTGACGACGCCGACGCCTGGAACCAGGCATGGTTCGTCGCCGGCGTGGCCCTGGATGTGTGGAAATTGCCGGCCGCCTGGCGTCCCTCCCTGGTACCGAACGCCGATCACTTCTACGCTGCCGCCGCGATGGCGCTACCGCCGGGTTGGGCCAAGGGCCCGCCTCTCGCGGTGATCGGGGATCACCGCTTCTATCACGCGGATTGATCTTGTCTATCGGCGCATGAATTCCAGATGCTGGCCGCGGACCACGACGCGGTCACCCGGATGAAACCCGGGGTTATCGTATTGGGTCACCTTGGCCCAGCGGCCATCGTCCAGTTGCACGGTGAAACGCCACGCATAGCCTGAGGCCAGGCGCGCATTGTTTTCCTCGGTGGCGTTACCCACCGCGGCGCCCGCGATGACGCCGGCCGCGGTCGCCGCGGCACGGCCGCCGCCGCGGCCGAACTGGTTACCGATCAGGCCGCCGATGATGGCGCCGATCACTGCGCCGCCGCCGCTGTTCTGCTGGCGGATTTCCACCTGATCCACGTCGCGGACGGTGCCGCATGTGTGGCAATAGCGCGGCCCGGACGACTGATCGCCGCCTTCGTGATAGACCACGCGTTCGCGCGGCGGCGGCGCCACACAGGCGCTCAATCCGAACACAATGCTAGTGAGCAAAATGAAGGGGATGGCGGGCATGCGCATGGTCGGCTCCTCGTTGGTCAGTCGGTATCAACGCACGAAAGCATGAACGGTTGTCGCAAGTTTCCGATGCGTTGTGTGAACCGTTGCGAAACCGCGCGCTCGAATGGCATCCTCGCCATTGCTGCCCCACCCTGATCGCCGCGACATGCTCGACCTGATCGACAGCCATTCGCATCTGGATGCGGTTGAATTCGATGCCGACCGCAACGCCGTACTGCGGCGCGCGCGCGCGGCCGGCGTCGGCGGGCAGATCGTTCCGGCCGTCGCATTCGCAACCTTCGCGGTCTTACGCGATCTGTGCGCCGCTGAGACCGCACTTTATCCCGCCTATGGCCTGCATCCGATGTATCTGGCAGCGCACAAGCCCGAGCACCTGAATGAATTGACACGCTGGGTAGCACACGAAAAGCCGGTGGCCATCGGCGAGTGCGGACTGGATTTCTTCGTTCCGGATCTCGATGCCGAAGTGCAGCGATTCTTCTTCCGGCGCCAGCTCGACATGGCCCGCGACTTCAATCTGCCGTTGATCCTGCACGCGCGCCGCGCGCTCGACGAGGTCATCGCCACGATCCGCCACGTCGGCAATCTGCGTGGTGTCGTGCACAGCTTTTCCGGCAGCCCGGAACAGGCACAGCAATTGTGGAAATGTGGATTCCTGATCGGCCTCGGCGGGCCGCTTACCTATCCCCGCGCGCGCCGCCTGCGCGAAATCGCTGCAACGATGCCACTGGAATTCCTGCTGCTGGAAACCGATTCGCCCGATCAACCGCTGCACGGCCACCAGGGCACGCGTAACGAACCGGCGCTGCTCGCCCAGGTGTGCGCCTGCGTGGCGGAATTGCGCCATACCGATCCGGCGGAAATCGCCAAGGCGACGACAGCCAACGCCAAGCGCCTTTTCGCGCTACCTGTCTGGGCCTGATGCCTGCTGCAGGTATTCTAACGTGCGCGCCGCCGCTACCATGCCGAACGTGGCGGTGACATGCATGGCCGCGCCCAGCCCTGCGCCGCAATCGAGCTTGAGCGCCTCGCTGCCGCTGGCCGGACGCGTTTTGCAAACGCTGCCGTCCGGCTGCGGATAGTTGACGTTCTCGCGCGAAAACACGGCCTGCACGCCGAAATAACGCTTGGGATTGCGCGTCCAGCCGAAATCGTCGCGCAGTTTCTTGCGCACCAGGCCAAGCATCACGTCGTGTTCGGTTCTGGACAGATCGCGCGAGACGATCAAGGCCGGATCGCGGCGCCCGCCGGCCGAGCCGGACACGACGAGCGGAATCTTGCGACGCCTGCAGAACGCGATCATCGCTACCTTGATGCGCAGCGCGTCGCAGGCATCGATCACGGCGTCGTAGCGGCCACCGAACAGGCTTTCCAGGTTCGTCAGCGTCACGAAATCTGCGCGTGGGTGCACGCGTAGCGCCGGGTTGATCGCGCGCAGCCTCGCGGCGACGACCTCGACTTTCTGCCGGCCGAATTCGCCTTCCAGCGCGTGCGACTGGCGATTGATGTTGGAGACACACACCTCGTCCGCATCGATCAGGGTGAGCGTGCCGACACCCGAACGGGCCAGCGCTTCGGCGGCCCACGAACCGACGCCGCCGAGTCCGACCACGGCCACGTGCACACGCGCCAGTCGTGCGACGCTACCGGCTCCGTAAAGCCGGTCAATGCCGGCAAAACGCGAATCCGTCATGGGCGGTACATGTTCATCGCCGCGTACTTTAGCATCCGGATTCGCTATCATTTTCGTTTGCCCTAATGGATCGGCGCATGCGCCTTGTCATCCTGTTCGCGCTCGGCCTTGCCGTCGGCGCCGTCGCCACCGCCAATATCGTCAGTGCCTTGCGCCAGCACGACGCCTATCCACGCGGCCTGATGAACGTGATGCAGCACGATCTTGGCGCGCTGCGAACCGATGCGCGCGCGCAACGTTGCGATGCGGAAGCCACGGCGTCGCTGGAACAGTTGCGCGGATTGTCCGGCAGCATCGAAACCGCGGTCTATGGCGACGATCCTCCGGATCCGCCGTTCGCCGAGTATGCGCGGCGCTTGCGGGCGACATTGCCGGCAACGCTCGATTGCAAGGACTTGGCGCAGGGCCTGGAGAAAGTTGGTGCGGCGTGCGACGCCTGCCACCGGGAATACCGCTGAAGATCTTGTGCGCGCTTCCCTGCGCGCCGCGAACACAAAGCGGGCATCCCTGCCCGCCCTTCTCAATACTGAGGCAGCGGTATGAATTCGGTTTCGCCCGGCACTGGCGGATAGTGCATTGCCGCCCAGTCGGCCTTGGCTTTCTCGATGCGTTCGCGCGAACTGGACACGAAGTTCCACCACAGATGGCGATCGCCATCGAGCGGATCGCCACCGCACAGGATCACCCGCGCCGGCTGCGCCGCGCGGATCTCGACATCGGTACCCGCCGGCAACATGGCCATGTGCGCGACCGCCAGTTCGACCCCGCCGACGCCCAGCGCGGCATCCGTCGCGTAAACCGCGCGTTCGCGGTGCTCGGCGGGAACGACGAGCGACCCACCTGCCGGAAATTCCGCGGCGACGTAGAACAACCGAGAGAACGTGTGCACCGGCGAACGAAAACCGAAGGCCTCGCCGGCGACCAGACGCAGGCGCACGCCGTTGCTTTCCCACACCGGCAACGATGCCGCCGGATGATGGTGAAACTCCGGTGCGACTTCTTCGTCCCGCCGCGGTAAAGCGACCCAGGTCTGGATGCCGTGCAGGGCCTGGCCGGTGGCGCGTTCGGCGGCCGGCATGCGTTCCGAATGCACGATGCCGCGTCCGGCAGTCATCCAGTTGACGTCGCCGGGGCGAATGACCTGAACGTTACCGAGATTGTCGCGATGCTCGATCGCGCCCTCGAACAAGTAGGTGACCGTGGACAGTCCGATATGCGGATGCGGGCGCACGTCCATGCCCTGCCCCGGCGTGAGACGCGCCGGGCCCATGTGATCGAAGAACACGAACGGCCCGACGCGACGCGCGCGCAGTTGCGGCAACACCCGGCGCACGGAAAAACCGCCCAAATCGTGGACTTTCGGTTCGACTATCAGGATTGCGTCCATGGCTCAATGGTATCGCGGGTTCGGCCTGCCTTACTGGATATTATCGCCGACGTCCCCATATCCCGGGCAATTCCCGATTCGGAGGTTTTCGTGGACACTACAGCCACTCTGCGCGCCTCGCCCGATGCGGCCGTGCCGACATTGCGTCAGATCCAACGCATCGTGCGCGGCCGTCCGACCAGCGACGGCGCAGGCGTCAAGCTCACGCGCGTGATCGGCCAACCGGATCTGGACATGATCGATCCGTTCCTCATGTTGGACGAATTCCGCTCGGATTCGGCTGGCGATTACATCGCCGGATTCCCCGAACACCCGCATCGCGGCTTCGAGACCGTCACCTACATGTTGGCCGGACGCATGCGTCACGGCGACAACCAGGGCAACAGCGGCCTGCTCACACCCGGCAGCGTGCAATGGATGACCGCCGGACGTGGCATCCTGCATTCGGAAATGCCTGAACAGGAAAATGGCCTGATGTGGGGATTTCAGCTTTGGGTGAACCTGCCGGCCAAAGACAAGATGACCGCGCCGCGCTATCAAGACATCGCTCCGGAGGCGATTCCGGAGACCTCTCCCGTTGCGGGCGCGACGGTGCGCGTGATTGCGGGATCGCTGAACGGCGTTGCCGGACCAGTCAGTGGCATCGCGACCGAACCGGTCTATTTCGACGTGCGCCTGCAAGCGGGTGCGGCCGTCGAACTGCCGTTGCCGGCAACGCACAACGGTTTCGCCTACGTTTACCAGGGCCAAGCGCGCATCGGCGAAGGCGCATCCGAGCAACTGGTGCGCGGCGATTTGGGCGTGCTTGGCAAGGGTGATGGCCTGAAGATCACGACCGGGGATGCGCCGGCGCGGCTGATCGTGGTTGCGGGAAAACCGCTCAACGAGCCGGTGGCGAAGTACGGACCGTTCGTGATGAACACGCCGCAGCAAATCGTGCAGGCGGTCGAGGACTTCCGTGCCGGGCGGTTCTGACCGGACGAGATTTTGCGCGGGCGCGAAAACGCACCGGCGGATACTATCCG
>JAGWXP010000198.1 GCA_018969845.1 Lysobacteraceae bacterium | reverse complement strand
CGCGCCAGCGGCTCAAGGACCCGGCAACCGGCCGCATCGAGCCAAGGGCTGCGGGTATCGAATTTCAAGCGATGCGCAAGATCGATGCCGATGCGATCCGCCGTGCGCGACAACTTCGTGTCTGCGCCGAGAACTTGCACGAGCCGACCTTGCAGCACATCCAGGTAGTAGCCCGCTTCCGACGCACTGAGTGAATCGCGCTCGCTCATCGCCAAATCCCGCTTCGCTTCCGCTGCGCTCGTTTCCGTGCTCCAACTGCCGTGTTTGCGAACGGCCGGTGCGCTCGTGGCGCGTTGGGCGACCGCAGGACGAGTTGGTGCGTGGCCGGCGCACGCGGCTATCGTGCACGATATGAGCGTCAACATCGCCAAACGCATCCGTGCCCGGCGCCGGCAATGGGAATTGACGATCGTCATGCGCCAGCCCGCCTCGCGTGCAGGAACTTTATGAAATCAGCCAGTTCCAGTGGACGGCTGAAGAGATAACCCTGTGCGTGAAAGACACCCTGATCGGCGAGCCAGCGCGCCTGCGCTTCGGTTTCGACGCCCTCGGCGACGATTTGCAGTCCCAGCGATTTCGCCATCTCGATGACGTGCACGATAACCTGGCTCGTGGCGGCGCCAGTGCCGATCGCATCGACGAACGATTTGTCGATCTTCAGGACGTCAAGTTCGAAGGATTGCAGATAGGACAAGCTCGAATAGCCCGTGCCGAAATCGTCAATCGCCACCTGATGGCCGCGGCCGCGGAATTTGTGGATGAGCCGGCGCGCGGTGTCGGTGTTGACCAAGGCGCGCTCGGTGATCTCGAGCTTGATCAGTCGCGGATCCAGTCGCGCCGCTCTTAGGCCCTCCGCCAAAGCGTCGCCGAGGCGATCGTTCTTGAGGTCGTCGCGTGAGAGGTTGATGTTGATGCTCACCGTGCCCGCCTCGCGACCGATGCGCACGAGATCGCGAATTGTGATCCGCATCACGGCTAGTGTGATCTCCTGAATCAAACCGGCCGCCTCCGCCACGGGTATGAACGCGGCGGGGCTTGCGCAACCGCCCTCCTTGCGCTGCCAGCGCGCCAGCGCCTCGGCACCGACACAAGCGCCGGTACGCAAATCGACGACCGGTTGATACTGTACCGAGATCCGGTCTGCGGCGATCGCCTGGCGCAATTCGGTCGCCGGCCGCAATTGGTAACGCGAGAAGCGGAAAACGATATCGACCCACCCCACCACCAGCAGCAGACCGAGAACGATGCCCAGCGTCAGGAGCGAAGCGTGCCGGCTCCAGAAATAGCCGATCGGCTCGCTGGCCACGATGTCGATAGGCAATATTTCGTTGCGCGCGTAGTGCGAAACGATTACGCCTTGGCTGCGCCTGAGAGTAACCCCGATCGGTACCGCGTCGGGGGGCGGCAATCGGGCATTCGACGGCATCGCCGCCATGCGCAGCTTGTCGACCCATAGTACGGCCTGCCGGTGCCGCGAGGGACCCAGATCAAGCAGCTGGCGCGGATCGATGGCAACGTCGTAATCGCCATAACGCATGAGAAAAAGCTCCACGCCTCCGACCTCGGTCTGCTTGCTCGGCCACCACGCGATCACGCCATTGGGGTAAATGCGATCTGCACGCCGCGGCTTGATGCCCGCATCCGGCAGGAACCCGACGCCGCAGAGCCGCCGCGCCGCATGCCAGAAACCGATGCCGCGAACGTAGGGCTTGGATACCGCGGCATTCTGCAATGCAGCCAAGTGCTCCGGCGAACACCGCTGCACCGGAAGCTTGTCGAATGCGGCAAGCATGTCGCGGACATCGAAGATGATCCGCTCGGTACGCTCGCCGAGCATGGTCGCAAGATTGTTTTCGTAGACATTTTCCGCGGCGATCGATTCGCGCCAAAGCACCCACGCCAGCGATGCGAACAGCACCGACATGCCAAGCAGCCCGGCGAGAAACGTGCCTATGATGATTTTTTCCCGCCGCTGCATGGGATGGGGACACTCGGATGCAATGCGATGCGTATCATCGCCCTGAATCTATATTAGGCGTTCTGGGGCTTGACCGCCCGAATGCGGAATTCGACCGCGCACCAAGAAATATTGCGCACGGCGCGATGCTGCAGCCACCGGCCGTTTGCCTACCCGTGCGGCGCGATCGCGCCGACACGCGGTATCGGCGATAACAATTTCTTCAGTCTTGAGCATCGACACAATGCTAGCCTGAACTCGTGGCGCTTCTGCAGGGAGACGTGTCATGACCGCACTGGCTGTTCGCGTTCCGCATGTTCCGCAATTGAACTGGCCACGCGTAGGCGCATGGTCGGGTTCCATTTCGCTGCATCTGCTGGTTGTCGCCTTGCTGCTCGTGCCCGGCGCGGCGATACAGATCGTCCGGCACGCCGACATCGCGCCCGTCGTCGACATCATCGTGCCGACGCCTGCCAAACCCGTTCCCGTCGAACCGATGCCGGCGCCGCTGACGGCCCAGCCTCGCGTCGTGCGCGTGGCGCCGGCAGTCGAGCCGGTCGTGACGACGCCTGCGATCATGCCGGTAACCGCCGAGATCGCGCCGCCGGCAATTACCGCCGCGCCTGCGAATACCGCGACCGAAACCGCGCCGAGCGCCATTGCCTACGGCAGCCGCACGCAGGTTGCTTATCCGCTGGATGCGCTGCGCAATCATGAACAAGGCACCGTGATCCTGCGCGTGCTGGTCGGCGCGGACGGTTCCGTGCTCGGCGTCCGGATCGAAAGATCCAGCGGCTCGCGCAGCCTCGATCGCGCCGCGCGTGAGGCCGTGGGCAAGTGGCGTTTCCATCCGGCCACGCGCAACGGCGTGGCGCACAGCGCCTGGGCCAGCGTGCCGGTGACTTTCAACCTGAA
>JAGWXP010000043.1 GCA_018969845.1 Lysobacteraceae bacterium | reverse complement strand
CGACATCGTGGTCGGCAACTCGCAGCGCTTCGGCGTGCCGTTCGGTTTCGGCGGCCCGCATGCCGCGTTCATGGCCTGCAAGGATGCCTATAAGCGATCCATGCCGGGAAGGCTGATCGGCGTGTCGGTGGATGCGCAGGGCAACAAGGCGTATCGACTGACCCTGCAAACGCGCGAGCAGCATATTCGCCGCGAAAAGGCGACCAGCAACATCTGCACCGCGCAGGTTCTGCTCGCGGTGATGGCGTCGATGTACGCCGTCTACCACGGTCCGCAAGGATTGACGCGTATTGCCTCGCGCGTGGCGCGCCTGACCGCGATCCTCAAGGCCGGATTGAAGCAACTGGGCTTCGCCACGACGCACCACGAAAGCGCGTTCGACACGATCAGCCTGAAGACGAACGCGCGCACCGATGCGATCATGGCACGCGCGGTGGCGATGGGCGCGAACCTGCGCAAGGCCTGGGATGAGTACATCTGCATTTCGTTGGATGAAACGTCCACGCGCGCCGACATCGAACTGTTGTGGCGCATCTTCGGCGGCGACGGCGCGACGTTGCCGGACATCGATACACTGGACGCTTCCGCGCCATCGCTGATTCCGCAGGAACTGCGGCGCACATCGAAGTTCCTCACCCACCCGGTGTTCAACACGCATCACAGCGAGCACGAGATGCTGCGCTACCTGCGCCAGCTCGCCGACAAGGATCTGGCGATGGATCGCACGATGATCCCGCTCGGTTCGTGCACGATGAAATTGAACGCGACGGCCGAGATGATTCCGGTGACCTGGCCGGAGTTCGCGAACATCCATCCGTTCGCGCCCACCGAACAGTGGCGCGGCTACAAGGAACTCATCGACGGCCTCGAAGCGATGCTGGTTGCGATCACCGGCTACGACGCGGTCAGTCTGCAACCGAATGCCGGCGCGCAGGGCGAATATGCCGGCCTGCTCGCGATCCGCGCCTATCATCGCGCGAACGGTCAGGCGCAGCGCGACGTATGCCTGATTCCCGAGTCCGCGCACGGCACCAATCCCGCCTCGGCGCAGATGTGCGGAATGAGCGTCATCGTGACCAAGTGCGATGCGAACGGCAACGTCGATGTCGCCGATATCCGCGCCAAGGCCGAAAAACACGCCGATCGTCTCGCCGCGATCATGCTGACCTATCCGTCCACACACGGCGTGTTCGAAGAAGAGATCAAGACGATCTGCGAGATCGTGCACCAGCACGGCGGACAGGTGTACACCGACGGCGCCAACCTCAACGCGCTGTGCGGCGTGGCCCGACCCGGACGCTGGGGCTCGGACGTCTCGCACTTGAACCTGCACAAGACGTTCTGCATCCCGCACGGCGGCGGCGGACCCGGCGTGGGACCCTGCGCGGTGAAGTCGCATCTGGCGGAATTCTTGCCCGGCAGGAAATCGGGCACGGTCGCCGCCGCCGCCTTCGGCAGTGCGTCCATCCTGCCGATCTCGTGGATGTACATCACCCTGATGGGACGCGAGGGAATCCTGAAAGCCACGCAAGCGGCGCTGCTCAATGCCAATTACTTGTCGAAGCGCCTGGCAGCGCACTATCCGACGCTGTACACCGGCCGCAATGGCCTCGTCGCGCACGAGTGCATCCTCGACATCCGTCCGCTGGAGAAAACCAGCGGCGTCAGCGCCGAGGACGTGGCCAAGCGCCTCGTCGATTTCGGGTTCCACGCACCTACGCTCAGCTTCCCGGTGGCGGGGACGCTGATGGTCGAACCGACCGAATCCGAGTCCCGGCATGAACTGGATCGCTTCATCGACGCGATGATCCAGATTCGCGACGAGATCCGCGCGATCGAGGACGGACGATTGGATCGGGACGACAACCCGCTCAAGCACGCGCCGCATACCGCTTCGGCGGTTTCCGCCAGCGCATGGAAACATGCCTATCCGCGCGAACTCGCCGCGTTCCCGCTGGCCACGCTGCGCCAGCAGAAATACTGGCCGCCGGTCGCGCGCGTGGACAATGTTTACGGCGACAAGAACGTGTTTTGCGCCTGCATTCCGGTCGAGGCGTTCAAGGAAGAAGCGCAAGCGTGAGTTTGTGCCGGTACGCCGCGGCAAAGACCGCGTCGAACAAGGCGTCCACCGTTTGCGGCCGGTTGGGCGGAATACGGTCGAGCATGGAGTCATTCTATTGCGATTGCTGCGCCGCGGCGTGGCAAAGCGGTGCCGTTCGCGTATGAAAGGCGCTCACGCATGAGGGGGAGGGTGGCCCGCCGCGAGCGATCGCGGCGGGTTTTTGCATTCTGGATGCTTGCCGGATCGGGCATCCTGCCGCGACGAAACCGGCGTGTGCCGGACACGTGCATCGTGCAGAATGCGTGCATGTCAGCATGCGCTGAACTCGACGATTTCGTGCAAGCCCGCTACACACAGGTGCTGGCGCGCTGCCGCGCGGCCGGCGTAGTGCTTCACGACGACGCCGGCGTGGCCGAGCATGTGCAGCGCGTGCTGCTGGCCAGCGACTTCGCCTTCGATGCCTGCGTGCGCGATCCGCAATTGCTCGGCGCGGAGGCACTCGTGCGCATGGCCGATCCGCGTCACGCCGATGCACGGCCGTTGGAGCTGCCGGCAGGCATGCAGGAGTCCGACGCGATGGCCGCGCTGCGCCGTTACCGTCGCGCCGAGGCGGTGCGTCTGATCTGGCGCGATGTCAACGGTCTGGACGGCGTCGAACAGACCCTGGCCGGCGCCAGTGCGCTGGCCGAAACCTGTCTTGCCGCGGCACTGGGATACGGCGAACGGATACTGCAACGCCGGCACGGTGTGGCGCGCAATGCCGAGGGGGCTGCACAACGTCTGGTCGTGCTCGCGATGGGTAAACTCGGCGGCGGCGAGCTGAATTTTTCCTCCGACATCGACCTCATTTTCGCGTTCGCGGACAACGGCGTCAGCGACGGCGAGCGCCCGCTCGCCAATGAGGCGTACTTTGCGCGGCTGGGTCAGCTGCTGGTCAAGCTGCTCGCCGAGATAACCGTCGACGGTTACGCGTTCCGCATTGATCTGCGTCTGCGCCCTTTCGGCAACGCCGGGCGCGTGGCCTTGCCGTTCGCGGCGATGGAACAGTACTACCAGCGCGAGGGCCGCGACTGGGAGCGCTATGCCTTCATCAAGGCGCGGCCGGTCGCGGGCGACATTGCCGCCGGCAAGCGCCTGCTCGAAACGCTGCGTCCGTTCGTCTTTCGCCGCTACCTCGATTACACCGCCTTCGCCGGTTTGCGCGAGATGAAGGCGCTGATCGATGCCGAAGTCGCGCGCAAAGATCTCGCTACCAATCTCAAGCTCGGGCCGGGAGGCATTCGCGAAATCGAATTCGTCGTGCAATTGCTGCAGCTCATCCGCGGCGGACGCGAGCCGTCTTTGCGCGAAACCGGACTGCTGCCGGCGTTGGCCGCCTGCGAGCGCCGCGGCGCGCTTTCGGCGGCAAGCGCAAAACGTCTGCGCGAGGCGTATCGCTTCCTGCGCCGCGTGGAGAACCGCGTGCAGATGCTGCGCGACGAACAGACCCACGGCCTGCCCAACGATGCCTTCGTACGATCGCGTCTGGCCGTTGCACTGGGCATGCCGGACTGGAACGCGCTGGACACCGAACTGGCGCGAGTGCGCGCTCAGGTCGCGGCAGAATTCGCCGAGCGGCTCGGTCCCGGACAGCCTGCGCCCACCGCCGGCGTGGACGCGGCAATGAGGTACTGGCAGGGTTTTATCGAGGGCGGCGCGCAGTTCGCACAGTTGGCCGCGCTGGGGTTCGCCGATGCGGAAAATCTGCATGCCGCCCTGCACGCGCTCGCCACCGGCCCCGGCGCCCGCGCGCTGTCGGCACGCGGGCGCGCGCGCCTGGATCGAGTGCTGCCGCATCTGCTGCAAGCCGCGGCGGCCAGCGCCGCGCCGAGCATCTGCCTGGAACGACTCGTGCGTTTGCTGCATGCGGTGTTGCGGCGTTCGGCATACCTGGCCCTGCTCGAGGAACAGTCGGTGGCGCGAGCGCGTCTGGTCGAGGTGTTCGCGGGCAGCGCGCTGCTCGCCGAACGCGTCATCGCGCATCCGTTGCTGCTC
The DNA here is from genome assembly GCA_018969845.1 of Lysobacteraceae bacterium. Classification (GTDB taxonomy): domain Bacteria; phylum Pseudomonadota; class Gammaproteobacteria; order Xanthomonadales; family Rhodanobacteraceae; genus Rudaea. Next base: position 11,044 of record JAGWXP010000043.1, on the reverse strand, counting down.
GACGACCTGCTCGCCCCCGCATCCCCGGATTCCTTGCCGGATCGCTCGATGCTCGATGCGGAAATGGCCCGGCGTCTGGCTCAGGTCGATCCCGGCGACGCAGAGGGCGCGATCGAAATCCTGCAGGAGGAGAAGCACAGTGCCGCGTTCCGGATCGGACTGGCCTATCGCGACGGCGCGAACGCCGTGGCAACTGCGCGGGCGCTGAGCGAAACGGCGCAGGCCGTCGTTGCGCGGGCTTTGCATCTGGCCGAGGCGGACCTGGCGCACACACACGGGCGCTTGCCCGGCGGCATCGCGGTGATCGGCTACGGCAGCCTGGGCGGTGCAGAACTCGGTTTTGCTTCCGATCTTGATCTCGTCTTTGTCTACGACGGCGCATTGGCCCAGGTTGAAAGCAACGGCGCACGGCCAATCGAGGGAGCGCGCTATTTCGCACGCATTGCTCAGCGCGTGGTGCACTGGCTGACGACGCAAACGCGCGCAGGAAAACTCTACGACGTCGACGTGCGCCTGCGTCCGGATGGCGGCAAAGGCCTGCTCGTGGTCGGAATGCAGGCGTTCGCCGAGTACCTGCGCGAACGCGCCTGGATCTGGGAATCGCAGGCGCTGGTGCGCGCTCGGCCGATCGCGGGCGACGCGCAAGCGTGTGCCGGATTCGCCGCCTTGCGCGCGCGCTGGCTGGCGCAGCCGCGCGATCGCGTGCAGGTGCTGGCCGAGGTTGGGGTCATGCGCGCACGCTGGCGTGCCGAACGCGACCGTTCCACCGATTCGATGCTGGATCTGAAGCAGGGTGCGGGTGCGCTGCTCGACATCGAATTCATCCTGCAAACGCTGGTGTTGTTGCACGCCCATGAACACTGCGAGCTGCTGGGCAGCGGCAACAGTGCCGAATTGATCGGACTTTGCGCGCGCGCGGGCATTCTCGCCACCGAGGCCGCCCGCGACTTGACGCAGGCGCACGCCGTGTTGCTCAAACGCGGGCTGGACTGCACCCTGGACGCACGTCCGCGCCTGGCCGTGCGCGATGCGGAACTGGAGCGGCTGACGCGGACCGTCCTGCGCGTCGCGATGGAAACCGGGTTGCGCTTCGCCTGATTCAATCGCCCGTCAGTGCCGCGACGACGTCCGGCCGCGTCGATTCCAGACCATGCCAGACCTTGCTCGCGACGGCGGCGAGTTCGCGCAGTGGCGGAGGTTGCGGCAATGTGGAAAAATCCACATCGGCATCGAGCCGATGTAACCAGCCCTGGGCGCGCAGCTCGGCGTGGAAATCGGTCAATTTTCCACGGGCGGAGTCCGGCAGCAGCGTGACTACCGGTTTGCCGGTGGCGCAGGCCTCGGACAACATGTTCACCGAATCGGGCGAGACGACGAGGCGATCGGCGGCGGCAAGATAGCCGGGGTAAGGATTTTCGCCGTCTTCGGGCCCATTCCAGAAATGCACGCAGTCCGCGCGCAGTCGTTCGCGCGACATGCGCCGCCACACATCCGGAGTGCGTCGCGAAGTGGATACGAGAACGCTGCCGCCGTCGCGTTCGGCGAGGCCGTTGATGCGGGACAGGAATGTGTCGAACCAGATGCCGTCCATGTCCAGGCCGCGCCGCGCGCCGCCGATCAGCACCGCCGTGCGCGGCCGCGGCAACTGCGCCAGCATGGCAAAGCGCGCCAGGCCCGCGGCGAGCCAGTCCGCGTCCACCGGATTGAGCGCGCCGATGGTCGGGATCACGTTGGCGCCTTCCAGCGCATCATGGCGCGGCGCGACGACAAGATCGAAATGGCGCGGATCAATGCGCGGATCGAGGATTTGCACGGTGAAGGTCTTGCCGCCGCTGGCGTGGCGCAGCCAGCGCGCGAGCAGCGCGCCGTCGCGGCCGCAGCCGATCACCAATGCCGGCCACGGTGCGCGCAGGCGCTGGCGCAATTCTGACGCGACGCCGATACCCAAGCCTGAAGTCATGCGCGGCGCCGACCATGCCCAAGGTCCGCGCAGACCGGCGCATAGGACGTCCGCTTCGACCCGCATGGCCTGCGCCAAGGCGCGCGCCTGGCGTTCGTTGCCGGCGGCGCCGTCGGTCACGATCCAGCAGGCAGGTTTTGGCGGGGTCGTCACGTTGGGCACATCGTGCAAGATTTTCCGCATCATGCCGATCCCATGACGATTACGGCAAGTCTAACGCTTGGCGCGTTACACTTTCCGCTGCAATTTCCCCAGCGTCGTCAAAGGAGGATCATCATGCTGCTACGCCGCTTGTTGTTGACATCCCTGCTCGCCGCGAGCGCCCCGGTTTTCGCCGCGCCGCAGACCTTTACCATCGATCCGACCCATACCCAGGTGTCGTTCACCTACAATCATTTCGGATTTTCCAATCCGACCGGGCGCCTGGAGGACATCAAGGGCGCGGTCGTCATCGATCAGGCCGACTGGGGCAAATCGTCCGTGAAGGTGGACATGCCGCTGAGCGGCCTGCACACCGGCGTGCCCAAGCTCGACGAGCACTTGAAGACGCCGGACTTTTTCGATGCGGCGAAATTCCCGGATGTCACGTTCAAGAGCACGAAGGTGACCAAGACCGGTGCGGATACGCTGGACATCGCCGGCGACCTGACCGCGCACGGCGTGACCAAACCCGTGACCTTGCATGCGCATATCAACAAGATCGGCGAGAACAAGATGATCGGCACACAAAGCGCCGGTTTCGACGCCGACACCACGCTCAAACGCTCGGATTTCGGCATGGGCAAGTACGTGCCGATGGTCAGCGACGAGGTGCACGTGCATATCACCTTGTCGGCCGATCTGGCGAAGTAGATTCTAGTTCGTCATGCCGGCAGGGACTGCCGGCATCCAGAGCACACGGATCCGAGTTTTTGCCGTTGCGAGTTACGCCATCCTTGGCACCTGGATTCCGGCAGTCCCTGCCGGAATGACGAATTGTTGCCTACTGGCTCTTCACGCCCTGGTTCTTCAACGCTTCCAGGCCGGCGAGGTTGATGCTGCCGACTGCGGCCTTGAGCTGGTCGATGCTGTCGGCATTTCCACTGACCTTCACGCTGAACCGATCGCCCAGGACGATGCTGAATTCGCCGTACTTGCTTTGCGTGTTCCATTGTTCGTGGACGAGGCGGCCATCCTGCTTGTAGGTCTTGTCGTAGCCGTGGTCGGTTTCGTTATCCGCTTCCACCCCGACGGCGCCGGCCAGCGCCATGATGCCCTTGGCGCTGCCGCTGTCCGCAATCTCCAGATGCAGGCTATGCTGGCCGTCCGAATAGGTGGCGTTCGCCGCGGAAACCTGCATGCCCATCGCGCCGTTGCGTTCGGCGGAAACCGACGTCCGTTTCAGGCCGGCGAGGGTGTCCGGCACGAAAGCCTTGATCGCGTCCGGCGCCAGGGCCTCGACCTGCGAGCCGCCGCCGAGCACCGTGCCGAGCATCTGTCCGGCGGCCTGTGCCTGCGCGTTGGCGTCGCCGGATTTCTGCGCGGCTTCCATCTTCTGACCAGCTTCCCCCATCTTCTGGCCGATGGCGGCAAGTTTGCCGAGCGCGCTGCTGGAATCAACCGTAACGCTGCTGCCGCTGCCGTCGAGGCTGAAGCCGCTGTTGCTGCCGATATGAAAGCCACCGGCACCGAGCATGGACGTGCCGACGATGCCGACGGTTACCAGTCCAATGATCCACCACAGCACGATTGCGCAGATGATGCTCACGGCCGTGTAACCGCCCGCTTTCTCCGGCGGGCATTTCATCGTGTTCGGCAAGCCCAGGTACAACAGATAGATGCCGTAAATCAGGCCGGCCAGGCCGATCAGCATTCCGAGCCCGAAACCAAGGATAAGTCCGATGCTGGCTATGGCGCTTGCCGTGTAGGTGTAGGCCGAGGTTTTCAGGGCCTGCACCTGATTTTTCTGCGCACCGAACGTGCCGGCCAGCGCATCGATGATCAATGCCATCACGAACAGCATGACCAGAGTCAGTACGTACTGAATGATCATGTGGGTAATGCCGGCGCCGATGCTGGCGCGGACGGTGATGCCGAATGCACCGCTGCCGATGATGCTGGTCTTGATGAACCCGAATACGGCAGGTATGGCGGCCAGTACAAGAATGTAGTTCAAGTACAGGCTCTGTACGGTTTCCGTTTCGCCCGCGATCGCGGGCCATTCGGTTTTTGGCGTCAGCAGAATGTTCTTGACGCGCGCGATGAGCTTGTTGAAATCCACGACCGTTCCTCCCCGTTGAACCCCTGCATATTGATATTACCCGGTTCCGGATGAAAGGGAATCGGTGTCGGGTCGCGGCGGCGGCGTGATCGGTTTCACGCAAGGCACGCGCGCTGGTGCGCATCTTGCTAGACTTGTTGCATCACACTGCCGCCGCAGGAATTGTCCATGTCCGCCACCGCCGCATCCGTTTCCGCCGCCCCCGCCGTCCGGCTGATTCCGGCCAACGCCGAGCATCGCTACAACGTCACCCATGCCGATCTGCCGCTGTCCTGCCCGATGCCGGGCATGAGCCTTTGGAATTCACATCCCAGGGTCTATCTGGCGATCGAAGCCACCGGCACCGCGCAATGTCCTTACTGCAGCGCCGTGTACACATTGACCGATTGAAGGCCGTCGCGTGACGCAGCGGCGCCTGACGGTCTTGCAATTACTGCCGGCCCTGAATGCCGGCGGCGTGGAGCGTTCCGCGCTGGAGATCGGCGCGGCGCTGGCCGCGACCGGGCACCGATCCGTCGTGGTCAGCGCGGGTGGCCGTCAGGTCGAGCGCCTGACCGCGCAGGGCAGCGAACATATCGCGCTGGATATCGGCCGCAAATCGCCGGTCACGGTGCGGCATGTCGGCAGCTTGCGCCGTCTGTTCGAGCAACTCGCGCCCGATATCGTGCACGCGCGCTCGCGCTTGCCGGCGTGGCTGGCCTGGCGTGCGCTGCGGAAGATGTCCGCGCCCAAACCGCCGGCTCCGAAACCCCATTTCCTGACTACGGTGCACGGCCTGAATTCGCCGGGCTGGTACAGCGCGATCCTGACCCGCGGCGAGCGCGTGATCTGCGTGTCGAACACGGTGCGCGACCATGTGCTCGCGCACTATCCGCGCGTCGAACCGTCGCGGTTGACGGTGATTCCGCGCGGCGTGGATCCGGCGGATTTTCCGTTCGGTTACGCGCCAGACGATGCCTGGCGGCGGGATTTCGCCGAACATTTCCCGCAATTGGCCGGCGGTCTGTTGTTGACCTTGCCCGGTCGTGGCACGCGCCTGAAGGGCCATGCCGATGCGATCGAGCTGCTTGCCGGACTGGTCGCGCGCGGTCTGGATTGCAGGCTGCTGCTACTCGGCGCCGAAGAACCCGGACGCGAAGCATATCTGCGCGAATTGCGGACGCTGGCGCAACAGCGCGGCGTCGCCGAACGCATGGCGATCAGTCCGCCGCGCGACGACGTGCGCGAAATCTACGCGGTGTCGAACCTGGTGCTGCAGCTATCGACCAAACCCGAAGCGTTCGGCCGCACCGTCATCGAGGCCATCGCCCTGTGCCGGCCGGTGCTTGGCTACGCCCACGGCGGCGTCGGCGAGCTGCTCGCGGAGTTGTATCCGGATGGGCGCGTGCCGCCGGGCGATATCACGCGCCTGGTCGAACGTGCCGCGGAATTGTTGCGCCTGGCGCCGCCGATCGCGCCGCTCAAGCGCTTCCGCCTCGCCGACATGCAGGCCGCGACGCTGGATTTGTACGCGCAGATCGCCCAATGAAGACCCTGTGGCCGCTGTGGATCGTGCTCGGCGTGCTGGTTCTTCTGCCGGTCGGGCGCAGTTCGGAAGCGCCGTTGGCGATCGGCGCGATCGGCGGATTGATTTTCGCCTGGCGTGAACGCACAACCGTGCGCACGCATGCCGGTGTGCGGCTTGCAGCAATCGTGTTCGGCTGCTACTGGCTGGCGGCGTTGGCCTCCGCGCCGGCTGCGGTGGCGCCGGAAAAAACCTGGAGCACGGTCGCCGCGCTGCTGCGCTTGCTGCCGTTTGCCTTGTTTGCGTGTCTGGCGCTGCGCAAGGTCACATGGTGGTCGCGCCTGACCGATGCCTGCGCCGCGATCGTGCTGCTCTGGCTGCTCGATGCCTGGGTGCAGATCCTCACCGGCTTCAGTCTCGCCGGCGCGGAAACCGCGGACCGTCTTTCCGGCATCTTCGGCGCGGGCAACCTCAAGCTCGGGCCGGTGCTGGCGGTGCTGTCGCCGTTCGTGTTCATCGCGGCGCGCAAGCGCTGGGGTTGGCGCGGATTGGCATTGGCCTTCGCATTCCAGTTGATGCCGATCCTGTTTGCCGGTTCGCGTGCGGCCTGGATCATGTATGCGCTGGTTGCGCTTGCCTTCGTCTGGATGCAGACGCGCGCGCCGCTGCGCTTTGCGGCATGGGCGCTGGCGGCCGCCTGTGCGGCAGTGTTCGGGATCGCCGTCGCCTGGCAACATTCGGGACGCTTCGACCTGCGCTTCGACCGTACCCTGCTTGCGTTGCAAGGCTCGGAGCAGGCGCTGGATACGGCGTCGGCGGGACGGATGCGCATCTGGAGTACGGCCGCACGCATGATCGCCGCGCATCCGCTGGCCGGGGTGGGCGTGCGCGGATTCCGCTACGCCTATCCGCACTACGCGCAACCGGGCGACGCCTTCGTCAACGCGCGGACCGACGAAGGCGCCTACCACGCGCACCAGATCGTGCTCGAAGTGCTCAGCGAAACCGGAAGCGTCGGCCTGGCGTTGTGGCTGATCGGTGCTTTCTGCGCGATTCGCGCCTGGCGGCGTGCCGACGCGCTGGCACGCGAACGCGCACTCGCGCCGGCGCTGGCGCTGGCGGCGATGACGTTTCCGCTGAACACGCACCTCGCCTTCTATTCGGCGTGGTGGGGCCTGCTGTTGTGGTGGCTGCTCGCGCTGTATTGTGCGGCGCTGGGTGCGGACGATGACGCGGGCGCGTGAAAAATTCTCGCTCGTTGTCACCACGTTCAACAGCGCGGCGACGCTGGAGCGATGCCTGGTCAGCGCCGCTTTTGCCGATGATATCGTCGTGCTCGATTCCGGCAGCACCGACGCCAGCGTCGACATCGCGCGCCGCCACGGTGCGCGCATCTTCATGGAAGCGTTCCGCGATTATTCGACGCAGAAACAGTCGGCCATCGACAAGGCGGCTCACGATTGGGTATTGCTGCTCGACGCCGACGAAGTATTGACGGATTCAGCGCGTGTTGAAATCGAACGCGCGCTGGAACATGTCTCATTGAATCAGCCCGCTGCGGCCGGATTCCGCCTGCCGCGGCGCGAGCAGATGTTCTGGACCTTCCAGCACCGCCGGAGTTGGACGAACACGCATCTGCGCCTCATCGACCGCCGCCGCGTACGCATGAACGCGGCGGCCGTGCATGCCGCGCCGGAAACGGATGGCGCGGTGCGCACGTTGCGCCGCGCCGTATTCCTGCATTACGGCGAGCCGGACGTCGCCACCAAGGTCGCCAAGATCAACGCCTATTCGACCGGCGTCGTCGTGGACAAGCTGCGCCGCAAGCCGCGTTTCCTCGGTGTGCGCATGGTCGCCTATCCGCCGGTGTTCTTCCTGCGCCAGTACATTTTCAAACGCTATTTCCTCAATGGCTGGGCGGGTTTCATCAGCGCCGCGACCGGCGCGTACTACGTGTTTCTGAAATACGCGAAGGTGTATGAGGCGCGGCGGCGCGAACGTCAATAAACCGGCGGCGTGCCTTGCGGGCGCGTCTTGAAGCGCTTGTGCACCCACAGGTATTGCTCCGGCGCTTCGCGCACCATGCGTTCGATGTTCTCGTTCACGCGCGTGGTGTCGGCGACGATATCGTCGGATGGAAAGTTTTCCAGCGGCGCTTCGAGGCGGATCGCGTAGCCGCCGTTCGGCTCGCGGCGATGAAAGAACGGAATCACCGCCGCGCCGGACAAGCGTGCCAGATGATGGGTGGCGGTGAGTGTGGACGCGGCTATGCCGAAGAATGGCGCGAACACGCAATCCTTGCCGCGCATGTCCTGATCGGGCGCGTACCAGAGCGTGCCGCCACGCTTGAGGTATTTCACGCTGGCGCGCAGTTCGTCCTTGGTGAACATCGCCTCCGCGTAGCGCAGGCGTGCGCGCAGCACGGCGCGCTCGAACACGGGGTCGTCCATCACCCGGTACATGCCGGCGATGCGAATGCGTTGCGACACCAGCCGCGCGCACAGTTCCAGATGCGAGAAATGCGCGCCGACCAGAAGCACGCCGCGGCCCTGCGCGCGGCAGCGTTCCAGGTGTTCCATGCCTTGGATCGCGCACGGCACGCCAGCGATCGCGCGATCGGAGCCGAACCAGGCGAAGGCGAATTCTGCAAACATCAGTCCGAGATCGGCGAGATTGCGGCGCAGCAGGCGCGCGCGCTCGGCATCGGCTAGTTCCGGTAAACACAACGCGAGGTTGCGCTGCGCCACGTGCCGCCGCGATCCGGGCAGTCGCGCGGTGAGATGGCCCAGTCCGCGGCCGAGCGACAGCAACGCCCGGTAGGGAAGTCTGGCGATGAGACGAACCACGCCGAGGCCGATCCACGACGGCCAATAGCGCGGCGATGATAGTTTCGACATGCCGTGATTGTAGACGACGAATGGAATGAGATTGACGTCACCCCGGCATGGATTGCCGGGGTCCGGAACCCAGGGATGTGATTCCGTACGCTGCTTAGAGCTGCCATCCATGGCTTGTGGATTCCGGCATTCCATGCCGGAATGACGGGCTACACCGTTATACTTTTGCATTGCTCGCAATAACGACGCCATGCGCCTGCGCCGCTTCATCTACACCGTCACCATGTATTTGCTCACGCCGGTGATCCTGTACCGGCTGGCGATACGCGGCCTGCGCTATCCGGAATATTTCTCGCGCTGGCGCGAGCGCTTCGGTTTCTTCCGCGATCCGAAAATCCGCGACAGCATCTGGATTCACGCCGTGTCGATGGGCGAGGTCAATGCGGCCATGCCGCTGATCGACGCGCTGATGAAGCGCTACGCGGATACCCCGTTCGTGATCACCACCGTCACGCCGACCGGCTCCGAGCGCGTGCGCCGGGTTTATGGCGAGCGCGTCTTCAACGTGTATCTGCCTTACGACTTGCCGGCCTCGATCCGGCGTTTCCTCGAGCGTGTGCGTCCGCGCCTGGCGGTGGTGATGGAGACCGAGATCTGGCCGAACCTGTTCTTCGAATGCCAGGCGCGCAGCATCCCGCTGATCGTCGCCAACGCCCGGCTGTCGGAGAAAAGTTTCCGCGGCTACGGCCCGGTGCGGCCGCTGGCGAAGAGCGCGCTGGCCAGCGCGCGCTACGTCGCCGCGCAATCGGCCACCGACGCCGGTCGCCTGCGCGACCTCGGCGCCGAACCGGAACGGCTGGGGATTTTCGGCAATCTCAAGTACGACATGAGCGTGCCGGCGGAGCTCGACGCGCAAGCGCACCAGATGCGCGCGACATGGGGTGCGCGTCGCCCGGTGTGGATTGCGGCAAGCACGCACGAAGGCGAGGAAGAATCGGTACTCGAAGCGCACGCGGCGGTGCTGCACCGTTTTCCGGATGCGCTGCTGCTGCTGGTGCCGCGCCATCCGGAACGCTTCAAGCCGGTCGTGCAGGAATGCCGCGAGGCCGGATTCGCCACGCGCACGCGCAGCGAGGATCGCATGGCGGCCTCGGATACACAGTGTTTCGTCATCGATACGCTGGGCGAACTGCTGCGCTTCTATGCGGCGGCCGATGTCGCCTTCGTCGGCGGCTCGCTGGTGCCGATCGGCGGGCACAACGTGCTCGAACCGGCGGCCCTGTCGGTGCCGGTCGTGGTCGGACCGCAGACGTTCAATTTCGTGGAAATCACCGCGAGTCTGATCGATGCCGGTGCGGCGCTGCGCATTGCCGATGCGGACGAGCTCGGCGCCACCGTGATCGAACTGCTCGCCGATGCCCCTTTGCGCAAGCGCCTGGGCACCGCCGCGCGTGCGGCGTTCGAGCGCGAACAGGGGGGCGTGTTGCGCACCCTGGAGATCGTTGCGAGAGTACTCGACACGCCTGCCGGGACGAATAGCGCCGGCTGAATCGGCGCCTGCTGGGACCGGCGCCTACTGCAACAAGGCGTTGACGGCTTCGATGTCCTTGATCGATACCTCGCCGGCCGCCTGCTTGAGTTGCAGGCCGCTGAGCACGAACTGGTGGCGCGCCAACGAGTAGGCGCTCTGCGCCTGAAAGACCGCCTGCTGCGCCAGCAGTACGTTGACGATGGTCTGGGTGCCGACCTCGAAGCCGGCCTCCGTGGCTTCCAGCGATTTTTCCGCCGAGGCTACGGCCTGCTTGTTTGCTTCCACTTCACTGATGCCGGCGAGCACGGCGCGATAGGCATTGCGCGTGCTGGCGACGACGCCGCGCCGGGTCAGTTCGAGTTGATCCTGTGCGGCATCGCGCTGGAATACGGCCTGGTGTACCTGCGAGCTCGCCAGCCCGCCCGTAAACAGCGGCACATTCAAGGTCACGCCGATGGTGGTGTCGCCGTTCCAGCCGTTGCCGGGAAAACTGCCAACGCTGGTGCCGCCGAATTCGCTGCTGCGCGTGCCCCAGGAGGGCGTATCGGTGCGCACCAACGAGGCGGAAAGGGTGGGCAGGTGGCCGGCGCGCGCCGCGGACACATTGTCCTGGGCCGCATTCAGCGAGAACTGCGAAGAAGCCAGAACCGGGCTTTGTTTCAAAGCCAGATCGACCCATGCCTGCAGATTGTCCGGGCTGGGCTTGTCCAGCGGCAGGTCGTCGCGCAATTTCTTGAGGTCGCCGAAGTCCTTGCCGGTGATCTGCACCATGGCCTCGCGCGCATTGTCCACGCCGTTCCGCGCCTGGATGGTCTGGGCCACGGCGGAATCGTAGTTGGCTCGCGCCTGCTGCACGTCGGTGATCGCCGACAGGCCGACCTTGAAGCGCTGCTCGGCCTGATCCAGCTGCTTTGCCAACGCCTTCTGGTTCGATTTCGCAAACGTGAGCTGG
>JAGWXP010000042.1 GCA_018969845.1 Lysobacteraceae bacterium | reverse complement strand
AAGGCAGCTATGTCAATGTCGACGGCATAGTGCAGACGCTCAAGGCCGGTGCGCGCGCCCCGGGCGAGGCACGGCCGGGTTGGAAGGTGCTGCGCGCGCTCGGCGCGGCGCTGGGCGTGGCCGGATTCGATTTCACCGAATTCGCGCAAGTGCGCGATCTCGTCGCGCCGAAACTTGCCGCAAAATCCACAATGCCGCATTCCGGCAGATTGGCGCCGCGAGCCGCCACGGGTGCGGGACTGCAGCGCGTCGCCACGGTGCCGATCTATCGCACCGACCAGGTGCTGCGCCGCTGTCCGGCGTTGCAAGCGCACGCGTTGACCGGAAAGGCGTGCGTGGCGTTGAATCCTCAAGACGCGCTGGCACTCGGTCTGGCGCAGGACGCATCGGCAAGGGTTTGCGGCAACGGCGCGGAAGTGGTGTTGCCGGTCGTGATTTCGCGTGCAGTGCCCAAGGGCGCGGCATGGATCGAATCCGCCAGGCCGGAAACGTGCGCATTGCCGCCGATGGGCGCTGCGCTCACGGTGGCGAGGGCATGAACGTGTTCGAGCCGTTGCGCAATTACATTCTCGGCTACGGCGACATTGGGCTCGTCGTCTGGCTGGTGATCTGCATCCTGTGCGTTGCCGTTCCGGTGATCCTCGCGGTCGCATTTTACGTGTGGTGGGAACGCAAGGTGCTCGGCTGGATGCATGTGCGCATAGGACCGAACAGCGTCGGTCCGGCGGGCCTGGCGCAGACCTTTGCTGACGTGTTCAAGCTGTTGTTCAAGGAATATCTGCTGCCGGCCAGGTCGAGCAAACTGCTGTTCGTGCTCGCGCCGCTCATCGCGCTCGTGCCCGCGTTCGCGGGGTGGGCGGTGGTTCCGTTCGACCAGCGCGTCGTGCTTTCCGATGCCAATGCCGGGCTGCTGTATGTGCTGGCGATGACCTCGATGGGCGTGTACGGCATCATCATCGCCGGCTGGGCGTCGAATTCGAAATACGCAATGCTTGGCGCGATGCGCTCGGCCGCCCAAGTGGTGAGCTACGAGATCGCTGCCGGCATGGCCTTGGTCGGCGTGCTGATCTGCGCCGGCAGTCTGAACATGAGTGACATCGTGCGCGCGCAGGCAGGCGCACACGGACTGTTGTCGTGGTTCTGGCTGCCGCTGCTGCCGCTGTTCGTGATCTACTTCGTGTCCGGCGTGGCCGAGACCAACCGCCTGCCGTTCGACATGGCTGAAGGCGAGTCGGAAATTGTCGCCGGCTTCCATGTCGAATATTCCGGCGCACCGTTCGCGGTGTTCTTCCTCACCGAATACGCGAACATGATCCTGATTTCCTTTCTCGCCTCGGTGCTGTTCCTCGGCGGCTGGCTGTCGCCGTTTCCGCAGCGCTGGCCGATCCTCGGCGTGGCCGGCTGGTGGTGGCTGTTCGCCAAGGCGTTCTTCTTCGCCTTCATGTATCTGTGGTTCCGCGCCGCGTTCCCGCGTTACCGCTATGACCAGATCATGCGCCTGGGTTGGAAGGTGTTCATTCCCATCGCGCTGGTGTGGATCGGTATGGCCGGCGTGATGGTGTATTTCGGCTGGTTCGGCCTGGGAGGCGCGCAATGAACCGCGTCTTGCGCTACTTCAAGAGCCTGCTGCTGATCGAGTTGTTCAAGGGTCTGGCCCTGACCGGCAAGTACATGGTGAAGCCGAAGTACACCATGCGCTATCCGATGGAGAAGATTCCGCAGTCGAACCGTTTTCGAGGCCTGCACGCGCTGCGCCGCTATCCGAATGGCGAGGAGCGCTGCATCGCCTGCAAGCTGTGCGAGGCGGTGTGTCCGGCGCTGGCGATCACGATCGACTCCGAACGGCGGGCCGACGGCACGCGCCGCACCACGCGCTACGACATCGATCTGTTCAAATGCATCTACTGCGGTTTCTGCGAGGAGTCCTGCCCGGTCGATTCGATCGTGGAGACAAACATCCACGAATACCATTTCGAGAAGCGCGGCGAGAGCATCGTCACCAAGCCGCAGTTGCTCGCCATCGGCGACCGTTTCGAGTCGCTGATCGCCGCCGCGCGCATGCAGGACGCGCCGTACCGCTGAGGATGCCACGACGATGAACCTGATCCTTTTCTACGTCTTCGCCGCCGTCCTCGTGCTCGCCGCGCTCGGCGTGATCGCGGTGAAGAATTCCGTGCACGCGGCGCTGCTGCTGGTGCTGTGCTTCTTCACCACATCGGCACTGTGGTTGCTGATGCAGGCGGAATTCCTCGCCATCGCGCTGGTGCTGGTCTACGTCGGCGCGGTAATGGTGCTGTTCCTGTTCGTGGTGATGATGCTCGACATCAAGGTCGAGCCGCTGCGCGAGGGTTTTATCCGTTTTCTGCCCGTCGGCGTGCTGGTGGCGGCGGTGATGCTCGCCGAGATGCTCATGCTGATCGGCGTCAGGAGCATGCAGATCGCGCCGCCGGCTGATCCGGCCGGACATTCCAACACCGCCTGGCTGGGCGAGGCGTTGTTCACGCGCTTCCTGCTGCCGTTCGAGATCGCGGCGGTGATCCTGACCGTTGCCGTGATCGCAGCGGTGATGCTGACTTTGCGCAAGCGCGTCGGTATCAAATCGCAAAACCCATCGAAACAAGTGGCGGTCAAGGCCAGCGAGCGCGTCCGCATCGTCAAAATGCCCAGCGCTGTTCGGGATGTTGCGGCCAAATCCGAGGCCACACCATGATCACACTCGCACATTACATCGTGCTTGGCGCGGTGCTGTTCTGCATTGCCGTGGCCGGTGTGTTCATCAATCGAAAAAACCTGATCGTTCTGCTGATGGCGATCGAGTTGATGCTGCTCGCGGTGAACATGAATTTCGTCGCGTTCTCGCGCTATCTGGGCGATGCTGCCGGACAGGTGTTCGTGTTTTTCATCCTGACCGTGGCGGCGGCCGAATCGGCAATCGGTCTTGCGATCCTGGTCGTGCTGTTCCGTAATCGCGCGACGATCAATGTCGGCGAGATGGACGAGTTGAAGGGGTGAGGTCGAGCGCATGCGACATGCGATGAAACGCATGTCGCGCGAGAACGAACGCCCGAAGCAGGATGCGGATGGCCGAGCTTAGCAACGGCCCGAGCGCAGCGAGGTGTGTGCTCGGAATGTGAAGATACTGAAGGATGCCGGAAACAGAGCATGAGTTTGAATCCGACAATGTTGCTCCTCATCGCCCTCGCGCCGCTTGCCGGTGCGTTGATCGCCGGTTTGCTGCGCAACCCGATCGGCCGCGTCGGCGCGCACAGCGTGACGATCGCCGGCGTCGGCGTGAGCTGCGTGTTGTCGTTCTACGTGCTGTACCAGCTCGTCTGGGGCGGCGCGCCGACGTTCAACCAAAACGTCTACACCTGGTTCCAGGTCGGCGATTTCTCTACGCACATTGGCTTTTTGATCGATCGGCTGACCGCGCTGATGATGGTCGTCGTCACATTCGTGTCCCTGATGGTGCACATCTACACCATCGGCTACATGGCCGACGATCCCGGCTACCAGCGTTTCTTCAGCTATATCGCGCTGTTCACCTTCTCGATGCTGATGCTGGTGATGGCGAACAATTTCCTGCAACTGTTCTTCGGCTGGGAAGCGGTGGGCCTCGTGTCGTACCTGCTGATCGGATTCTGGTTCAAGAAGCCGAGCGCGATCTTCGCCAACCTCAAGGCATTTCTGGTCAACCGCGTCGGCGATTTCGGCTTCATCCTCGGCATCGCCGGCGTTTTGTATTTCTTCCACACCCTGGATTACGCCACGGTGTTCGCGCACGCGGACAGCCTCAACGGCAAGACCCTGGACATCCTCGGTGCGACGCCGTGGGCGGCCGCGACCGTGATCTGCCTGTGCCTGTTCGTCGGCGCGATGGGCAAGTCCGCGCAGGTGCCGCTGCACGTGTGGCTGCCCGATTCGATGGAAGGCCCGACGCCGATCTCGGCCTTGATCCACGCCGCGACCATGGTCACCGCCGGTATTTTCATGGTCGCGCGCATGTCGCCGCTGTTCGTGTTGTCGGAGACGGCGTTGTCGAGCGTGCTCGTGATCGGCGCGACCACGGCATTCTTCACCGGTTTGATCGGCATCGTGCAAAACGACATCAAGCGCGTGATCGCGTACTCCACGCTGTCGCAGCTTGGCTACATGACCGCTGCGCTCGGCGCCTCGGCCTTCGCTGCCGGCA
Organism: Lysobacteraceae bacterium; assembly: GCA_018969845.1. Lineage (GTDB taxonomy): Bacteria > Pseudomonadota > Gammaproteobacteria > Xanthomonadales > Rhodanobacteraceae > Rudaea. The sequence continues at coordinate 10,959 of JAGWXP010000042.1, read as the reverse complement.
TCTTCCATCTGATGACGCACGCCTTCTTCAAGGCCTTGCTCTTTCTCGGCGCGGGCTCGGTCATCATTGCCATGCACCACGAGCAGGACATGCGCTACATGGGCGGCTTGCGCCGCTACATGCCGATTACCTGGATCACGATGTGGATCGGCACCCTGGCCCTGGTCGGCATGCCGGGGTTTGCCGGTTTCTTCTCCAAGGACGCGATCATCGAAGCGGTGCACGAATCGCAAATGGGCGCCGCGTCGACCTATGCGTACGCGTGCGTGTTGCTCGGCGTGTTCGTCACCGCGTTCTACAGTTTCCGTTTGTTGTATCTGACCTTCCACGGCAAGGAACGCTTCGTGATCGATCACGGCAAGCCCCATGGTCACGGCGATCACGGGCATCACCAGCCGGGGCATCTGGCGCACGCGCCGCACGAATCGCCGTGGGTGGTGACGGTGCCGCTGATCCTGCTCGCGATTCCGTCCGTCGTCATCGGCTGGATGACGGTGGGGGCTATCCTGCATGGCAATTATTTCGGCACGGCGATCAGCGGCGCGGCCGAACACGGCGGCGACGCGTTCGCCGGGCCGTTCGCGACCATGCTGGCGGGTTTCACCGCGCCGCCGTTCTGGCTGGCGTTCGCCGGTTTCGCCGTCGCAACCTACATTTATTTGTTCAATCCCGCCCTGGCCGATCGCGCGAAGAAGGCGCTGCATCCGCTGTGGAGTCTGCTCGACCACAAATACTGGTTTGACGAGTTGTATCAAGCCGTATTCGCGCGCGGCGGGATCGCGCTCGGCCGCGGCCTGTGGAAGGGCGGCGATACCGGCGTCATCGACAACATCCTGATCGACAGCACTTCGGCCGGTGTCGGCCGCATCGCCGCGACGGTGCGCTGGGTACAGTCGGGATACTTGTATACCTACGCGTTCGCCATGATTCTCGGATTGGTGGTGTTGCTGGGCGGGTTGTGGTGGGTGGTTCGAGTCTAGACCAGGGACGTAACGACATGACCTCCGATTCCATCCTGCTCTCGCTACTGATCTGGCTGCCCATCGCCGGCGGCGTGCTGGTGTCCATTGCCGGCGGCGCGAACGCGAACCGCTCGCGCTGGCTTGCGCTGGCCGTGTCTGTGCTCGTGTTCGCGGTCAGCATCCCGTTGCTGACCGGCTACGACGCGGGCGCCGGCACGCTGCAATTCCAGGAAAGCCATGTCTGGATCGCCGCGATTGGCGCCAATTACCATCTCGGCGCCGACGGCATTTCCATCGCCCTGATCCTGCTCACGACGTTCACCACGATTCTCGTCGTGCTGGGTGCCTGGGATGCGGTGCACGACAAGGTCAACCAGTATATGGCCGCCTTCCTCGTGCTCGAAGGCCTGATGATCGGCGTGTTCGCGGCGATGGACGCGCTGCTGTTCTACGTGTTCTTCGAGGGCATGCTGATCCCGATGTTCGTCATCATCGGCATCTGGGGCGGCCCGCGTCGCGTCTATGCCACGTTGAAGTTTTTCCTGTACACGTTCTTCGGCTCGATCTTCATGCTGATCGGCCTGATCTATCTTTACCTGCACGCGCATTCGTGGGAACTGTCGCAACTGACCGCGCTGCATTTGTCCGCTACGCAGCAGGCGTGGCTGTTCTTCGCCTTCCTGCTCGGTTTTGCGATCAAGGTGCCGATGTGGCCGGTACATACCTGGCTGCCCGACGCGCACGTCGAGGCGCCGACCGGCGGTTCGGTGATCCTGGCCGCGATCATGCTCAAGATCGGCGGCTACGGATTCCTCCGCTTCTCGCTACCGATCGTGCCCGACGCCTGCCAGCAATTCGCCTGGCTGATCATCGCCCTGTCGATCATCGCGATTCTCTACGTCGGCTACGTCGCCCTCGTACAGGAAGACATGAAAAAGCTCATCGCGTACTCGTCCGTCGCGCACATGGGCTTCGTGACGCTGGGTCTGTTCATCGCCTTCGCGTTGATGCGTGTATCCGGCGACACGCAAGCAGCATATCTGGGCGTGCAGGGCTCGATGGTACAGATGATCTCGCACGGCTTCGTCTCCGGCGCGATGTTCACGTGCGTGGGCGTGCTCTACGAGCGCATGCACACCCGCATGATCGCCGACTACGGCGGCGTCGTGAACACCATGCCCTGGTTCGCCGCGTTCTGGGTGCTGTTCTCGATGGCCAACTGCGGCCTGCCCGGCACCAGCGGTTTCGTCGGCGAGTTCATGGTGATCCTGGCCAGCTTCGCGATGAATCCGTGGATTGCCGCGGGCGCCGCGTTCACCCTCATCATCGGCGCCGCCTACACGTTGTGGCTGGTCAAGCGCGTGATCTGGGGCGAGGTGACCAACGATCACGTCGCCAAGCTCCGCGACATCAACCCGCGTGAAGCGCTGGTGCTGGGCCTGTTCGCCGCCGGCGTGCTGATCCTTGGCGTATGGCCGGAACCGCTCACCCACCTGATGGATGCTTCGGTCAAGCACATCGTCGACCAGTTGCTGGTCGTGAAGAGTTGACCGTGAAGATGTGAGACTGGATTGCCGATGAACTTCAACCTCCACGACCTTATCGTTCTCGCCCCTGAGGATTTCCTGCTCGGCGCGACCTGCGCGATCCTGTTCATCGACTTGTTCCTGAAACAGTCGCAACGGGCGGTGACGCATTGGCTGTCGATCGCGGCGCTGCTCGGCACGCTGGGACTGGTGCTGGCGGATCACGATCCGGCGCGGCTGGCGTTCAACGGCGCCTACATCCACGACACCGTGGCTGCGGTGCTCAAGGTGTTCATCCTCGGCATCGTCGCCATGGTGTTCGTGTTCGTGCGCCGGTATCTCGCCGAGCGCAAGCTCTTCGTCGGCGAGTTTTACACGCTTACGCTGTTTTCCACGCTCGGCATGCTGCTGTTGGTGTCGGCCGGCAACCTCGTCATGGTCTACCTCGGGCTGGAGCTGTTCGCGTTGTCGAGCTACGCGCTGGTCGCGATCCATCGCGATTCCGGCGTCGCCTCGGAAGCGGCGATGAAATACTTCGTGCTCGGCGCGCTCGCGTCGGGCCTGCTGCTGTACGGCCTGTCGATGATCTACGGCGCCACCGGCACGCTGGATCTGGCGCAGATCCGCCAGGTCGGCGGCGTCGGCGTGAACGGACTGGCCCAGCATCCGACACTGCTCGCGTTCGGTCTCGTATTCGTGGTGGTCGGAGTCGCATTCAAGTTCGGCGCCGCGCCGTTCCACATGTGGTTGCCGGATGTCTACGAAGGCTCGCCCACGGCGGTGACGATCTTCATCGGCTCCGCGCCCAAGCTCGCTGCGTTCGGCATGGCCTATCGCCTGCTCGACAGCGGCCTCGGTTCGCTCGCGCCGCACTGGAGCCAGATGCTGGCCGCGCTTGCCGCGTTGTCGCTCATCATCGGCAACCTGGTCGCCATCGCCCAGACCAACATCAAGCGCATGCTTGCGTATTCGACGATCTCGCACATGGGATTTTTGCTGCTGGGTCTGCTCAACGCAACGCCATCGGGTTACGCCGCGGCGATGTTCTACGCGATTTGCTACGCGTTCATGACCACCGCGGCTTTCGGCGTGATCCTGCTGCTTTCGCGCGCCGGTTTCGAGGCGGAGATGATCGACGACTTCAAGGGACTCAACCAGCGCAATCCGTGGTACGCCTTCGTCATGCTGCTGGCAATGTTTTCGCTCGCCGGCGTGCCGCCGTTGTGGGGTTTTTTCGCCAAGCTGCTGGTGCTCAAGGCCGCGATCGACGCCGGTTTCCTGTGGCTGGCGATGATCGCCATCGGCATGGCCATTGTCGGCTGCTTCTACTACCTGCGCGTGGTCAAGGCGATGTACTTCGATGCGCCCGCCGACAAGTCGGCGCTGGTGCTGCCGCAGGATCTGCCGCTGCGCTGGCTGCTGTCGATCAATGGCTTCGCCCTGATCGCGCTCGGCGTGCTGTGGGGGCCGCTGATCGGCTGGTGCTACCGCGCGTTCGGCCTGTGATGCGGTTGCGCAAAACGCTCGCACTCCGCTAGAATACGCGTTCCCCTGGTGCGGGGTGGAGCAGTCTGGCAGCTCGTCGGGCTCATAACCCGAAGGTCGCAGGTTCAAATCCTGCCCCCGCTACCAACGTAATTGAAAAGTGCGGATAGGACATCCGCTTTGTGATTCTCGCAATCAGGGATGATTGCAAAAGTACGAGCGCAGGATGCGCGTAGCCGATGTTTGGATGCGAGACAACGGCGGACCAGGAAAGGCCCTTGCGGCCTTTTTTTGTACCCGCGAAAAACCATGTTCAACCGGGAATTGACCCAATTGCTGATGCCGGTGGTGACCGATCTGGGCCTGGAATGCCTCGGCGTCGAATACAGTCCGTCGCAGGGCAACGGACTGGTACGCGTGTACATCGACGCAGCCGGTCGTGCGGTTACGGTGGACGATTGCGAGGCGGTCAGCCGCCAGGTGTCGGCGACACTCGACGTGAACGATCCGATCCCCGGACGCTACACGCTGGAAGTATCGTCGCCGGGACTGGATCGCCCGTTGTATGCGCCGGAGCAGTTCGCGCGTTTCGCCGGACGGGCGGCGAAGGTGGAAGTGAATCTCGCCATCGCCGGACGCCGGCGTTTCCAGGGAACCATCCTTGGCGTGGAAGGCGAGGACGTGCTGTTGGAACAGGATGGAACGCCGGTGCGCATCGCGCACGCCAACATCCACAAGGCCAAGCTGGTGCCGCAGTACGAGGAACCGGCGGGGAAACCGGGAAAAGGCAAGAAGACAAGATAACGCGTAGTTGGAGCGTCACCCCGGCAGGGAATACCGGGATCCAGACTGCAAGGATGCCGCAAGGGTGGATGTGTTGCCGTCCGTGGCTTCTGGATTCCGGCACTCCATGCCGGAATGACGAGACTAATAGACGATAGAGACAGGAACATGAGCAAAGACTTACTTCTGGTCGTGGATGCCGTCGCCAATGAAAAGGGTGTCGACAAGAACGTCATCTTCGAGGCGATGGAGGCGGCGCTCGCGTCCGCGGCGAAAAAGCGCTATTCGAACGAGGATGTCGCCACGCGCGTATCCATTGATCAGCACAGCGGCGACTACGAGACCTTCCGTCGCTGGGAGGTGGTGGCCGACGACGTGGTGATGGAATCGCCGGATCGCCAGTTGCGCCTGATGGACGCGGTCGATACGCATCCGGACATCCAGGTCGGCGAGTTCATCGAGGAGCCGATCGATAACCCCGATTTCGGCCGTATCTCGGCGCAGGCCGCCAAGCAGGTGATCGTGCAGCGCGTGCGCGAAGCCGAGCGCGCGCAGGTGGTCGATGCCTACAAGGACCGCATCGGCGAGTTGCTCACCGGCGTGGTCAAGCGCGTTGAGCGCGGCAGCATTTATCTCGATCTGGGCGGCAACGCCGAGGCCTATATTCCGCGCGACAAGGCGATCCCGCGCGAAGCGGTGCGCGCCGGCGATCGCGTGCGCGGTTATCTGTACGAAGTCCGTCCGGAACCGCGCGGGCCGCAGTTGTTCGTCTCGCGCACCGCGCCCGAATTCATGATGGAGCTGTTCAAGCTCGAAGTGCCGGAAGTCGGCCAGGGCCTGGTCGAGATCAAGGGCGCCGCGCGCGATCCGGGCGACCGCGCCAAGATCGCCGTGCTCGCGCACGACAACCGCACCGACCCGATCGGCGCCTGCATAGGCATGCGCGGCTCGCGCGTGCAGGCGGTGTCGAACGAACTCAACGGCGAGCGCATCGACATCGTGCTGTGGAACGACAATTCGGCGCAGTTCGTGATCAACGCGATGGCGCCGGCCGAAGTGCAGTCGATCATCATGGACGAGGAAAAGCACTCGATGGACATCGCCGTGGCCGAGGACAAGCTCTCGCAGGCGATCGGCCGCGGCGGCCAGAACGTGCGTCTGGCGAGCAAACTCACCGGTTGGCAGCTCAACGTGATGACCCAGGACCAGGTCGCGCTGAAATCCGAAGCCGAGCAGGAAGCCGCGCGCACGCTGTTCCAGGACAAACTCGAAGTCGATGCGGAAATCGCCGGCATCCTCGTGCAGGAAGGCTTCACCACGGTCGAGGAAATCGCCTACGTGCCGACCGGCGAGCTGCTCGCGATCGAAGGCTTCGACGAGAACATCGTCGAGGAGTTGCGCGCGCGCGCGCGCGATGCGCTGCTGACCGAGGCGCTCGCGGTGGAGGAAGACATCGAGGACAACAAGCCGGCCGAGGATCTGCTGGCGGTCGATGGCATGGACGAAACCACTGCCTTCGCGCTGGCCGAACACGGCGTCATAACGCGCGCGAATCTCGCCGATCTCGCCACCGACGAACTGATGGAATTTGCCATCGATGGCATGGATGAGAACCGCGCGGGCGCACTGATCATGGCGGCGCGCGCCGGACACGCGGCCTGAGTCCGGACGCAACCCTCACGCGCGATACGCTCACGGAGAAACACATCATGTCGGACGTAACCATCAAGCAACTCGCCGTCGTGCTCGGCATGAGCGTGGACAAGCTGCTGACCCAGCTCGACGAGGCCGGCATGAGATTCTCCGACCCGGATCAGGTCGTATCCAGTACGCAGAAGGTGAAGCTGCTGGGCTTCCTGCGGCGCACGCACGGCAAAGGCGAGAAGGCCGCCGAGGAGGATTCGGCGCCGCGCCAGATCACGCTCAAGCGCAAGACCCTGAGCGAGCTGACCGTGAATCAGGGCGCCGCGCGCGGCAAGACGGTGAACGTGGAAGTGCGCGCCAAGCGCACCTATGTCAAACGCAGCACCGTGGTGGAGACACAGGAGGTCGGCGCCGAACGCGAGGATGCGCTGAAGAAGTTGCAGGAATCGCAGGCCCGGAATCAGGCCGAGCAGGCCGCGCTCAAGGCCCAGGATCTGCGCCGCCGGGAAGAAGAAGCGAAATTGCGCGCGGCCGCCGAGGAAGCGCGGCGCGCCGCGGACGAGGCGCGCCAGCGCGCCGAGACCGAAACCAAGCGTGCCGAGGATGCGCCGAAAAAGGCGGAAAAACCGGCCAAGGAAGAACGCCCGGCGCCGCGTCGCCCACACGAAACGCGTCCGGATCGTGGTCGCGGCGAACCGGAAAGCACGCCACACCGCCACGCCAAGGCCAAGCACGGATCGCATCGCATGCCCGTGGAAGGCGATGCCGAAGGCGGCCCGCGCTATTTCGGCGCCGAGCTGCATTTGTCCGACGAAGGCCACGCGCGCCGTGGCGCGGTCAAGAAAAAACCGCGCAAACAGGCCGAACCCATGCGCGGAGGTTCGGCCGCGCACGCGTTTTCAAAACCGGTCGCGCCGATGGTGCGCGAAGTCCCGTTGGGCGAATCCATCCTCGTATCCGATCTTGCTTCGCGGATGGCGGTAAAGGGCGCCGATGTGGTCAAGGCGCTGTTCAAGATGGGCGTGATGGCCACCATCAATCAGGTGATCGATCACGATACGGCGGTGCTGGTAGTCGAAGAATTCGGCCACAGCGCGGTGCAGGCGCAGGAAAAAACCGCCGAGACGACGCTGGCAAAAGTCGAAGTGCAGGGCGACAAGGAACCGCGGCCGCCGGTGGTGACCATCATGGGTCACGTCGATCATGGCAAGACTTCGTTGCTCGATTACATCCGCCGCACCAAAGTCGCGGCGGGCGAGGCCGGTGGCATCACCCAGCATATTGGCGCTTATCACGTGAAGACCGACAAGGGCGTGATCAGCTTCCTCGATACGCCGGGCCATGCCGCGTTTACCGCGATGCGCGCGCGCGGGGCCAAGCTCACCGACATCGTCGTGATCGTGGTGGCCGCCGACGATGGTGTGATGCCGCAAACGATCGAGGCGATCCAGCACGCCAAGGCGGCGAACGTGCCGCTGATCGTGGCGGTCAACAAGATGGACAAGCCCGAGGCAAATCCGGATCGGGTCAAGCAGGACATGATCCAGCACGAGGTCGTGTCGGAGGATTTCGGCGGCGACACGCAGTTCGTGCCGGTGTCGGCGAAGACCGGTCAGGGCGTGGACAGTCTGCTCGATGCGATCCTGCTGCAGGCCGAAGTGATGGATCTCAAGGCGGTCAAGGATGGCCTCGCCACCGGTGTCGTGGTCGAGTCCAGCCTGGACAAAGGCCGCGGCCCGGTCGCCACCGTACTGGTTCAGCAGGGCACGCTGAAGAAGGGCGATTTTCTCGTCTGCGGCGTCGAGTACGGCCGCGTGCGCGCGATGTTCGATGAGAGCGGACGATCGGTCGAAGCCGCCGGGCCGTCGATTCCGGTGCAGGTGCTCGGCCTTTCCGGCGTACCCAATGCCGGCGACGATTTCGTCGTGGTCGAGGATGAACGCCTGGCCAAGCAGGTGGCGTCCGAACGCGAAGCCAAACGTCGCGATACGCGCCTGACGAAAACGGCCATGCGCAGCATGGAAGACGTCATATCGACCATGGGTCAGGGCGACGAACAGCGCGTGTTGAACCTCGTGGTCAAGGCCGACGTGCAAGGTTCGGTCGAAGCCCTGCGCGATTCGCTCACCGCGATCGGCAACGACAGGGTCAAGGTAAACGTGATCGCCTCCGGCGTCGGCGGCATCACCGAATCCGACGCCACGTTGGCGGTTGCTTCAAAAGCGGTAGTCATCGGCTTCAACGTGCGCGCCGACGCCACCGCGCGCAAGGTGCTGGAAACCAACGGCGCCGACCTGCGCTATTTCTCGATCATCTACGATGTGATCGACCAGGTGAAGCAGGTCGCCACGGGCCTGCTCGGCATGGAAGTGCGCGAGGAGATCATCGGCACCGCCCAGGTACGCGACGTGTTCCGCTCGTCCAAGTTCGGCGCCATCGCCGGCTGCATGGTGATCGAGGGCGTGGTCAAGCGCCACAAGCCGATCCGCGTGCTGCGCGACAACACCGTCATCTTCCAGGGCGAACTCGAATCGCTGCGCCGCTTCAAGGAAAACGTCGACGAAGTGCGCAACGGCATGGAATGCGGCATCGGCGTCAAGCAATACAACGACGTCAAGCCAGGTGACCAAATCGAGTGTTATGAGCGTATCGAGGTGGCACGGACACTCTGATGCCAGCGCGCAGCTTCACTCGCTCCGATCGCCTGTCCGCCGAACTGCGCCGCCTCGTCGGCACGCTGGTGCACGATGCGGTGCGCGATAACGCGCTGCCTTCGATGAGCGTGTCGGACGTCGAAGTCAGCAAGGACTTCGACGTGGCCACGATCTACGTCACCGCCCTAGTGCCGGATCAGGCGCAAGATGGCGTGAAGGCGCTAAAGGCGATGGCCAAGGATTTGCGCATGACGCTTTCGAAGACCATGCGTGTACGCCGCGTGCCGGAACTGCGTTTCCGTTACGACGATTCGGTGGATCGCGGCGAGCGCATCGAGGCGCTATTGCGCGGGGAAAGCTAGATAGGACGTCATCCCGGCTTGAATTGCCGGGATCCAGTCACATCGACGTGAATGCAACAGAATTCGCGAGCTGCCGCCATCCCTGGCGTCTGGATTCCGGCAGTCCCTGCCGGAATGACGAGCAATGAAAGTTTATCGCAATATCTCCGGCATCCTGCTCCTCGACAAGCCTGCAGGAATCAGCTCCAACCGCGCGTTGCAGTTGGCAAAACGCCTTTACGGCGCAGCCAAGGCCGGGCACACCGGCAGCCTGGATCCACTCGCTACCGGACTCTTGCCGATCTGTTTCGGAGAGGCGACCAAGGTCGCCAGCTACCTGCTCGGTTCGCGCAAGGCGTATGCCGCCGCATGCCGGCTCGGCACGACCACGACGACCGACGATGCCGAAGGCGAGATCGTGCAGGCGCGATCGGTTCCCGAACTGGACGCTGCCGCGATCGAGTCGGCGCTGGCCGGTTTGCGCGGACACAGCGTACAGATCCCGCCGGCCTATTCGGCAATCAAGCAGGGCGGCGTGGCGTTGTACAAGCGTGCGCGACGCGGCGAGGACGTTCAGGTGCCGCCGCGCGAAGTCGAAGTCCACCGACTGGAGCTCGAAAGCCGCGACGGTGATGTCCTGCATTTGCGCGTCGAATGCGGCTCCGGCACCTATGTGCGCAGTCTCGCCAGAGATCTCGGCGAGCGTCTGGGGTGCGGCGCGCATCTGACCGCGTTGCGGCGGGAATGGGTAGAGCCGTTCCGGGAACAGGTCATGCACACGCTGGACGAACTGGAGAGCGTCTTCGCCACGGCAGGAACCGTCGCGCTGGATCGCCTGCTGCTGCCGGTCGAAGCGGGCGTCGGCGCGCTGCCGGCGCTGCCTCTGGATGCGGAACAGGTCAGGCGTCTGCGCCACGGTCAGCGTTTTGCGCTGCCCGACCTTGGACCCATGCCATTGGGCCGGGCGCTGGATGGGCAGGGGCGGCTGGTCGCGCTGGTACGCCTGGATCCGGATGGCACCGTTGTTGTCGTCCGTGGTTTTGCCGCTGCGGAATGAGTCGATTTCCCGCGAGCCGGAAAATCCGGTTACAATAAGCGGCTTTCCACCCCGGGAATCGTCCCTGGCTCTGACGCGGGTCGCGCTCGATCCATCGGATCTGGCTGATACGCGCCGTACGCAACAGCAAAGGTAATCACACATGTCGCTTTCCACCGAACAAACCGGCAAGGTTATTGCGGACTATCGCCGCGCCCCCAACGACACCGGCTCACCGGAAGTGCAGGTCGCGCTACTGTCCGCGCGCATCGAGCACCTGTCGCAGCATTTTGCCCAGCACGAGAAGGATCACCACTCGCGCCGCGGCCTGCTCAAGATGGTCAACCAGCGCCGTCGGCTGCTGGCTTACCTGAAGCAATCGGATTCCGGCCGCTATCAGACTCTGATCGAGCGTCTGGGCCTGCGTAGGTAATCGGGAAAAATCATGGCGAAGATAAGCAAGTCGTTCCAGTACGGAAATCGTCAGGTCACGCTGGAGACGGGCGAAATCGCCCGCCAGGCGTCCGG